>JASHRU010000139.1 GCA_030037225.1 Candidatus Acidiferrales bacterium | reverse complement strand
TCGAACCGAACGGGCGGTGGTGGGCCTCGCCGGGCTATAACCTCGGGTCGCAGGACAATCAGACGCTCACTTTCACGATCCCCTTGACCTCGGGTCACTGGTCTAACGTGGATGGTTTGAGTGACCCGGGGGACTTCGCAGCGGCGTGGCAGAACGTGGGTTGGATGGGAATAACCTTCGGGGGGCAGTATTACTGGGGACACGGTGTCGCCTTAGCGGGCGGGACGGCGCAGTTTATCCTTGTGGATTTCGAGGTTCAGTAACAGCCTCCCACGCAAACACAGGGAGTTCCGTTGGTTAAAGATTTCGAATCCACTCTTGTCGGGCGAAACTTTTATCGTCGATTATAAGTCAAATAAATGACATAGCTGGTTGTTAGGATTGTGTTACACTATCGCGGATAGAGACTAGGGGGATTCATGAACAGGGGGAATACTCATTTTAGATCACGTTCGCTTGATGCGTTTCAAAGCCTTCTCAAGGAGATCGACAACGCCTCGAGTCATGAGGCACTCGTCCCGACCCTTGACCACCTAATGCAACAAACGCATAAGCTGAGCAACACGCTCTCCGGACTCTTGGGGAACCTAGTGAAAATCTCAGCTGATGGCGAATCAGCTTTGCAGGAGAGACTGCCACAGGCGATTGAGGAGGCGACGGACTCCATTACCTCTCTCAAAGAGCTAATGATGGCGCTCCAGCGACTGCGCTTTACTCATTCGCAGGGTTCCCCGGAGGTCCAATGAGGGGCTAAGGCGGCATAGCTTTGTCACAGTCGTGTGTGTCCCTCTGCCGGAGGCAGGCAGCATGATTGCTCCCCCGGCGCCCGCCAGGGTGCGGGGCAGAGCCGAGCTTGACAGCGCGCCGTGAGGTGGTAGCATCTCGGCGGGTTTAGGGCCTGGGTTTCGAGCGCGCCGCAGCCCGCTCGGAATCAGCGTCCTCCCGAAGGGTATGAACTGGCGCCATCTGGTTGCCGTGCTTCTGAGCACACTCCTTATGGCGCGCCCCTCTCTCTCCGCACCGCAAGTGGCCGCAATCGCCGGGCCGAGTAAATACACAGTAGCTCATGGCAACGACGTGGCCCAGGGCACAAACATCATGAACGGCGACGTGGTGGAGGTCGCCCAGAATGGGGAAACAATTCTGCTGATAGGGCACAATGCTACTGTTCGCGTGCCGGGCGGGAGCTCTGTACGAATCTTCAAGTGTGGCGACAGATCTGTGGTGCAACTCCTTCGCGGGCAGGTCACATTTCGAGCCACGCCGCAGCAGGCAGTGCACGTTCAATTGGGCGATGCCATGATTCAGCCCGCAGCAGGTCGGCAGGTAATCGGGACCGTTGCGCTAACCTCACCGACCACAGCCAGTCTGATGGCGCAGCAGGGCTCCTTCACCGTATCCACGGCGCACGACGGAAAAAGCGCCGTGGTGAATCAGGGCGAGACACGGCAAGCGACGCTCTCGTCCCCTGGCGAGGTGGCGAATCCCAACCCACCCATTTGCGGAGTGCCCGCGGCAGTTGTCACCTCGGCGGCTACAGTGGCGTGGGTTACGGTTGGACTCGGCGTCGCAGGCGTGGCGACGGGCCTGGCCCTGTCCGAGACATCAACGCCGCTAAAGTGCCCCCAAAAGGGAGCCGAGGTAAGCCCCTTCGCGTTCCCCGTTTGTCCCTGAATCGCGGCTCGATTCGAGCCCTCCCAGCTGACCCGAAATGACTGGCAGTAAGGGTGTTGGAGTCCTGCGCGCAAGGGGGCTCCTGCGGCGGAAGAGGCGAACGGTCGTAAGAGAACCGTTGCAACGCAGTATCACCCATGCCTAAGCTGGAGACGAGCCATGAACGGAAACGCGGCAGCGGCTGGGCGAATCCTCATCGTCGAGGACGAGGAAAACGCGCGCAAGGGCTATGAAGCGTTGCTGCGCAAGTGGGGGTGCGACGTACTGGGAGTGGGGAGCGCAGAGGACGGGCTCGAGGCGTTTCTGACGTTTCGTCCGGCAGTGGTGATCGCGGACGTGGAGCTGCCGGGAATGAACGGCCTGGATTTCCTGCGCGCACTGGGCGAAGCGCTGGCCGAAGTTCCGGCCATTTTGATTACCGGAAAAGGGAGCGAAGAACGGGCGGTGCAGGCGATCGAAGCGGGAGCGTTCTGGTACATCGAGAAGCCGCTGAAGCCGCTGGTGCTGCGCGCGCTGCTGGACCGGGCGCTGGGGCGCGTACGGGACCGGCGGCAAGTGGCGGCGTTGACGCGCGAGCTGCGGGCGACCGGACGCCTGAGCGAACTGGTGGGCGCGTCGAAGGCGATGCGCGAAATCAGCCTGGCCGTGGAGCAGGCTGCGCCTTCGACCGCGTCCGTCCTGATAACTGGGGAAACCGGAGCGGGCAAGGAAGTGGTGGCGCGGGCGATGCACCGGTTGTCGCCGCGGGCCGACGGGCCGTTTGTGGCCATCAACTGCTCGGCGATTCCCGAATCGCTGATGGAAAGCGAGATTTTCGGCCACGAAAAGGGCGCGTTTACGGGGGCGGCAGAGCGGCGGCTGGGCTGCTTCGAGCTAGCGGATGGAGGGACGCTGCTGCTGGATGAAATCGGCGAAATGCCCATGGCCACGCAGGCCAAGCTGCTGCGCGTGCTGGAAGACAAGAAGGTGCGGCGGCTGGGAGGAAAGTCGGAGACGCCGGTGGACGTGCGGGTGCTGGCGGCCACGAACAAAGACCCCGAGCAAGCTGTGGCGCAGGGGCAGCTCCGGCAGGACCTTTACTTCCGGCTAAACGTCTTTCACATTCACCTGCCTCCGCTACGCGCGCGAAAAGAGGATTTGCCGGCGCTGGTGGAGGCCATCCTGGCGGATGTGGGAACGAAGCACGGGAAGCGTGTGCACGGAGTGAGCGCGGAGGTGATGGACGCCCTGCGCGCGCATAGCTGGCCGGGGAACGTCCGCGAGCTGCGCAACGTGATCGAACACGCGGTAATTGTGGCTTCGGACGACACCATTAGCAGGCACGATCTCCCGCCCCAATTCGGCCGTCCCGCGCCAGGCCTCAGCTCGCTCGTGGGACTGCGATTTCCTCTCGGTGTGACCGTGGAGCAGGCCGAACGGGAGCTGATCCGGCAGACGCTGGAAGCCACGAGCAACAACAAGACGCGGGCCGCGGAGCTGCTCGGCATCAGCCTGAAGACACTGCACAACAAACTGAGGGAATACGCCAGCGCGGGGAACGACCATGCGGCTGCGCCTGAAGACTAAGTTCACGCTTACCACGACACTGCTGGTTCTTACCGTGGTCGCGCTGGTTTGCCTCGTGTCGGTGGCCGCGCTGGCGCGGCAGACATTCCGGAATCTGGGCGACCGGGCGCACTACGTGGGCCAGCTCGTCTTCGACGAAGCGCAACATTCGCTGGAAGACGCGGCGGCGCGCGGGCTGGCTCCCGCGTCGGAGAGCGACGCGGACATGGAAGCCTACGTCCGCGACGTGCTGCAGCGCGATTCGAGGCTGAACGCGGCGCTGGCGGCCGCGGTGGGCTATTCCCCTTCCATTTACGAAGTGACGATCGTGGACCAGGCGAGCGAGGTGCTGGTGTCGAGCGATCCGGAGCTGGCCGGGCACCTGCGGCTGCCGAGGGCGCGGCTGGATACGCTGATGCAGTTCGACTTTCTGGAGCAGCTCCGCGTGCTCTACGGCCCGCCGCGCATCTACGAAATCTCGCTGCCGTTCAACCTGGGAGCCAGGCCGTTTGGGGAAATTCGCGTGGAGCTGAACTCGGCGCTCTTGCGCAACGAGATTTCCCCCACGTTGCGCGCGGCGAGCCAGTTCGCCCTGGCGGGCGTGCTGATCTCCGCGCTGCTCGCCGCGTTCATCAGCAGCATGACGCTGGCGCCGCTGCAGAAGATCACGGCGCAACTCGACCGGATCGCGCTGGGCCAGTTCGACGCGCAGCCGCTGCGTTCCGGCGACGAACTGGGGCAGGTGAGCACGAAAATCAGCGAGATCGGGCAGCAACTGCGGGGCGTGCGCGCGATCTTCAGCGGGCTTCGCGAGAACCTGAGCACGCTCACGGCGGGAATGGACGAGGGCGTGCTGGTTTTTTCCGCCACGGGACAGGCGGTGCTGGCCACGCCCGCGGTGGAAAAATTCGTGGGGCAGAAGCCCCAGGAGCTGATCGGCCGCACCGCGGCCCAGGTGTTTCCCGCCGACCAGCCGCTGGGACGCGCGCTAGGCTTAGCGGACGGACGCCTGCACACCACGGAGCAGGTGGAAGTAGCGCTAAATGGCGGAGGCGGGCCGCAGCGAGTGCGAGTGAGCGTACGCGAGATCGCGGAGGGCGGGACGCGGATGGGAGCGCTGGTGACGCTTCGCGACCTCGATTCGCTGGACCGGCTGGACTCGGAACTGGAAGTCTCCGAACGCATGTCGGCGCTGGCGCGCGTGACCGCGGGGGTCGCACACGAAGTGAAGAACCCGCTGAACTCGATGCGGCTGTGGCTGGAGAACCTGCGCGAGAGCCTGCCGGCGGACCCGGAGGCGGCGAAAGCTGCGGTAAAGGTGCTGGACACGGAAATCGACCGCCTGGACCGAGTGGTGAAGCGGTTCCTGGACTTTACGAAGCCCGTGGAGCTGCACCTGGAAGAGACGCAGCTCGCGGAACTGGTGGGCGAGGTGCTCGCGCTGGCGCGGCCGCAGATCGAGCGCGCCGGCGTTCGCGCGAGCGTCACGCAGCCGGACGCGCTGCCGCCGGTTCGCGTGGACCGGGCGCTGCTGCAACAGGCGCTGATGAACCTGGTGCTCAACGCCTGCGAAGCGATGAAGCAGGGCGGCAAACTGGAGGTCACGCTGCGGCGCAAAGGAGAATCGGCGGAGATCCGAGTGGCGGACACGGGACACGGGATTGCCCCCGAACACCGGCGGCGCGTCTTCGAGCTGTTCTTTACCACGCGGCCCTCCGGCAGCGGCCTGGGACTGGCCACCGCATTTCGCATTGTGCAGATTCACAACGGTTCGATAGACTTCGAATCCGAACCGGGCAAGGGCACCACGTTTATGGTCGAGTTGCCGCTGGCCCGTTGAGACGCCATGCCGCCCAGCCCACAACGCGTCCAGGTGGCCGTGCTCGTGCTCGCGTGCGCCGGGGCCATCGGCTGCCACCACACGACAGCGCAAGCCGCGGCGCCTACGAACGAAACGCCTGCCGCGGGAAGCCCACAGCCCGCGCCTGCAAAGCCCGCCGCCCCGGAGGCGGGAGCGGCGCCGGCTCCGGCGAACCCGACTCCCGCGAAACCCACGTCGGAGAGCGCGTCCGCGCCTTCCCCGGCGCCGAAGCCCACGGAGTCCAAACCGCACCCGGCCAATCCGCCAGCCGCTCCGCCCGCGGAAACACCGGCGCCCGCGCCCAAACCCGCGCCGCCGCAAATCACGCTGCGCATGTCGCCAGCGGAAGAGGCGGAACTGAAAAGCCAGACGCAAAAATCGATTGCAGAGGCAGAAGCCAATCTTCGCAAAACCTCCGGCCACGATCTGAACGACGCCCAGCGAGACATGGTCGAGAAGATCCAGAGCTTTCTGGCGCAGTCGCGCGAAGCGAGCGAATTTCCGGATTGGAGCCGCGCGCGCATCCTTGCGGAGAAGGCGCGGCTTCTTTCCATCGAGCTGGCGAATTCGCTCTGACGGGAGCCGGACTCGCGCCGAGACTTGCCGCGCTCCCGCTTCCCTGGGCTTCGAATTCCCCTTTTCCGTGGGTTAGACTCAGAGCGTGGACTCGTACGATGTGATTGTCGTGGGCGCCGGAATCATCGGCTGCTCGGTGGCGCGGGAATTGGCGCGACGCAAACTGCGCGTGCTCGTTTTGGACCGCCAGGAGCCGGGCAAAGAAGCGTCCTGGGCAGCGGCCGGCATGCTGACGCCAGCGGCGGAATCGGCCGAGGCGCTTCCGCTGGTCCATCTCGCCAGAGCGAGCTTTGCGCTCTACAACGAGTTCGTCCGACAAGTTGAACAAACCACGGGACGCACGATCGATTACCGCCGCGACGGCGCCCTGGAAGTATTTTTCGGGGAGGGCGCAGAAGAGCGCCGCGCGGCCTGGATGGCATTGTTCCGCGACAGCGCGTTCCAGCCCAAACCGCTCGATGCCGTCGAACTGCGGCGGATGGAGCCGGCACTGGCAGCGGATGCGGCAGCAGGCGCGCTGCTGACGGACGAAGGCGCGGTGGACAACCGCCAACTTTCGGCAGCGGTGGCGGAAGCGGCGCAACGAGAGGGAGCAGAACTACGCACGGGCGTGGAGGTAGCCAGGATTGATTGCGAAAGCGGGCGCACGAAAGGAATCGAGACGCGCCAGGGACGCATCTCGGCAAAGCACGTGGTGATGGCTGCGGGCTCATACAGCACGCAGATTCGGGGCGCGGAGCGCTATGCACCGACCATTCCGGCACGCGGGCAGATGGTGGCGCTGCGACCGGCGTCTCGAAGCTTCGGGATGCCGGTGCGGCGCGTGGTGCGCGGGCCGGCCTATCTAGTGCCTCGCGCGGACGGCAGACTGCTGGTGGGCGCGACGGTGGAATACGCCGGCTTCGAGAAGGCGGTGACGCCGGGAGGAATCGGGCGACTGCTGACCGATGCGGTGCGCATGATCCCGGAGCTTGCGGCCGCGCCGATTGTGGAGACGTGGAGCGGCTTGCGGCCCGACACGCCGGACCATCTGCCCGTGCTGGGGCCGGTGGACGTGGAAGGCCTGTGGTTTGCCACCGGACATTTTCGCAACGGGATCCTGCTGGCTCCGGCGACAGCGCGCGCGCTGGGCGAATGGATTACGGAAGGAAAAACCAGCCTGCCCGTAGAACCGTTTTCCGCAATGCGGTTTGCCAACCGGGCGCAAACCGTGGCGCGCTGAACGGCGCTTTCCGCTTTCCCGGTTGAAACAAACTGCGAATGGTTCAGCGATTTCGCGGGCCCGGGAGTGTGGTTGCGCGGCCGGGATCCGTGAATTGAACGCGGGCGGAATCGAGCAGGATGGGGCGATCCAACACGACGTCAAGGGAAGAGCCGCGCGGCAAATTCACTTCGGGACCACGCGTGAGCATGACCGCGGCGAGACCGACGGCGGCGCCCACGCCCGCGCCGATACCCGCGCCCTTCGCTCCGTCGGTGATGGCCCCAATCGTCGCGCCGCCGGCGGTGGTCTCGCCGATGGTCTTGGCGTCGCCGGATTTGTTGGTGTTGCTCTTGATTTTCCCTTCTTTGTCCACGGTGTCGGCCCCGCCGCCGTTGGCATCGTTGGGAGTGGCGAGCAGACTGACGGAGTAGCCGTTGGGAAGAATCATGTTCGTCAGGCGCAGCATGATTTCACCGCGGCCCTTGACGCGCCCCGGCCGTTTCGCGTCGGTGATCTCGCCGCTCACATAGGTGCCGGCGGGGATCACGATGCGGTCGCCAACCAGAATGGGGTACACCGTCTCGAGGTAAACGGGATCGCCGGGCTTGGCGTTGCGGGTGGAAATACCATTGTGCAGAACGAGCGGCAGGTGCGTGCCCACGGGCACCTGAATTTGCTTCTGGTTTGCGGCGGGGCCGGCCACAGCGGGCGACGGTGCGGGAGGAGCAGGCGGCACAGGCTGTTGCACAGGCACAGGAGGGGGCGGGAGCGGGCCCGGTGCGGGTTGCGGATCTTGCGCGGCGAGCATCGCCGGGCAGCAGAGCGCTGCGCCGAGTAACGACAGCGGAAGCGTGTTCCCTCGCCTCATAGTTATTCTCTTGGACGGCCTCGTTCTTCCTCCGATGCGAACTGCAACGGGAGAGATGCTCTTACGTACGCCCGCTAATCTCCTGTGCAGCACGAAGCGGACCGGAAGCGGCGCGCGTTCCTGTGGGGAGCATACGCTTGCCGAACGGCGGATGCCAGTTCCGCCATGGAGCTACGGATCGAAAGAGCAGAGTCAGTCTTGCCCAACGACGCGATGGCCTGCCGCCTGAAGGATTTCAGCCGCGCTCTCCAGTGCATCGTTCCGGACGAAGAGGTAATCCGTATCGTGCGTGGCCAGAACGGAAATGCTGATGCCGGCTTCGGCCAGAGGCCCCGCCACGGCGGCAATCACGCCGGTTTCGGAGAAGTCGAACGGCCCCACGAGCTGGAAAGCCCGCCAGCCGCGCACGGCACGCACGTCCTCCGGCACAGCGTCCTCATTGCAATAGATGGACAGCTCGTCGTCTGCCCGGATGGCAGCGGTGAAACCGCGGCGGGGAAACCACGCCGGAATCGGATCGTCGGGATCGAGCCGGCATATGGCAAACGCTGCGGGCAGAAGTCGCAAGGTGAGCCTGCGGGCGCTCATGTTGGCGGGTACGCTAGTCCCGGGACCGGCGGCTGTCAATGGCGGGCGCGGAGCGGGCGTCACAACGCTGCCGCGCGCTTTGTGCCTCAGCTTTCGTCAAAGCGGCGTTCCAGACCAGGGAGGCGGTCGTCGGGCCGCGCGCACCACACGTATAAAGTGGGCAGCAAGAATACGCTGATGGCCAAATCGGCGAGCAGGCCGCCGACAATGACAATCGCAAACGGCCGCTGCGAATCCGAGCCGATGGCGTGCGACATGGCCGCGGGCAGCAGTCCCAGAGTCGCTACGAGCATCGTCATCGTGATCGGACGGAGCCGCAAGACGGCTCCTTCGATGGCGGAATTCGGAATGGAGTATCCGCGGGCGCGGAGCTGATTGATGAATTCCAGCATGATGACGCCGATCTCCACCGACACGCCAAAGAGAGCCAGAAAGCCTACGCCCGAGGAGACGCTGAAATGCGTGCCGGTGAGGAGCAGAGCCAGCGAGCCGCCGATGGGCGCGAGGGCAACATTGATCAGGATCAGGGCTGCCCATTTGAACGAACGGAACATGGAATAGAGAATGAAAAAAATGATCAGGATGGTGAGCGGAACGATGACGAAGAGCCGCGCCTCGGCGCGCTTTTGACTTTCGTATTCCCCTTCCCAATCGATGTGATAGCCGCGGGGGAGCGGAACCTGCAGGCTGACTCTGTGAATCGCTTCCTCCACGGCGCCGCCCAAATCCCTGCCGCGCACGCTGTATTTGATGGCCACATAACGCTGATTGCTCTC
Source organism: Candidatus Acidiferrales bacterium (assembly GCA_030037225.1). Taxonomy (GTDB): domain Bacteria; phylum Acidobacteriota; class Terriglobia; order Acidiferrales; family UBA7541; genus JOPF136. The sequence goes on along the minus strand of JASHRU010000139.1, from coordinate 8,269 downwards.
GCGATAGATTTCCGAGCCTCCGTCGCGCTCGGTAATGCGGCAGAGCTGGGCGAGGGAGACGCGCTCGCCGGAAGGTGAGAGGAGCCGGATTTTCTCGATGGCCTCGCGGGTGTCGCGGAACTGCGGCAGATAGCGCAGCACGAGATCGTAGCGCTGCTCCCCCTGCAGCACCTGCGTGAGCGCATTTCCGCCGACAGCCGTTTGGATGGCGTCCTGCACATCGGCGACGTTGATCTGGTAGCGCGCGGCCTGCGCGCGATCCACTTCAAAATTGAAGTTGGGCTGGCCGAGCACGCGGAGGACGCCCAAATCCTCTATTCCACGGATGCGGCGCATGATCCCGGCGATCTGATCCGCCTTGTCTTCCAGAACGGCCAGATCGTCGCCGAACACCTTGGTAGCGAGTTCGCCCTTTACCCCGCTTACCGCCTCTTCCATGTTGTCTTCGATGGGCTGGGAAAATCCCCAACTGGCGCCGGGGATTTTTTCCAGCTCCCGGTTCATCGCCGCGATGAGGCGGTCCTTGTCTTCGTGGAACGCGGGCCGCCACTCCTCTTTGGGCTTCAAACCGACGAAATATTCCGTATTGAAGAAGCCGGTGGTGTCGGTTCCATCGTCGGGCCGACCGGTCTGGCTGGTGCATTCGGTCGCCTCTGGAAACGAGCAGAGGAGAATTCGCGCCTGGTTGGCCAGGCGGATGCTCTCGCTGGGTCCGGTGCTCGGCGCCAGCGTGCCGCGCACCCACAGGGCACCCTCGTCCAGATGCGGCAGGAACTCGGAGCCGATGAAGCCGCCGAAGGTGAGCACCATCGCGCCGCAGAAGGCCGCAAGGGCGGCTCCCACGGTGACCGCGCGATGGTGGATCGCCCAGTTGAGCTGCCGCTGGTAGTGGCTGATCATGTAGCCGAGCAGCGGATTCCGCCACTCGCGCGCACCCTGGCGGAAGAGCAGGCTGGAAAGGACCGGCGCGACCAGCATCGAAAAGAGCAGAGCCCCGAGCAGAGCGAATGCGACGGTCCAAGCCATAGGCTTGAACAGACGGCCTTCCACCCGCTGGAGGGTGAAAATCGGCAGGTAGGCCGTGATGATAATCGCGATGGCAAAAAACACGGGCCGTTGCACTTCGTGCGCGGCGTTGAAAACCGTTTCCTTAATGCCTCGTTCTGCGGCTGACTGACGCCCCATGTGACTGACAATGTTCTCCACCATGACCACAGCGCCGTCCACGACCATGCCGAAATCCAGCGCGCCGAGCGAGAGGAGGTTTGCGGGGATGCCGGACAGCTTGAGGCAGGTGGCCGCGAAGAGGAGCGAAAATGGAATGGTGAGCGCGACAATAAGGGCGGCGCGCACGTTTCCCAGGAACAGGAAAAGAATGACGGAGACAAGCAGGAATCCTTCGGTGAGGTTCCGCAGCACCGTGTGCGTGGTGAACTTGACCAGGTCGCTGCGGTCGATGAAGGGGACCAGCTTCACGCCGGCGGGCAAAATGCGCTCGTTGAGCTCCTTGACCTTGGCGTGGAGATCTTCGAGCACCTGATCCGCGTTTGCTCCCTTGCGCAGCAGGACGATCCCGGAGACCACGTCGTCGTTGTCCACGATTTTTCCGTCCTCGCGGTGGACCGCGCGCGCGAACTGGCCCAGGCGGATCTTCGGCCCCTGGGCGACGACGGCGATGTCCTTGACTCTGAGCGGGATGCCGCCCTTGGCAAGAAGCACCGTGTTCTCGATGTCGCGAACGCTTCGAACCAGGCCCACTTCGCGGATGTTGACCTGCTGCATGCCGGACTCAATGAAGCTGCCTCCGGCGTTGGCGTTGTTGCCGGCGAGTTGCAGCTCCACCTGCGCGATGCTCAGGCCGTAGGCCACCAATTTGTTGGGATCCAGGCGGACCTGGTATTCCCGGGTGGGCCCGCCGAAGCTGGCCACATCGACAACGTCGGGAACGGCCTTCAGATTCTTCTCCACCACCCAATCTTCGAGCGATTTGAGCTCCATCACGTCGTAGCTCGGGTTCGTGCTTCTGAGCGTGAAGAAGTAAATCTGCCCCACCGGGCTCCAATCGGTCCCCATGGTCGGCACGACACCCTGCGGCAGCGTGACTTGCGAGAGCCTTTCCAGCACGCGCTCGCGGTTCCAGGAGTCCTGTTCCTCATCGTCAAAAATGAGCTTCAGGTCGGAAAGCCCGAAGAGGGAGAAGGAACGCAGATGTACGACATGGGGAATGCCGTTCATCGCGGTTTCCAGCGGAATGGTGACTTGCTGCTCGATTTGCTCGGCGGAAATTCTCGGCCACTGCGTGATGATCTCGACGTAATTGTTCGCCACGTCGGGATAGGCCTCCACCGGAAGCTGGTGGAAGGATACGAGCCCCCAGGCAAATAGCAGAACCGCCACGCCGAGCACCAGAAATCGATTGTCGAGCGCGAAGTCAACCAGGCGCTGGATCATCTACTGCTCCACCGTGTTCTGGAACACCAGCGCGTTCTGGACCACTTTCGCGCCCGGCTCGATGCCGGAGAGAACCTCCTGCATATTTCCGGAAAACACGGCGCCGGCGGAAATCTCGACGCGCTTGAATTTGTTGCCCCCGGCGGAGACGTAGACCCAGTCGCGGTCGTGCAGGTGCAGGATGGCGGTGGCGGGAACGGCCGCATGCGTCTCGGGCTGCTTGCCGAAAAAGGTCGCGGTCACAAACATTCCCAGCCGCATCAGGCCGGGATTGGCCACTTCCAGCCGGACCTTGGCAGTGCGCAAGCTGGGATCGAGCGAGGGGAGGATGTTGTCGATGCGCCCCTTCAGCACTTTATCGGGATAGGCGTTGAGCCGGATTTCCGCAGACTCGCCGAGATGCACGGCGTCGAGATCGTTTTCATAGACGTCGCAAATGATCCAGACATAGGAGAGATCCGAAATCGTGAAGGGATTCGGCCCCGAGAGTCCCTGAACTCCGGCGGCGTTCGTGACTTGCTGGTCGGTGATGATACCGGAGATGGGCGCCAGAATATCCACGATCCCGGTGGGGTGGTCCTTGTCCACGCCGAGGGCCTTCAATTGTTCGAGGGCGGCCTGGAGATCAACCGTGGCGTCCTGGTGGGCGTTTTCCGCGGTTTCGAGAACGCTTTTCGAGATGGCTCCCTTCGCGTAGAGATCCCGCGCTCGCTCGAGCTGGGTGCTTGCCAGGCGCTCGTCGTTCCGGGCTTTGAGGTAAACCTGATACGCGCCGGAAACATCGGGGCTTTGCACGCGCAACAGCAACTGGCCTTTCTTCACCTGGTCGCCCAAACGCGCTTTGACTTCCACAACGCGGCCGGAGGCGAGGGAAATGACAGGCACGGCCCGCGCGATATCCGGCTGGACGACACCGGTCACATTGAGGGCGGGAACGGATTTGTGCTCGACGGCGACCGCCAAAGGAAACTGCTCGGGGTGATCCACCTGCAGATTGTTCGGATCAAATTCCTTTTCCACTACGGCCGGAGGCGGCGCCTCCGCCTTCTGATCCGCATTGCTGCGTCCGCAGCCGGCAAAGAGCACACACAGCGGCAGGAAAAACAGCGCGGCCGCGTGCGCGCCGGCAGATTTGGACATCATGGATCTCCTTCCGCTCCAAAGCATGAGTCCAGCGAGCCTTTCGTAAGAGAAAGATGCCAAAACCCCGGGCTATGGTGTTACGTACTGCTGGGCCCCATTGGGAACCGTATAGCTCGAGCCTGTGTAGCCCGAGCTCAGGAGGTCAAGCGGCTTGGACGACCCGTGTGTAGCGCCTGCCGCGGCGTTGCCCATCCCTTGTGGCCGGAAAGCCTCGAGTTAACCTCTCCTCAGTCTGTGTGAGAAACCTGTAGCGCGAGCCTGGCGCCGGCGGACGGCGCCTGGGTTTCACGCCTGCAAACATCATACATAGAAGTTTCCAATCCGGTGAACGCCGGCAGCCGAGCTCTGGAGCCGGTCATCTGCGAGGCGAGGCGGGACACTGTGGGGACAAGACTGGCTGAATCTACAAGGGTTCGCAGACCTCAGTTTTAAGGAATATCGGCCCGATTCCACCAGCCGCCCCCGAGAGCCTGAAAGAGAGCTGCTGTATCCGCGTAGCGATTGGCTTGCGCCTGAACCAGGTTAATCAGCGCCTGCTGATAGGCCTGCTCCGCGTTCAACAGCGCAAGGTAATTTGCATATCCGGTCTGATACTGCTTTCTGGCCAGCTCGAGAGTCACCCAGGCAGCATCTTTGGCGGCTGCCGCGGCCTTTAGCGCGTCGGCGTCCTGCTGGAGCGCGTTGAGTGTGTCCGCCACATTTTGAAATGCGGTGAGCACCGTACCGCGATACTGCTCGGCGGCTTGGTCGTAGGCAGCCTTGGCGGCGCGCTCGCGATGCAGAAGCGTGCCGCCTTCGAAAACGGGCTGTGCGACGCCCGCGGTCACGTCCCAAAAGCCTGTGCTCCCGGTAAAGAGTTGCCCGAAAACCTTTGCCATGCTGCCCGCGTCTGCGGTCAACATGAAACTTGGGAGCCGATTGGCGATCGCGATCCCGATTTGGGCGCTGGCCGAGTGAAGGTTTTCTTCGGCCTGACGGACATCGGGACGATGCTCCACGAGCAGTGAAGGAACGCTTACCGGCAACTCCTGCGGAAGCTGCAGATTCGCGAGTTCAAACTTCTCAGGAGGATCCTGATTGGGAAAGCCGCCCGCGAGAACCACGAGAAGGTCGCGCTGCTGGGCCAATTGCTTGAGCAGAGGGGGGAGGGCCGCCACCACCTGCGCGAGCTGCGCTTCCTGCGCGGCCACGTCGAGCCGGCTCACGTAGCCCTTCGCAAATTGCGTGCGCAGGACTTCCAGCATGCCGGTGTTGATGGTGATGAGCTCGTGCGTCGCGTCAATCTGCGCGCGCAACGACGCCTCTTCGATGGCGGCAGCGGCGACGTTGGAGCTCAGGGTGATGTACGTCGCGGCCAGGGCGAAACGCGCCTGCTGCGCTTGAGCCTGCAGCGATTCCACGGTGCGCCGGTTCAGCCCGAACACGTCGGGGACAAAGGAGACGCTGACTTCCGGGGTATAGAGGCTGTAATTCAAGGCGTTCGTGTTGGTAACGGGAGAAAGGTTGCCGGAGGACTTGGCACGCGTACCGGAGAGGCCTGCGGTAACACTCGGATAATAGGCGCCACGCTGAGCGAGCACATTCTCTCTTGCGACGATTAGCGCCGCCTGGGCAGCCTTGATGTCGGGATTGGCCTTGAGCGAACGCTCGATGAGATCGTTGAGCGGCTGCGAATGAAACAGCGCCCACCAGTCTCCGGGAATGTCGCTCCGTTCGAGAAAACGCTGGGCTTCCCCGGCGGAAACGTTTGGAGTGCTGCTCGTGGCCGCGACCGGCGCGGAAGTGTAGGCGGATACGTCTGGCGCAGGGGGCTTCTTAAAGTCAGGGCCGACGGTGCAGCCAGCGACGAGCAGCAGGGCCGGAAGCGCGGCTGCGGGGGCGAAGTGAAATTTATGGCGGAGTTTCATTTGAATTCCTCAGGGCCTGCGCTTCATCAGGCTGCCGTTGAGCGACCCTGGATTCCCGGACGCAGAGTTCGCTGCTCCGCCCACGGCTGCAGGGTTGTCCCCGCGATGCCGCGCCGTGGCAGGCGATGAATGCGTGGCTGCGAAGCTTGCTTGCGGCCGAAGATGGCCGGCTGTGGCAGAGCCTGTGTTCTGACGGATTGCGGGCGCGCCAGCGACTCCCGATCGTGCTGGAACGGGCGGATGGGCGGCCGCCGCAGTTTCCACGGTGGAATTTGGGCGTCCGTTCGCGGGGCGATGTGGCGGCGTTGGGCTGCTCGATTTCACGACTGCGCGAGATCGGCCAGGGCCGGAGTTATGACCGAGGTCCCGTTGCAGAGTCGTCTGGGTGACGCCGCGCGTTTCCCTCCTGTTCGAAGACGTACTTTCAGCCGCCAGAGGAGCGGATGTTTGCTGCTGCGGGAGCGAATGCGCTGTGACCTGTGCCAAAGCGGGCCAGGCTAGCGTGAAAAATAGGAGACCGCTGATTTTCATTTCGTCACCGCCTGCGGCGCGGTGTGGTTATCGCCCCCGAGAAACATCATTCGCAAAGCCGGTACCACGAGAAGCAGCATGATGGGACCCACCAGCATGCCGCCCACGATTACGGTGGCGAGCGGCCGCTGCACCTGGCTGCCGATGCCAGTAGAAATGGCCGCGGGAAGCAGGCCGATGCAGGCGGAAAGCGCCGTCATCAACAGCGGGCGCATGCGAGTGGAAGCGGCCCGGTACATGGCATCGAGCGGCGCCAGGCCGTGAGCCCGTTCCTGGTTGTAGAAGGTGATCATCAGAATGCCATCCATCACCGAGACGCCGAAGAGGGAGACAAAGCCGATGGCGGCGGAAATGCTGAAGTTGAGGCCGGAGACGTAGAGCGCCATCACCCCGCCGGCGACAGCGAACGGGATTCCCGCCAATGCCAGAAGGCAATCGCGCAGCGAATTGAACATGCTGTAGAGGAGCCCCAGAATCAGCACCAGGCTGAGCGGGACGATAATCTCCAGCCGCTTCTTAGCCTCCTGCAAGTCTCCGAACTCGCCGGCCCAAATCAGGCGGTAGCCCGACGGAAGCTTGACGTTCGCCGCGATCCGTTGTTGCGCCTCCTCGACGGTCCCGCCGAGATCGCGGCCCCGGACGCTGAATTTGACGGGGATGAATCGTTGAACGCTCTCGTGATAAATCCAGGCGGCTCCGGTATCCAGGGTGACCGTGGCCAATTCGCTCAACGGAATGTATGCGTTCGCTCCGCTTGCGGTTGTGTAGGCAACCTTGATGTTACGGACCGCCTCGATGCTGTCGCGATACCCGGACGTGTAGCGAACGACCAGGTCGAATTGCCGGTCCCCTTCGAGGATTTCGGTGGCCACGGCCCCGCCCATAGCCGCCTGGATCACGGAGTTCACATCGCCTGAGTTCAGGCCGTAGCGAGCGGCCTTCTCTCGATCCACCTTGATGTTCAGATTGGGCTGGCCCAGGACCGGAAAGATGCCCAGGTCGGTGATGCCGCGAACCTGCTCGAGCTGGTCGCGGACCTGCTCGGCCAGTAGCGTGAGGGTTTCCAGATTCGGCCCGACAATCTTGACCGAATTGACCCCTTTGACGCCCGAAATGCCCTCTTCGATATTGTCCTCGATGTACTGCGAGAAGTTAAAAATGATGCCGGGCAGCTCGTTGTCGAATTCCGCTTGAATCTGGTCTGTAAGCTTCTCCTTGGTGAGGCCGGACGGCCACTCGTCGAACGGTTTGAGCGGCGCGAAAAGTTCGACGTTGGAGAAAGGCGCGGCATCGCTGCCGTCGTCGGGCCGGCCGTGCTGGGAAACCACGGTGATCACTTCAGGGTGCCGGAGCAGAATCTCGCGCATTTTCCGGGTGGCGGCTTCACCGTCCTGGAGGGAAAGCGTGATGGGCATGGAAGCGCGAATCCAGAAATTGCCCTCTTCCAGGTGGGGCAAGAATTCGCTGCCCAGCCGCATGCCCAGGAAAGCCGACAGCGCCAGAAAGGCCATGCCCATCGCGACGGCAACCGGTCGGCGAGCGAGCGCGAAGCGGAGCGACGGATTGTAAAGCCGGTGCAAAAGACGGACGACCGTTGTCTCGGATTCCTTGACATGGACGGGGAGGAGCATGGAAGCCAGAACGGGAGTGATGGTGAATGTGGCGATCAATGCTCCGGCCAGCGCGTAGCCATAGGTGCGCGCCATCGGGCCGAAAATCTGGCCCTCGACTCCCTGCATGGTGAACAACGGCACGAACCCGGCCACCGTGATGAGCGCGGAGAACAGAACGGCTTTGTCCACCTGGATGGCGCTGATCAGGATCAGGCGCAGTCGCTGCGTCCAGCCGTGGCCCGGAGGCGCGTTATCCGCTTTCTGGGTCGGGTCTGACCCCCAGGCGCCTTGCGCCAGGCGATCGAACAGGCTCTGGCGCTCCTCCTCGCTTCTCTGAAAATTGCGGAAGATGTTTTCGACCAGAATGACGGCCGAATCCACGATGATGCCGAAATCCACCGCGCCCACCGACAGCAGGTTCGCGCTTTCGCCCGTAATCACCAGGAGAATCGTGGCGAAGAAGAGCGCAAAGGGTATGTTGAGACCCACGATGACGGCGCTGCGAAGGTTGCCGAGAAAAATCCACTGGATCATGAAGACGAGCAGGCAGCCGAAGATCAGGTTGTGCAGAACCGTGTGCGTGGTGACGGCAATCAGCGAGGAGCGATCGTAGAAAGGAACAAT
>JASHRU010000015.1 GCA_030037225.1 Candidatus Acidiferrales bacterium | reverse complement strand
AACACGGCGGGCTGTTCCGATCCGCGATACACGCGCAGCTCTCCTTTCCATCTGCCCAGCAGGAAACCGAGCTTCGCCATCGCCGCTCGTTGCGCTTCCAGATCGACCTTGAATCCAGCCAAGCTTGACTCCTCTCGTCTTCCATTCGTGACCGGCGACAGCTTATCCCACTATTCCCTTGTCGCGCTTGCCCCTGCCCGTCCGAAACGGGTGAGTAGCAGGGAGAAAGAGGTTGAAAAGTGATGTACACGGGCCCCCGAGTCAAAAAGGGACCCATTAGATTGGGTTGTGCGCCCGGCGCACAGGGTGTAATTTCGACGAAATTTTTGGCAACGTGGGTTAGGGCCATGAGGCAGTGGTTAGCGGGCTAGTGGTTAGAGGGGCAGACGGCCCTTCGTCGGCCGCCGCCGCACTCCAAAAGGGCAAAGCGGAAGGACGAGGGAGAAAGACCACACGTTTGGCTTTTTGGGCGGGATATCGCGTCCCCTAAAGAGGACGCAGCAAGCCTGCCTGCGGCAGGCAGGCAGCGCCCCTACGAAGGCCGAGGAGGGAGGACCCGCCTATGCGATGCGACTGCTACTGCGAGGCAAGCGAGGGGGCTACACATTTGGCTCTAAAGGCGGGATATCGCACTTGGGGAGGACACAGCAACTCGTGTATCATAAGACGTTTATGAGCGAAGCAGCGGCCAAACCGTCCGTCGATCCGCATCCCCAGCGAAAGCTGGTACGCGTCAGCCCCCGCGGCTTCTGTGCCGGAGTGGTGCGCGCCGTGGAAATCGTCGAGCGCGCCCTGGAAATCTTCCGCCCGCCCGTGTATGTCCACCACGAAATCGTCCACAACCGCTACGTTGTGGACCAGCTACGGCTTCGCGGCGCCATCTTTGTCGAATCCGTCGAGGAGGTCCCCAACGGCGCTGTGCTCATCTTCAGCGCCCACGGGGTGCCGCCCGCGGTCCGCGACCAGGCACGGACGCGCGCCCTGCGCGTGATCGACGCCACCTGCCCGCTGGTGACAAAAGTTCACATGGAAGCACTTCGCTTCGCTCGCGAAAACCGCACCATCATCCTGATCGGCCATCGCGATCATCAGGAAATCGTCGGCACATCCGGCGAAGCGCCCGACCGCACGCTCGTGGTTGGCAGCGTCGAGGAAGTAGACCAGCTCCAAGTGGAAGACCCGAATCGCCTCGCCTTCTTGACGCAGACCACGCTGAGCCTCTACGACACGCAGGAAATCGTGGCGCGGCTTCGCCAGCGTTTTCCCAATATTTTGGGGCCCGCTTCCGACGACATTTGCTACGCCACGCAAAACCGCCAGGAGGCCGTCGAGCAGATCGGCAAGGAAGTGGACCTGATCCTCGTGGTCGGCTCGGCCAACAGTTCGAATTCCAACCGCCTGGTGGAGGTCTCGCAGCGCGGCGGCACGCAGGCGCGCCTGATTGAAGACGCGAACGACATCGACCCCACCTGGCTCGACGGCGTGGGCAGCGTCGGATTGACGGCAGGCGCCTCGGCGCCCGAGATTCTGGTGCAGCAGGTGAGCGAGCGGCTGGCAAGCCTCGGATTTAGCGAGCAGAGCGATCTCGACTTCATTCGAGAAGACGTGCGCTTCACGCTGCCGCCCGAACTGGTTTCGATTGTTCCCGCTTCGGCCGCGGTCGGGCCGGCGGCTGGCTAGGGGCGTTCCGCAGGTGATTCCGGGGGGAATGGCCGGACTGCGGGGCGTGTAAAGCGAAAGGGCAGGTGCTTGGCGGTTAAAATCCACCGTGACCCGAAAAAGGTCGCGCTGATCGGCGTCCCTTCGAGCGCCGGCTCACACGGGCCAGGAACTGAGCGCGCTCCCGCAGCACTACGCGCCGCGGGCCTGGCGGCCCGGCTGGAAGCTGCGGGATACGAAGTCATCGACCACGGCGATACTCCTACCTTTCCCTATCAGCCCGATGAAGAGCATCCGCGCGCGCGCAATACCGCGGCTGTGGTGGAAGCGATGAGCGCGCTGCGGTTGAAAGCGGAAGTGGCCGTGAAATCCGGCGCGTTGCTGCTGATTCTCGGCGGCGACTGCGCCATCACTCCCGGCACCGTCGCGGGCGTGCGCCGCTACTACCGCGAAGTGGGCGTTTTCTGGATGGACCGCGACGCGGATCTGAACACGCCAACCACCACTCCCTCCGGTTGCGTGCACGGTATGACTGTGGCGCACCTGATCGGCCGCGGCGCGGCGGAGATTGTGCGTTTCTCCGCCGACATGCCGATGGTCCGCGAGCCGAACCTGGCGCTCTACGGCATCGAACGGCTCGACCCGCCCGAGGAGCAGGTGCTGCTCTCGACGCCGCTTCGCGCTTACTACGCGGCTGATATTCTCCGCCGAGGCCCCGCCGCGACCGCGCGCGAGGCCGTCGAGCGGATCCACTCGCAGCAGACGCCCTTCATCCTGCATTACGACGTGGATGTGATTTCCAGCCCGGACTTCACCGCCTGCGGCTTTCCGGCCGAAGGCTCGCTGGATGCCTCGCACATTCGCGAGGCGCTGGCGGAAGTGGTGGCCGCGCCGCAACTGCTGGCCATCGAGCTGTGCGAATATTTTCCAGAGCTGGACGCGAGCGGAGCCGCCGCGCGATTTCTCGTGGATCTTTTCGCGGAAGCGCTCGCCGCGCGCCTCCGCACGCTCACCGCTCCACCCGTCCCGAAAGAGCCTGAGGCCGAAGCGAAGCCGGGCGCGGAGGCCGCGCCTGCGGCTCCGGCACAGGCATCCGAAGGATTTCCGGCAGCCGAGGAACCGGCAGCGGCTGCTGCGCAGCCGGAGTCGGCCGCTGCGGCTGCCGTCAGCGGCTCGGGCTCCGACGCAACGGCTACTTCCAGCGAGTAGCTTTTCCCAAGCGAGGCAGGACCCAGCGAACTCAGTGCGCCGCGGGCTCCGTGGGACGCGCGCCGGACATCACGCGATCGCGGCCTGCGGCTTTCGCTCGATAGAGGGCGAGATCGGCGGTGTGCAGGAGTTGCTCGGCGGTCGTTCCGTGGTCGGGGAAGCAAGCGATGCCGACCGAAAACGTGACGTTGCCGAGGTACTGTCCGTTTAAGGAAATTTCCAGGCGCTTACAATCCTCGCGAAGGCGTTCCGCGCGCTGCGTGGCAATTTCCAGCGACGACTCCGGCATGATGATCGTGAACTCTTCGCCGCCGTAGCGGCACACGATATCGTCCTTGCGCATGCGCGACTGGAGGAAGTTGCCGATGGAACGCAGCGTCGCATCACCTGCCGCGTGGCCAAGCGTGTCGTTGAAACGCTTGAAGTGATCGAGGTCGAGCATGAGCGC
>JASHRU010000138.1 GCA_030037225.1 Candidatus Acidiferrales bacterium | reverse complement strand
CCGTGCAGGCGGCCAAAATATTCCACAAATTCGCGCGCGGTAAGCCGGCCGTAAAGCGCCGTGGCGGTGGAAAGGAAGCCGAGCGAGGCGCGCGCCCGCTCCGGCTCCCCGACCACGTCGAAGCCGGCGACGGTTGCGCCACCCGAGGTGGGCGCGAGGATGGTAGCGAGCATGCGCAGCGTGGTGGTTTTTCCCGCGCCGTTCGCGCCCAGCAGGCCGTAGATGCGTCCCGGCTCGCAGCGGAAGCTGACGCCTTCGACGGCGCGCACGGCGCCCCGTTTCTTGTCCTGGAAAACTTTGGTGAGGCCGCGGGCTTCAATCATGGGCGATTCTTCAGATGAGTACGCGGCGCGGCCTGGAAAGGTTACGCAGGGGTCAGCCCTTGTGGCAGTTGGGACACTGCTTGGCGTCGAATTTGTCGGGCGTGACTGTAAACATGTTGTTGCACTGGATGCATACGCGATGGATAAGTTTGGGCGGCTTGGCGCCGGGTTCGGTGGCCGTTTCCGTTTTGTGGGTTTCGCTCACGCCTTGATTCTAACCGCGAGCGGTGGCCCGGCGTCAAGCGTGGCAGGGTAGCTGAGATTCCCTTGTGAGTGATCAGGGCCGGGCGGGCGTCAGGGTGTCTGCCCGGGCAAAGTCCTGGTCGGAGAGCGAGCGCGTCGCTTCGATCTGCGCATAGATGGTGCCGCGCTCTTCGTAAAGGACAGCGCGATCCGGGAAGCCCGCGATGAGATCGGTGTAGGCAGCGATTGCGTCGTACCAGAGCCGGCGTTCGGTGAGCAGACGCGCGTGGTCGAGAGCCTGCTGGAAAGGGTCGGAGGAAGAGATCGCAGCGAGTGCTTTTTCCACCTCAGCGCGTTCTGCCGGCGACAGTACGACGAATCCGACCGGATCGGACTCGACGGTGCCGAGCATGCCCAGCGGCACGGCAACCCGCCAGAAGTAGGTTTTGCCGGGTTCGAGACGGGGCGCGCCGGCGGGATATCGAAACAGTCTCCCGTGCGCTTGGGTGCGGAACAATTCCTTCTGCGCGTCGTCTTCCAGAACGAAGGCCGCATTTTCGGCGCCGGCGTCGTAACTCCAGAAAAAAACGGGCATGAGGCCGTAAATCCTGCCGAGGCGGGGAGCGAGGGCGACGGGGCGCGTGACCGAGCGAGTCGCTCCTACGACGGTGGGTTGCTTGCCGGAACCGAGGAGATCAAAGCCGGAGAGATCGGAGACCACGCGCTTTCGAGAATGCGCCTTCGGGTCGTCGGGTTTTTGAGGGACGGGGTTTGGCGGCTGCGCCTGCGACGGCGGATTCGCGGGGGTTTGCGCAGCCGCTTGCAGCGACGCCGTCGCGGCGAAACAGACGGCGAACGCATACAATGGCGCCAGCCATCTCGATTGCCCGTTCATGAAACAACCTCTGAGGCCGCGGGCTTCGTAGCCGTGAACACGGGAATTTTCTCGGCGAATCCGCGGACAAGTGTCTCACCGAGAAGCCGCGTTGGGAAACGCTCTTTGACGAGGGCGTGGGTATCGGGGCTCATGACAATGGGCGTTTTGAACTCCTTGGTGAGCGACTCGAGGCGGGAGGCGAGATTTACGGCCTCGCCTATCACGGAATACTCGAGCCGGCTGCGAGAACCGACGTTGCCTGCCGTGACCGTGCCGGTGTGCACGCCGACTCCAATGGCGAGCTGCGGGTAGCCGTTGTCGCTGGCATGCTTGCGGTTCAGTTCGTTGACGCGATCCAGCATTTCCAGGGCGCAGGCGACCGCGCGGCAGGCTCCGGTGGCGGGCTCGGCGGAGAGCGGCGCGCCGAATATCACCATAATCCCATCGCCGATGAATTTATTGAGGAATCCGCGGTTGGCGCGGATCACATCGTCCATTTCGGTGAGGTATTCGTTGAGCCAGGCGAGCACCTGAGCCGAGGGCTTTCCGGCCGTTATCTGCGTGAAGTTGCGGATGTCGGAAAAAAGAATCGTCGCGGTCCGCTCCTGGCCGGCGAGCACGATTTCGCCGCGGCGGTCCCAGATTTCCGAGGCGACTTCGGGAGACACGTAGCGGCCGAAGAGTCCCATCAACTCCCTGCGCTCGATATCGGACTGGGCCTTGAGCCTGCGCTCCTCGAGGTAGCGGAAACCGAGACCGGCGGGGAGAGCCAGAACGACGCCCGCTTCGGTGGAAAGGAAGGGCATCCACACGCCCTGCGCGAAAAGCCATCTGGCAAGAAGGTAGGCCAGCAAAAGGCCGGCGATTGCCGCGCCGAGGCCCACCGCGAACCGCCAGCGGACAACGAAAAGCATCACGAGGGCGGCAATCAGAAAATTGAGAGCCCAGAGAGGCGCCGGTTTGAACGTCTCGACGGTGCGGCCATGGAGGAGCGATGCCACGGCGACCGCCTGGATCTCGGTGCCGGGAAGCATCCGGCGTCCTTCGCGGGCCTCGTCGAAGCGGAATTGCGGCGTGGGGAAGCGGTCTTTTCCCTTGGAGCTGCTCTGCCCGACCAGAACGATTTTGCCTTTCAATTCCGCAGGATTGGGATTGCTGGAGAGAAATTGCAGAACCGGGATGGTGGAGATGGGCTCGCGGCTCCAGGCGCCGATGAACGCGGTGTTTTGCGCTGCCGGCAGAACGTGAATCTCTTTATCCCCGATGCGGTAGGTTCCCGCCCGGCCGCGCTGGAGCGGCTGGCCCAAATAGTTGGCGGCCACCGCAACGGGAAAGGACTCAGACATTTGCTGGGGCGTCCGCATCCAGAGATACATGCGGCGGAGAAAGCCGTCGGAATCCACGGGAAGATTGACGAAGCCGACGCTCAGGGCCTGCTGGCGAAAGATGGGCAGCGGATCGCTCGGAGGAAGTTGCGCATCGCCAAAGACGGTGGCGAGCACGACATTCTCCGCGTCGCCGATGGCGTCGGCGAGCGCTCTGTCGTCTGCCGGGGCGCGGGACTCGTCGAGCAGGACATCGAGCGCGATGATTTCCGCTCCCCCGGTCGAAGCCCGGCGCACAACGTCCGCCAGCTTGTCGCGCGGAATTCGCGA
>JASHRU010000137.1 GCA_030037225.1 Candidatus Acidiferrales bacterium | reverse complement strand
CGCATTCGATTCTCGCCTTTTCCCCTACGGGGTCAATAAATGCCCATTTTTTTCGATTTTATACGGGGTATGAAATTCGCACGGTTGGTCTTAGCCTCCTCCTATGAGCGCGCTCGCCAGTCACGCATCGAAACTGACCCTGCCGTTTCCCTTCTGCCTCCGATCCTCGCCTTTCACCAGTCACCAGTCACGAGTCACGAGTCACTGCAAAGCTAACTCCTTTAGATTGCAAAGTTACATCACTCACCGGGGGTGGGGGGTGCCCCAAGGCGGTCCGAGCAGGAACTACACCGCACAATTGGTTGGCGCTTCGCTCGCCGGAATCGTGGCTGGCCTCGCCGGGGGCCATAGGGTAGATTCTGTCGCGATGAAATCGCAGGGTCGCAAAGGCGGGCACGGTCCCGAGGAAGATCGCATTGTCCCGATTATCCTCGCGGCGGGGCCGCGAGGCAGCCTGCCATTTCCCAAGGCGCTCGCGCCGTTTGGCAGAGGTACGGCGCTCGAGCGTGCGGTGCGTTGTTGCTCGGAGGCCCGCGGTTTCGGCCCTGCCGTGGTCGTCCTGGGCAGCGAGACCGATCGGATTCTGGCGGAATGGAAGCCGCCGAAAGGAACCATCGTGGTTCGCAACGTAGATTGGCAGGAGGGACAGATTACGTCGCTACGCGCCGGCCTTCGGCGCGTGCCTCGCAACGCCGCCTTTCTGCTCTATCCGGTCGATTACCCGTTGCTGTTTCCCGGCCTGCTCGCGCGCCTCTGGTGGGCATACAGCCATCGTGCTCCCGGCGAAGGAATCGTTGTGCCGGCGATGAACGGCCGGGACGGCCATCCCATTCTGGTGGCGCCGGAACTCAGGCGTGAGTTTGCGCGCGCAGAAAAGGCCCGCGACGTGGTTCACCGCCCGGACCGCCCGCAGCGCCTCTTGCGCGTCCGCGTGCGCGACACCGCTATCTTCCGTGATTTCGATTCTCCTTCGACGTACCGGCTGTGTGTGCGCCTGCTTTCGGGTCACTACCGCGCGTGAATTTCGAGTCCATTCGCGACGAATTCCCTGCCCTGCGGGAGAAGACGTTTCTCGACGCCGCGTGCGTAAGCATTGCGCCGCGTTCCGCGGTGGCCGCCGTCCAGGAGTTCCTCGAGCGCGCTCTCACCTGCCCAGAACCTTCCGCCACGCGGAACCACATCGCCATGGATGAGCTGCGCGCTGCCGCCCGGCCCCTTGCCGCACAACTCATTAACGCGCGCGAGGACGAGGTTGCGCTGGTCGAAAGCACGTCCCAAGGCCTGGCCATCGCGGCTCAGGCTGTGCCGCTCGCCGCGGGAGATCGCGTGCTCGTCGCAGCGCCGGAATTCATGGAAGTGGCCATTCCCTGGTGCCAGCTTCGTGACCGGGAAGGCATCGAGCTGGCGGTTGTTCCTCACCGCGACGGCAAACTCTTCGTGGACGAGTTCGCGGCCCTGATGACGGACCGGACGCGGCTCGTCGTGGTCAGCTCCGTGCAGTGGTCGCACGGATATCGAATCGACTTGAACGCGCTCAGCGCGCTTTGCCGCGCTCGCGGCGTGTGGCTGGTTGTGGATGCGATTCAGCAGCTCGGTGCCGTGCCCATCGACGTCCAGGCCACTCCCATTGATCTGCTGGCATGCGGCGGCCACAAGTGGCTCAATGCGCCTTTTGGCTGCGGCTTTCTCTACATCCGCCGCGACCGGATGCAGGATCTGCGGCCGCCGATGGCCGGCTATCTGGCAGTGGAAACGCCGGAAGGCGGCTGGGGAAATTACTTCCAAACCCCATCGATCCAGCCTGTCCGCGACTACCACTACGTGGAGGGCGCGCGGCGGTACGAAGCCGGCGGTACGGCGAATTATCCGGGTGCAATCGGCCTGGCCGCCTCGCTGCGAATGTTTTTGGAAGCGGGACAGGAGCGGATTGCCGAGCACGTGTGGACGCTGGGCGAAAAACTCATGACCGGACTCGACAGGCTGGGGATCTCCGTCAGCACGCCGCGGGAACGTGCCGAACGCGCAGGCATTGTCACATTCAGCCTCGGATCACCGGAACAAAACGCCGCTATTGTCGAGCACCTGCTTGCTCGCCGGATACTGGTTTCTCTACGCTATACGGCCGGAATCGGCGGTGTGCGCGTTGCCTGCCACCTTTTCAACAACGATTCGGATATCGGCCGGCTGCTCGAGGCCGCCGGTGAATTTCAGCGCGGCGCAGCGAGGAGTTCCGCGCCCCGCCCATGACCCGTTCGACTCCACCTGTGTCAGACGCCACCCGGGCGGCCGCGAACATCGGATCTGAAGACGGCCCCGATCTTGCGAAGCAGGAAGCCGGCCTTTCGCGCCAGCTCAGCACGCGCCAAATGACCATGATCGCTATCGGCGGAGCGATCGGTACAGGACTCTTCCTGGGCAGCGGACTCGCCGTTCGCGAGGCCGGCCCTGCTGTGATTCTTACTTACGCGCTGGGCGCTTCGATCGCGTTGCTGCTCGTCGGCGCGCTGGCGGAAATGGCAGTGGCGCATCCGGCCGCGGGCTCCTTTGGCGTCTATGCCGAGCTCTACGTATCGCGCTGGGCTGGCTTCGCGGTTCGCTACACCTACTGGGCGGCGCAATCGATTGCAATAGGCGGCGAAGCCACCGCGGTTGGTATCTATTGTGGATGGTGGTGGCCGCAGGTGCCGCAATGGGTCTGGATCGTCGGCTTTTCCGCGGCGCTTCTCTACGTCAACGCGCGCAGCGTCGGCGCATTCGGCGAATTCGAGTACTGGTTCGCGCTCATCAAAGTCGTTGCCATTCTGATGTTCATCGTGTTCGGCGTGTGGTTGCTCTCCGGCGTGGGGGGCAACGGTCACCGCGCCGCATCCCACTTCACCTCCGATGGCGGCTTTCTGCCGATGGGATGGGCCGGCGTCTGGCGCGCCCTGTGCTTCGTGATTTTCAGCTACATCGGCTCGGAGATTATCGCGGTCACGGCCGGTGAGGCGAAAGACCCGGCCAACGCGGTCCCCCGCGCGATGCGCTCCATGCTGGGGCGCCTGACGCTTTTTTACGTGGGCGCGATCACGGTGCTTGTGGGTGTGGTGCCGTGGAACCAAATCGGAGCCGGCGGTGGCGCCATATCGGCCAGCCCCTTCGTTACCGTGTTCCAATCCATCGGAATTCCTGCCGCGACCCACGCCATGAACTTTGTGGTTGTGACCGCCGCGCTCTCCAGCATGAATACCGACCTGTATCTGGCCACGCGAATGATCTTTTCCCTCGCCCGCGGCGGATACGCGCCGGAACTGCTGGGCCGGGTGAACTCACAAGGCTCGCCCGTGCCTGCGTTGCTGGTGACCGCCGCAGGTCTGGCGATCGCGACGGTGGTGAATGTTGTCTCCCCCGATCGGGCTTACGTGCTCTTGTTCGGCGTGGCCCTGTTTGGAGGACTCTTCGTGTGGCTGATGATTTTTGTCACCCATCTGCGCTTCCGCCCGGCATGGGAGCGCAGCGGTGGCCCGCGCCTGCCCGTGCGCATGATCGGGTATCCCTACAGTTCGGCGCTGGGCGCGTTTTTGTTGGCCGCGATTCTGATCACTACGTGGTGGATACCGGGCATGCGTCCGGCTCTGGTGGCCGGTATTCCGTGGCTGGGAGTCATCACCGCCGGGTATTGGATCTGGCAACGGCAGGTATCGCCGCGAAGTTACCTGGAGCCGGGGGCATGATAGCCGCGCAAATAGTCGGGTACGCGCCCAGCCACCTCGGCCGGCAGCGCCGGATCCGGCTCCGGAGCGCCTGCCGTGACGCGCAGCGGCACAATGCCCGCCCATATCGGCAGCGCGTAATCTTCCTTCTCGTCCTTCGGCGGGCCGACGCGGATCTTGGCCGACGCCTCGGCAAGCGGGATGGCCAGAACGCTCGTGGCCTTCAGTTCCTGCTCGTTCGGCTGGCGAGCATCAGCCCAGCGCCCCGGGAAAATCTGGTCGGAGACTGCGTGCAGCGCGCGCAGTTTCTCTGCCGGCTCGAGCACCGGCTTCGCGGTTCCCAGAATCACCACGGAACGGTAATTCATCGAAGAGTGGAAGAGCGAACGCGCCACAACCAAACCGTCTAACAGCGTCACGGTGACGCA
>JASHRU010000136.1 GCA_030037225.1 Candidatus Acidiferrales bacterium | reverse complement strand
AATCACGGTTTCGTTCCAGTCCACGCGAGGAGGCCCGGCGGGCCGCGGCGGAGCCGCCTGTGCCGCTGCTCCCGGTGCAGGACCCATCGGAGGCAGCGTCACCAGTTCTAAAATGCTGACGGTTCCGGAGCTGACGTTGGTTGTGTAAATCGTTTTCTCGTCGCTGGTCACGTAAAGCATATGCGTGCGGTTCTGGCCGGTGCCCATGATCCAGTCGATCGTACCCGTGGCTGGATCGAACCGGGCAACGGTCTTTGCGCCCTCGGCTGTGAACCATACTTTTCCGCCCACGAAGACGAGCCCGTGCGGCCCGTTCAAGGCTCCCGTGTCAAAATCGGGCAACGCTTTCTGCGCCACCAGATCGAGCACAGAAAGCGCGTGGTATCTGCCGCCGCCGTAAATGGAGACGTAAGCTCTCGTTCCATCCGACGAGGCGATCACCTCATGAGGATCGGGTCCAACCGGCAGGCGGCCGAGCACCGCGAGCGTCGTGGGGTCCACGATCGCCAGCGTGTGATTGCGCTTCGAGAGTGCTAAGAGGCTCCGTTGCGGAGTCGATTGCGAGACAACTGGCCTAGCCACGCACGCGAGCCCCACGAGCAACGTTCCGCAAGAAAGCAAACGAATCCATCTGTATCGCATTGCTTGCATCTCCTTTGCGCTTCGAAACGCCACGCTTGCTTCAGCCCTTCAACATCCCTCAGCCGGCCTTTCTTGGTCTTTAACTTCGTCCAGCCTCCCAGTGCACTTAGGGTTGCAGTCCAGGCGTCCTGCCCACGGAGCGTTCCAACTCCGCATACGCCAGTGAGTAGGCCAGACTCGCCTGCAAGAGTTCGGCCTGGGCTTTGTAACTTGCGGCCGTGGCCTGCCTCAGCGCGGCGGGAAGGAGTTCGCCGCGCGCGGCCTGCTCGGTGGCGAGCCGTTCGCTTTCCTGCCGCAGCTTCACTATTTGCCTGGCAACGTCAACCATGTTCCGGGTGCGCTCCACCTTGTTGTAGCTGCGCTCAACGGCGACAGCCACCTCCTCTTTCAGCCGTTCGAGATTTTCTTCGGCCTGCGAGAGCTGGGCCTCGCGTTCGTGAATCACAGCGCGGCGCTTGCCGAAGTCGAAAATGTCGTACTCAAGATGAATTCCGAAGGTGCCGAAGTTGTGCACGAAAAAGGGCACGCCGTCCTGATAGCTGTGGCGTGCATACGCAGTGATGTCTGGAATGTAGGTGGTCTTTTCAGCCGCGACGCCCGCCTTTGCTTTTCGCACCGTCTGTTCGGCAGTCCGGACCTCGGGGCTCTGCTCGACCGCCAGCTTTTCATATTCCTCTATGGAGAGAGTGTGAAATTCCGTCGATACCGCCGGATCGAGCTGCAATTGCGTCTCCAGCGGCAACCCCAGCAAATGGTTCAGCTCCGTGTTCAAGTCCGCTAGTTGCAGATTCACCGTGAGCACGGCCTGCTGGCTTTGCAACAAATCGGCGCGGCCGCTAATGGCCGCCACTTCCAGAGCGCTGCCCTTCTGGACTCCCTCCTCGCTTTCTCGGAGACTTTCTGTGGCAAACGTCACCTGCTGCTCGGCAGCCCTTTTCTCCAGCGTGGCCGCCAGGATTGCGTAATAGAGGGTGTGGACCTCGACGGCGATATCGTTTTCCACCTTTTTCAGCTCGTCCTCGGAGCCGGCCACTTCCGCCGCGGCCGCGAGATTTGCCTGGTGGACCCGAAGCAACTGGCTGAGCGGCTGAGCGAGCATCGTTCCGCTGGAGTACAGGCTGTTCTGGCCCTCCCGAATGATGGTGTTTGCCGGCGGTATGGGCGTTCCCGCTGCAATCCCAAAGCCTCCGGTCGGAACGACAATGTCTTGGAGTTCGGTGATGTGCAGTGCGTTCGACTGATTGGTAAGCTGCGGAAAGTACGCGGAGCGCTCCTCCGCCTTTTTGGCCTCGTTCTCGCGCACCTTGTAATGCGCGATCTTGAGCGCCCGATTCTGGTCCAGAGCCAGATGCACGGCTTCAGATAGCGTCAGCCGCTTCACCTCTCCGGCCTTCACCAGGATCGGCGCGTACAGCAGAAAGCTCCCGGAGAGCACCAGCCATCGGCGAATCTGTCTGCGCTTCAGCGTGACTCTCATGCTCGTACCTCCTCGGGCGTAGCCGGAGCCGGCTCCACTCTGCTCAAATCTCCGAAGCCCATCGGGGCTTCCTTCATGATTGCGCCAAGGACCATCAGCCCCACGCAGATCCACGCCACCAGAAAAAAACCGTCAATAAACGTGAGAGTGTAGGCCTGCAAGCGAATGCGGCCGCCTGTGAGTGCCATCGCCCGGCCGGCCGCCGCGGCAACACCGTATGATTTCGGGGCGAGTGCCGCCGTCATATGCAGCAGGTTTCCATCCGCGACCCAGTTTCCGCGCTTCACTTCGAGACCCAGCAGGTTGGAGTGGAATTTCTCGCGCTGCGCGAGGAAGTGACCCATGAACACCGCGCCCATACTTCCCCCGAACAGGCGGATCACATGAAAGTAAGCGGAGAACGTGAGAATCCACTGCGGTTTCGCCAGACCGCCGGAGAACAGCCCTTGCAGCAGGATCGTTGCCACCAGGCCCAGAAATGCGAAGGATTGCCCCACTCCCATCAGCAGTTCCGTCCGGTAGTAATTCGCTGCCGACCACGCGCTGGTCAGATTCGCGTTGAGGCAGCAGGCCAGAGCCATCAGCAGGCAGCCGGTGGCCATGATCAACCGTGAGTCCACGTTTCCCAGCAGAAGCAAGGCGACGGCCAAAGCGATCAGCAGTTGCGGAAGAGCAGTCCAGATCAGCGCCGGGCCGATCTGGACCGCTTCGAATCCATGAATGGCCAGGGATTGCGGGATCAGGATGATCGTTCCCAGCAGCGTGAATCGGAACAGGAACAGGCCGAATCCGAGCAGTAGCGTGTTTCGCCGGCGCAGATACTCGAGCGCCACGAGCGGATTGGGGCCGAAAAGCCTGCGGCCGAATCCGCACAACAGGAAGAAAGTCCCGCAAACAAACAACGCAGTGAACACGCTGGATCGCCACCAGTCCAGGCGTTCGCCCTGCTCGAACGCGCCAATCAGGATCGCCAGCCCAGCGCTGAAATAGAAGAAACCCGCAAAGCTGGGCGGCGCACCGGATCGTTTCGGCGGAGGGCTCGCCGGAATTCCCCAGTAAATCAACGCCATCATGATCGGCGTGAGCCATGCAGAATTCCAGAACATCCAATGCCACGAAAGATGATCGCGGTACCAGCCGTAGAGCGTGGGAGCCACATTGACGGCAAAATCCACGCAGGTCGCGTACAACGCGATCGTGAACGGAAGGTATCGGACAGGAATGCTGCGCAGTGCAAACGTCAGCGTCAGCGGATAGAAGGTGCCCGACATCAGCCCCGCGAGTGCGAGCACCGCGACGAGCAGTCCGTAGCTGTGAATGTATGGCAGAACCGTGCAACACAAGGTGAAGATTCCCGCGGCGAGGAAGAGCACACGCCTCGCGCCGGCAAGAGCGCCGAAGTAAACCGTGAGCGGGCCGATGAAGATCAGCGCCGCGTCAAACGATGTACTGATCCAGGCGCCGGCATCGTAGCCGATGCCGAGGTGGCCTTTCAGATCCTCCATCCCCATGCTCAGCATGCGGCTCGTCAGCGTCACGATTCCCGCGCCCAGAATGACTCCCAGAATTCCAAGGATCGGGGATTTCGAGAGGTCGGCAGGCTCTGCCGAGGCAAACGACCGCGCCAGCTCGAGCGGAGTCACTTGGTGCGGCGCGTTTTCACCGGCAGCCATTGGCTCCCTTTCACTGTCTCGTCCGGATCGTCACCACAACGGAAAGGCCTGGCCGCAAGCTGGTGACGAACGGAGAATCTTCCAGCGCGATCTTCACGGGAATGCGCTGCACGATTTTTGTATAGTTCCCCGTAGCGTTGTCCGGCGGCAGCAGCGCAAATTGCGAACCGCTGGCCGGAGAAATCTCCAGCACCTTCCCATGTACGACTTTGCCAGGATATTCGTCGATGGTGACGTCAGCGGAATCTCCGGCCTTTACGTTCGTAAGCTGCGTCTCGCGATAGTTCGCCTGCACCCATCGTGTCCTGTCCACAAACGTAAACACTTGTGTGCCCGGCGAAACGAGCTGTCCCGGCCGTACCTGCCGTTCGCCCACCGAACCATCTCCGGGAGCGAAGATTTGCGTGTAGCCCAGGTTCACCTGCGCGGCCGTAAGCGCAGCCTCGCGGGCGTGAAGATCGGCCAGGAGCTGCGCGTCCTGTGATTCCAGCACCTCTTTGCTCCGCCGCTCGGCTTCCACGGCGAGGTCGTCACTCCTCAGCAGCGTCTTCGCTTGCTCGATATCCGCCTTGCGGCTTTCCAGCAGCGCGGCAGTTCGATTCTCATCTGCCACGGCCTGTTCGAGCCTCTGCTCCGTGGCCGACTTGGCTTGATAGAGCGCTGCCTGCCGCACTCCTTCGGCATGCGTGCGGACCACGTCTGCCTCAACGGCTTTCTCTCCGGCTTCTGCCGCGGCAATCTGCGCTTTCGCCTGGTCGATCGCCTCGACCGCGCGCGCGATGCGGGCGTCCTGGAGATGCCGCTGGCGCAGATTGTTCTCGATGGCCGCCTTGGCTGCCTCCACTGCGGCGGTCGCCTGAGCTACCTGCGCGCGGTAGTCGTCGTCGTCGAGCTGCACCAGCAAGTCGCCCTTGTGTACCTGCTGGTAGTCGGAGACCTTCACTTCGCGCACCAGCCCCGCCACCTTAGTGCTCAGCGGAGTGAGATCCCCGCGCACGTAGGCGTCATCGGTGGTTTGCTCGGCCTTACCGCCCTCCCACGAATTCCAGTTCCTCATAATCGTGAACACGAGAGCGGCGGCCATCAGCAAAATCACCGCGGGGATAATCAAGTGTTTGAGTCTGTTCATATACGCAGCTCCTGAACTCCTGTTGGCAGTCCCAATCGGCCTCACCCAGCAGGGCTGGTTTATAACACGGCCGGAAACGAACGAGCGAGCAACAAAGGACTGTCTCCAGTGACATCTGGAGCGCCGCGCACAAGTGTTCAGGATTACAAGTCCGCGAGGAGAACTGCATCGGAAGGACTTCTGGAGCCGGCGATGGGAATCGAACCCTGCTTGCCGCAGGCAGGCCACGTCCGAAGAGAATGGGGCGCGACAGCGATAAGCTCGGCGGCGGAAACGCCAAGAAACCGAAAAATCTGCCGCCCAAAACACGGCTGGGCGACAACTCGCTTGCGATTAGAGGCGGGCTGCGACTGTGGGGGAAGCCCTGACGAGTTTTCTCGCTACGGGCGACTGTGTACGCGTAGATCTCTGTCTCAGGCCCATAACAGCCTGATCGCGTTTTGCAGGTCGACGCTTGAAGCGAGATTAGACACCGCTCAATGGTTTACGGACTTGCTGCTGGTGAGTTCCGATCCTCCTTCGAACCCCTGTTGTTCGAGGGACTTCACCCGGATCTTGAAGATCACGCGCCTGCTTGCTTGCCGATCTTCGCTTCCATTGCTCAGAACCGGCTCAGCGCTACCACGTCCCGTGGCCGACACCAGTTGAACGAGACAACGGTGTTCCTCTTGGGATTCTGCTGCACCGGAGGAGTCTACAACCTCGATGCTCTTCTGAACCACCGCCATTGAGCGTGCTTGGCTGAGTCTTAGGTTTCCGCTCTCGCTCCCCTCGGAGCTTGCGTGTCCCTCAACAACGACGGAGCTGATTCCCGATCTAAGTTCCTCCGAGCAGGCCGTTCCAACAAATCGGGGGATAAAGCTGTCCAGAAATGCGCGGCCGGCTGCAGGAACTTGAGAGTCGCCCCGTTCAAACTTGAGGAGCTCCTCGGGCACCACTACGAGGAGGTTTAGGGGATCCTTGGGATCAGTCCTTACCTCGACTCCCTTGGCTCGAAATTCCTCGAGGGCCTTCTGGAGCATGGTAAGTACCTGGTTCCTGCGGCCCTCAGCCTGTTGGATTGCGTTGTGAAGCATCCCAACAAGCAAGAGAATGAAAATCACCGCGAGGGAGGTCATTAAGTCAGCGAGTGAGCTCGAGAGTCCAGAACTGGAATTCTCATTGTCGTAGGCCATCGTTCTTTCCCCTTAACATTTCAAATGTCTCCGCCAAGTCTTTGAGACGTTCATCCAATTCGTCAATGGAAGTGCCCAGCTTTTGCGTTGCATGAGCAAAGTGTCCATCTGCGATCCTGATGATTTCTGAATAGCCGAGTCGGGTTACTTGCAGGTGAGAATCAACTTGCTGGGCGATCTGTGCGAGCAACTCTCTCGCAGCACGCTCGGTGTGCATGAATGCGTTCTTATAGCTATCCAGGCCGCTCTGCATTCCGGACCAGACTTCTGCTTGCCTTCGATTCGCATCAGCGAGGCGCTCCATCTGGGTGCTTGTGTGAGCGGCCACTTGTTGAAGGACCTCTTGACTCTCGGAAGTGGAATGAGCCGCGCCGGCTGCCGAAGCTGCCATAGCATTCACCTCTCCTGCGATCCGGTCTAACCCCGCATTGAGTGATGCGTATTGTTCCAGAGACTTTCTAAAAAGACCAAATGCAGCCACTAAGGCATTTTCGACCTCTTTGGAACTCTTGACGCTGCCAGCAAGCTGCTCAATCACTTGTCGAAGTTGCTCGGCGCTCCGCGAGGACCATTTGTCTGCCCTGTCGACGACCGCTGCGGCAGCACTTGTCGTTTGCTCGGCACTCCTTTGAAGAGTGGCCGTCAGCTGTGCCCCCAAATCATTGAGCTTGATAGACAGGCCTTGGACCACCGCGGTAAGCGTGGCCGCCATATCATTCACTGATACTCCAGCGGTCTCGCTCATCTGGACCAGGAACTGACGTAGGACGGCAGTCAACTCCTCGATTTGGCTTTTTCCGAGAGCGGATTGTTCTGCCGTGGACTTTCTGGCCAGATTTACAAGCTCTGTGAGCGCGGACTGCGTGTTCTGAGCCTGCGCATTCAGGTTTTCAAGGAGACGGGCTGCTCCACCCAGGGATTCGGTCGCCTTTGTAAGCTCACCGGCAGTCCTGCCGGAAGCCGGTTCTCGGAAAGTTTCCCCCATGGATTGGATCGAGGACTGAAGCGATTCTTCGAGACTCTGGAGTAGTGTGCTGACTGATCCAGATATGGATTCCTGTTTGGCGGCCTCAGCCGCCCTAAGCTGCTGGTTCAATTCGTCGATACCTCTAGCCATCCGTTGGATCATCGGGCCGAGACTTTCGCTGAATCCTTGCTTTAGTTTGCCAGACAGGTCGGCGTTGAATGAACGAAGCGCTACAGACTGTTCTGCGGCATCTCTCTGAATCTCTGCCAGGACGCGGGTCATGGATAGGCGCGGAACGAATTCGTCAATACTGGAACTAAGCCGCATGCGAGCAGTCGACAATTTATAGTTAATCGGCTTTTCGAAGAGGAGGAAGATTGTGGCTGCAAACAGCGCCGCGATCGAGGAGACGAATTTGCCGGATAGTCCTTGGATGAGAAGGTCCAAGCCCAAGATTTGCTGGGTATCTTTATTGAAATGCACTTTTAACAGCGCAACTAAAATTGCCATGAACGTAAACAGCAGTCCTGTTCCGGTGACGATCCCCGGGAGAGAAGCGAAAAATGATCGATTTATCCTGGGCTCGATGATGGCTGCATCCGAAAACACGCTATCTGCGCTCTCCGAGGCCCAAAACTGCTCTTCGCCTGTTCCGGGACGTCGAGACACAACCAACGAGGCGTAAGCACTCCACGCACTCCTGAGTGATTCAGATTTTAAGAAAATGTCGCTTAGATCTTTGTAAGCGTTGGGCGAAAGACCTTTTTGTGGGTCCACAGGGTGACGCGTACGTAGCTTCTCGACCCTGAGCGTCAAGCCCTCCAGCGACCGACGTTCCCTGCGGGAGACCCACCAGAGCTTGAGCAATGCCACGAGCGGAAAAATCAAAAGACCAACGGCCGCGAGCCAGGAGAACCTGGGAGCCTCAAGTCCCCATATCGTCCAGGGTTCGATGAAATAATTTAGGAATGTCATAAAACCCAGCCTGTCCGTACCTGAAGATTCCGCTCAGGGGGTGAAAACCCTAAAGGAGCTTCTCAACAGCCATCTTCTTCGGGCAGGCGTATACAAATCGCTGCGCGCGCGGCAGGCGCCGAATCCGAAGTCCCTCCTGATGACGTATGATCGGACCGGGCAGAACTCAGAACAAGCTGCGGCACATCTATGCTGCAAGGAGTCTCCGCTTCCCAGGCTTTGCCGGTCGATGATGACCTGGGGTTCCACCAAGGGCGAATCGTATCACGCTGAAAGCATGGAAGCCGATGCAACGCCTCGCAATCGCGCCGGCGGGCTGCGTGGCCTTCCACTACACCAGATAGCCGGCAGCGGGCGCATCGGGCGCGCCCTTGAAGGCGGCGGAATATGATTCCGATGCCGGCCCGCTCCATCCGGACCGGGAAGTCCTGGGGCTCCGGTCAACGTCACAGAATGGCCCACCTACGGCATTCGACAAAACCTCATACTGTCGCGTCCGCAGAACCAACACGCGCGGAGCATTGCGGTCCCCTGCAACCAGCCGAGCTCATCCCGTGAACGCTTGGTGCGCCCGACCTCCCGCACTTAGGCGCAAGACTCGCGTCGAACGAGACCGCTGCCGATCACGCGCCGCGTCCAACTGCCTCCAAGAACCGCCTCAGAGATACTGTTTTTCAGGGGCAAAAGCCACTAAGGCCAACTGCATCAGCAGGACTTATGGAGCGGGCGATGGGAATCGAACCCACGTCCAGCGGTCCGCAAGTGTTTGAAGCTACTCACCGTTCATCCTCAATTTGGGCGCATCTGGGCGCGGAATGCCCCGTCTGGCCGAAGTAACTCGCCCACTTTGTCCACTGCCTCGCGCTGCGCGTCGCCGATCACGTGACCGTAAATCCCGAGCGTGATTCGCGCATCCGAGTGCCGCATCTGTTCCTGTGCGACCTTCGGATTCGCGCCCACGTCGATCAGCAAGCTCGCATGGCAGTGCCGGAAAGCATGCATGCCCGCGCGAGGGATGTTCAGCTTCTCAAGAACGGGCCAGAGACCGTACTCGACCACTTTGTTCTGCGCGTAGGGCCTCCCGTTGCGATTCATGAAGAGAAACCCTTCCGGGTTCGCTTGCCACGTTGTCAGATACTCGTTCAGCAACTTAGCCAGTGCTTCCGGCATCGCTACGGGCGCTCTGCTCGCCTTGCTTTTCACCGTCTGCACGCGGCCATACCAGGCCGAGCGCCTGACGTGAATCACGCGCTCGTCGAAGTCCAGGTCGCCATTTTGCAGTCCCATGACCTCGCCGGCGCGCAATCCGGTCATCGCCGCTACTGCGAACATGGTCCGGTAAGGCTCTGCCGCAACCGCGATGATCTTCCTCACCTGTTCGCCTGTGAAGAATCGAGCCTGCCTCCGCAGATCTTCGGGCGGAAGCGCCAGCTCGTTCATCGCGATGGTGTGGCAGCAATAGCCCCAGGACTTCGCCGTCCTCAGCATGGAGCCGAGCGTCCCCAACACGTTGAGCACGGTCTTCCGTGAAACGTGCTGCGAAAGACGCGTCACAAAATGTTGCTGAGCCTGGCGCGTGAAGTCTTCCAGACGCACATCACCGAGCCACTTTCTGATGTACGTCTTGAGGTGCGATTGTGCCGCCTTCACGCTGGACGGCTTTTGTAGTGCGAGTACCTGCGCTTCCCACGTATCCGCAAAGTCTCGAAACTCTGCGAACTTGGCTGGCCGGTAGTCGGGAGAATTGACCTCGGCAAGAATGGGTTCAAAGCTGCGCTGCGCGTTCTTCATGGTCTTCAGCTCGGACACAGGTCCGAGGATGACCGAACGCTCCACACGCCGGGTTGTTCCATCCGCCAGAATCACATCCGCCCTCCAACGTCCTACGAATACCGGCCTCTTACTGCCACGAACGAAGACTCTACCTGTCTGGTATCTTCGCCTTGCCATCGAGCAGTACCCCTCGCTCGCTGGTTCGGCTTGCCCTGGCGGTACAGTACACACCCCCGCCCGGCGGTGCAACGTTCCGTCTTCGTTGCTGGCAGGGGCGATTACAGTCCGCATTGCAACTTGTATCCTCCGATTCCTACACGCGGCCCCGAGCGGCTCGGGGCGGGCGGGAGCGACCCCACGAACTTTTGGGCGGATTGACCGCCAAAAAGTGGGGTCGCTCCCGCCC
>JASHRU010000135.1 GCA_030037225.1 Candidatus Acidiferrales bacterium | reverse complement strand
TTTGGCGGCTGGACGGCGTGGCATCTCGCCCGCTGCGGAGCGCGCGTGGTGCTCGTGGACGCGTGGGGCGCGGGCAACTCGCGTGGCACCTCGAGCGGCGAGGCGCGCATCCTGCGCTTT
The DNA here is from genome assembly GCA_030037225.1 of Candidatus Acidiferrales bacterium. Taxonomy (GTDB): domain Bacteria; phylum Acidobacteriota; class Terriglobia; order Acidiferrales; family UBA7541; genus JOPF136. Next base: position 5,201 of record JASHRU010000135.1, on the reverse strand, counting down.
GCCTATGGCGAAAAATCGCTGTACAGCCGGTGGACGCACCGCGCGCGCAAAATCTGGCGCGATTGCGAAGCGGAATGGAACGTCCCCCTCTTCGAGCCCTGCGGGATGCTGTGGCTCCTTCGGGAAGAAAACGATTACCTGCGCGCTAGCCTCGCCGCGCTCGATGCGCTCCGCGAGCCGTATGAGAGGCTCTCTGCCGTCGAGTGCGGGCGCCGGTTTCCGCAAATAGCCTTTGACGACGCGGAGTTCGCCCTCTATGAACCGAAGAGCGGTTTCCTGCGCGCCCAGCGCGCCATGCAAGCCGTCGCGGCCCAGGTCGCGCGCCTGGGCGGCGAGTTGCGCATCGGCTGGGTGGAAGAAAGGGGCGCGCGCATGGCCGCGCCTCACCGGCTCGAGTCCGTGCGCATCACGAGCGAAGGCGCGTCGAGCGATCTCGTCGCCGGAGCATTCGTTTTTGCCTGCGGGCCGTGGCTTCCGCAGCTTTTTCCGCGCCTGCTCGGCCGCCGCATTGTGGTCACGCAGCAGGATGTATTCTATTTCGGCGCGCCCGCCGGTGACGCCCGCTTCGACGCGCCACAGATGCCCGCCTGGGCCGATTACGATACCGAGTTCTACGGCACGCCGGGCTGCGACGTGTGCGCGTTCAAACTGGCGAACAATCAGGGCGTCGCAGGGTTCGATCCCACAGCGGGCGAGCGCGTTGTGCGCGCGGAATCGCTCCGAGCCGCGCGCCTCTATCTCGTGCGGCGATTCCCGGCGCTCGCGGAAGCGCCGCTCGTGCGCACGCGCGTGTGCCAGTACGAGCGCACTCCGGACTCGCACGTCGTCCTCGACCGCCATCCGGAGTGGGAAAACGTGTGGCTCGTGGGCGGCGGCTCGGGCCACGGTTTCAAATTCGGGCCCGCGCTGGGAGAATTTCTGGCCGGGCTGGTGCTCGAAGGCGGCGGGGAGAAAATTCCGGCCCCGTTGCGGATAGGCGCCAGCGAGCATCCGGAAACTGGAGAGTTGCGTGCCAAGGGCGCATACTAAAAATCGCCCAGCGTGGAACCATGACGCTGAACTCCCTCTCTGCGTGGCGGCGGCTGGGGTGCGCGCTCCTTCTGGGCGCGGCAATCGCGCCGGCGGCGTGCGTGCGCTTCAAGCATGTGGATCTGAAGCCGCTCGACGAAGCGGGCTTCAGCTACAGCTCTCTCCAGCAGATCGAGCAGCTCGACCCGACGAAAGAGGAAGTGGCGGAGCTGGCCAAAGCGGCGCACGGCGGCGTCTCGGAATCGCTTTGCGTCCAGTTGCTGCAAGTGGCCCGCGGCCACAAATCGCATTTCGCGGAGGGCGAGCCCGTGGCGGCGCTGCATGCCGCCGGAATTTCCGATCCGTCGATTGTGGAACTGGCGCGGCTGCGCCAGATCGAGTCGTGGTCGGGCGAGGCCCAGGCCATCCGGCTGACGGGCACCTCCGACCGCGTGATTCTGGCCGTGGCCGGGCGGCGCGCGGCGGGGCTGCCCGTCCCGTCTGGCGCCTCCCTGGCGCACTTGAAGGATGCGGGAGTCAGCGAGGCAACCGTGCTGGAGCTGTTGAACCGCGGGATCACCGATTCGGACGCGGAGAGCATCGTCTGGCGCAAAAAACGCCGTTGGACCGACGAGCAAATCCTGCGCGATTATCCTCCCAAAACCTGAGCGTGGTTTTTTTGCCGTCGAGCCGGCGCGGCGCATGGCTTCTGCTCGCGGCACGGCTGGCAGGCGTGCTCGTAGCTGTTCTCGCAACCTCGGGCTGCGGACTCCACTTCGGGCTCGGGATGACGATCGAGCGCCAGAGCCTCGAGGTCACCTACGTCCGTGGGCCCGAACCGCGCGTCGAAGTGCGCGCCGAGTGGCGTGTAAAGAACACGGGGGTGCAGCCCCTCACGGCCATCGAGTTGCGGTTCCCGGATGCGAAGGCGCAGGCGGTGCGGCAACTGCGCGCGGAAATTGGCGGAAGGGCGGCCGCAACGGTCGCCGCCTCCGGCGCCAATACTGTCCGCATCCCGTTGCAGGAGCCGCTCGAAATCAACGCGCGGGAAGAGATTGTGGTCAATTTCGCTATTCCCGCTGACGCTCCACGCGGCGCGGCCGCCACCGTGAGCGAGACGGGCTTCGTGCTGCCTCCCGGCGATCTGGCGCCTGTGCTGCTCGCGGCATCCACCAAGGTCCCCATTGCATACGAGTGCGAGCCGCCGAAGAAGTGGGATTTCTCGGTGCGCGTTCCCGCGGAAACTCGCGTCTACGCCAGCGGCAGAGCTCGCGGGGAACAGAAGGAGGCAGGCTCAGTCCTCTTGCGCTTCCAGCAGCGCAGGGAAGACGGGCTGCCATTTGCCGCGGGCGGCCAATTTCAGGAGGAAAAGATCTCAGCGGAGCGCCGCGAAGTGATTCTGTGGACCCGGCAGGCGCTGCCGCACGATTTGGCCGAGCGCGCCGCGGAAACTGCGGCCCGGACCGCCGGACTCTACGACGCGGAGTTCGGCGCGCGCGCGGCCGGGGGCGAAACCGTCCGCATCATCGAATGTCCGTCCTCGCAACCCTGCGCGGCAGTCCCGGGCGCAGCGCTGCCCGGTGCCGAGATGTACACGCCGGAATTCTGGTCGTCGGGCGCGAGGATCGTGGACCGCCAGCTCGCGTTCACCTGGCTGGAATTCCGCGTGCGTCCGGACTGGAACGAGGAGCCTTATCCAATGGGTTCGCTGGCGGATTATGCCGCGGACCTCGCGGCCATCGCGCGCGCCGAAGCAGGCGCACGGCGGCTGCTGGTGCAGGCGATTCTGTCGGATTTCGACTCCACGCCAAAATCCGCACGGGAGTACGGCATCTTCGCCGTCCGCCTTTCCGATCCTCGGCCGGCTCGGCGCGCGGCGGAGTTGAAGAGCGAGCTGTTCTTTTTTGCGCTGGAAGACGCGGCGGGTCACGACGCGCTCTCCCGTGCCCTGCAGCATCTGCTGCGTGTCGAGGCAGGAGAGATGTGGCGGGCCGGCGACCTGCGCTCGGCGCTCGAACTGGAGAGTGGGAAAGGGCTGGGGCCCGTGTTTCGCGCCTGGCTCACCGAAACCGGAATCCCCGCGGAATTCCGCGGCGCATATGCGGCGCGCGAGGCGGCTTCCGGCGGCCTGCGCTGAAGTAGCGGGGCAGCGGCTGAGGGGCATCGAAGGCAAATGCGCGCCGCTGGCCTGGCGCTCTTGAAAGTCGCATGCTCGAGAGCTGCGAGGGTCCGACAACTCTGGGGGTGACGATGAGAGATTTTCATAGCCTCACCGAAAAGGAAATTCTGGCCCTGGCGATTTCGCTCGAAGAGGAAGACGAACGCGTCTATTCCGACTACGTCGAAGGCTTGCGCGAAAGCTTTCCCGCCACCGCCGCCGTGTTCGAGGAAATGCGCAAGGAAGAAACCGGACACCGCCAGCGCCTGATCGAGCTGTACCGGAAGCGGTTTGGAGAACACATTCCGTTGATCCGCCGCCAGGATGTGAAAGGCTTCGTCGCGCGGCAGCCGCTATGGCTTTCCCAGCCGCTGCAGCTCGAAAAAATCCGGGGCCAGGCCAGCGCCATGGAAGTGGAAACACGGCGGTTCTACGAACGTGCCGCGGCGCGTTCTTCCGATGCAGGCATCCGCCAGTTGTTCGACGACCTCGCCCAGGAAGAGCGCGCGCATGCCGAACGCGCCGATTCGCTCGAGCGCGAAAAGCTGGGCCACGCAGAACGGGAGAAAGAGGACGATGCGAAACGCCGGCTGTTCGTCCTGCAAATCATCCAGCCGGGATTGGCCGGCCTGATGGATGGATCGGTCTCGACGCTTGCGCCCGTGTTCGCGGCGGCCTTCGCCACGCGAAATAGTTGGGACGCGTTTGCCGTCGGCCTCGCCGCGTCGGTGGGCGCCGGTATCAGCATGGGGTTCGCGGAGGCGCTTTCGGACGACGGCAGCCTGACGGGCCGCGGACGGCCCCTCCTTCGCGGCGTCGTGGAGGGCCTGATGACAACCCTCGGCGGCATCGGGCACACACTTCCCTACCTGATTCAGGATTTCCGCGTGGCGACGATCGTGGCGGTGATCGTGGTGATCGCGGAGCTGGCTATCATCTCCTGGGTGCGCCACAAGTACATGGACACGCCGCCGCTGACCGCCGCGATGCAGGTGGGCGTGGGAGGCGCGCTCGTTTTCGCCACCGGCATCCTGATCGGGAGTTCGTGATGCCCACGCCGCCGGAGTACTGTGCTATCGTTTCTGGAATTGCTCGCCATCATCCGGGGGGAAATGAATCGTGAGACAGGTGATTACAACCGAGTCCGCACCGAAGGCTATCGGTCCCTACTCGCAGGCGATTCGCTCGGCCGGTCTGCTGTTCCTGGCGGGACAGGTTCCGCTCGATCCGGCCACGATGCAGCTCGTCGAAGGCGACATCGCGAAGCAGACCGAACGGGTATTGGAAAACGTCAAAGCCATCCTGGCAGCGGCGGGCAGCTCGCTCGACCGCGTGGTGAAGACCACGGTGTTTCTCAAGGATATGAATGAGTTCGCGGCGATGAACGAGGTGTACGCGAAATATTTTTCGCAGAATCCGCCGGCGCGCACGACCGTCGAGGCGGCGCGGCTGCCGCGCGACGCGCGGATCGAAGTCGAAGTGATCGCGCTCGCCTAGCATCGGCGGCGGGTGATCCTAACCAAGGAGTGGTGAGGCACGGAGCCGAAGGTTCAGACGCGAATCGGCTGTGTGTTACGATAAGAGTCTTCGGAACGGGCCTGTAGCTCAGGTGGTTAGAGCGCGCCCCTGATAAGGGCGAGGTCGGATGTTCGAGTCATCCCAGGCCCACCATTCCTTTCAATCAGTTAGCGGGAGCCTTTGGAGTGCTTGCCTGCTGTTGGTTCACATTTTGGTTCACAGCCCCGGCAGAAACCGCCTGTGAGGGCTGCGCCGCGATAGCGTCGAGGGCCGCACGCTTGGCTTCCAGCCGGATGTGGCTGTAGTGCTCCAACATCTTCCGGCTGACGTGCCCAGCGATTGCCATCAGGGTGTGCTCGCTGGCCTGCCCCTCGGCCAGCTTGGTAATGCAGGTGTGACGCAGATCGTGGAATCGAACGCCCAGCCCCGCCGCTTTCAGCGCCCGCCGCCAAGCCGTGCGCCAGGAGTTGATTGGCCGCGAGTGGTCAATCCCCTCGGCATTGAACTTTGGGCAATC
>JASHRU010000134.1 GCA_030037225.1 Candidatus Acidiferrales bacterium | reverse complement strand
GACGATGCGGATGGTGCGGTCGCCTCCGGAATCCCGAGGCGCGGAACCGGAAGCCGGGAAGCGAGAGCGAGACGCGGCATGGCGAACGGCGGAAGGCACGACAATCAGGTGAGCGGCCCGTCGCGCTCCGGATAGAGGAGTTCGGTGAAGCGGGGATCCTCGAGCAGGTAGGCGAAGTCCTGATCGTTGCGGGCGTGGTAGCGGTTTTCAGGACGGAGCTCGATGGCCAGCTTGAGGTGATTCATGGCGGACTCGACTTCGCCGGTGAGCGAATCGAGAGCGGCGAGGGCGTAGATGACGTAATCGGCCTTCGGCGCGATCTTGCGGGCGCGTTCCAGGGCCTGGCGGCTGTCTTCCCAGCGGCCGAGGTTCATCATGGCCACGCCGTGATGATAATGCTCCTCGACGGTGCGGGGAGCGGACTCGGGGACCTTGGAGATGCGGCGCTCACAGATGCGAAGATGGACCTGGGCGCGGTCCACGAGTTCGCGGCTGGGACCTTCGAGAACTTTCTCGAGAGCCTGCTTGGCTTTATGGAATTTCTGCTCCTGAAAATGCCGCATGGCTTCTTCGTAGAGCTTTTGCTGTTCGCGCACGCGGGGATCGGTCATTTCCTTCTCACGTCGGGCGGCGGCGGAAGCTCCGGCAACTCCTTTTCGTTTCAATGAGTTGGAGGGAAGGGACGCCGAACCCCGAACACGGGAGGCGCGGCGCTTGCCGGCTTTTGTCATCTTGTCAGCGCGCGATAGTAGCAAAGGCGGCATAACGAGTCAACGCGGGCTGGGGAGCGCACAGGAGAGAAAATTTCGCGGCAGGGCGAGCAACGGAAGGGAGGCGAGTGGGTTCCTAATTACGGTGCGCGGCGCCCGGAACGGCGCGCAGAGGAAACGGCTGCGCGGGCCGAGACCGGTATCTGGTGTGTAACCTGGCGCTCGCGCGGTGCGCCCGGCTATGTTATAAGTAGCGGCTCAGTTTGGCTGGGGGATCGTGTCTTTCATCAACTTTCCCGCTCGCGAAATTAACTGCAAGCTCGTCTATTACGGCCCCGGGCTGGGGGGCAAGACGGCGAACTTGCAGTGGATTTACGACAAAACCGGGGCCCAGCAGAAAGGCAAGATGATCTCGCTGGCCACGGAGACGGACCGTACTCTCTTTTTCGACTTCCTGCCGCTGGACCTGGGGACGGTGCGCGGATTCAAAACGCGGTTCCACCTCTATACGGTTCCGGGCCAGGTGTTCTACGAAGCGAGCCGCAAACTGATCCTGAAGGGCGCGGACGGAGTGGTGTTCGTAGCGGATTCGCAGGAAGAGCGCCTGGACGCGAACTTTGAAACGCTGGAAAACCTGCGCGAGCATTTGAAGGAGCACGGGCTGGATTTCGATACCATTCCCTACGTGCTGCAACTGAACAAGCGCGACCTGCCGAATGTGATGCCCGTCGAAGAATTGAAAAAGCAGCTGCAAGCCAAGGGCGAGCCGGTGCTGGAGGCGGTCGCGGTGCAGGGAGTGGGGATTTTCGAGACGCTGAAGGAAGTGGCCAAGCTGGTGCTCGCCGAATTGAAGAAGGGCGCGTAGGGCGCGCCGCGGCAACGCGGACTCACCACCTGCCGTAAGGAAGAAGATCCACTTCGAGATCAGATTGCCGCCGCTACTTGAAGCTGGCGAGCGCTGAGGCCTCGTCGACGAAGCAGGTGATGGCGCGCGAGAGCTGAGTGACTTCGAAGACTTCGCGCACGCGTCCCGGGGGCACGACCAGGCGCATGACGCCTCCGGTGCAGCCCATACTCACAAAACTGCGCACCAAGGTGGCCAGACCCGAGCTATCCACCTGAATGAGTTCGGTGAGATTTGCCACCAGCTTTCGTGTGCCGGAGCTCAATTCGCGGCGCAGGGTATCGTTGAGGCGTTCGGCTTCGCTGCCGATGGTTGCACGGCCCTTGAGGTCGAGGACAACCACGTCGCCCGCCATGCGCCGCTCGATGGTGAGTGCCATTTCTGCTCCGACCCGGGCCGATGCCAGACGGCCGCGAAGGCCCTCCGGCAAAAGGTGGCGCGATTATAGCCCCGGAAATCATATAGAAAGAGAAAAAACGAGGGAGCAAGCCGCCGGCGGTGGTCAGGCGTTCTTTCAGCGGGCAGGCTTGACAGCGGCGGCGGGCGCCACTAGCGTCGCTCACGTGAGAGATCCGCGCGAAGCCGTGCAGCTGCATCGCTGGGACGTGACGCCGGCAGAAGCGCGGACGCTGCAACTGGAACTTCGCGGACGGCTCGAACTGCGCGACCGCGTGGGACGCATTCGACGCGTGGCCGGGGCAGACGTGGCCTTCGACACCAGCCGGAAGCCTGCTCAGGCGATTGCCGCGGTGGTGCTGTTCGCGTATCCCGGATGGGAGGAGTTGGAGCGCTGGGTGGCACGGCGGCCGCTTGAGTTTCCCTACGTGCCGGGGCTTCTGAGCTTCCGGGAGATCCCTGCGATTCTCGCTGCGCTCGAAGGCCTCGGAGAAACTCCCGATATGATTTTTTGCGACGGGCAGGGATACGCGCATCCCCGACGATTCGGGCTGGCGTCGCACCTGGGCGTACTGCTGGATGTGCCAACGATCGGATGCGCGAAGTCGAGGCTGATCGGGGCGAATCGCGAGCCGGGAGCGCGGGCGGGCGCGTGGACGCCGCTGGTCGATAGCGGTGAACGAATCGGCGCGGTGGTGCGCACGCGAGCGGGCGCGCGGCCACTCTACATCTCCTGCGGCCATCGCGTATCTCTCGAACGGGCGATCGCGCTGACGCTCGAAGCGTGCGACGGACCCCGAGTGCCGCTCCCCACGCGCCGGGCCGACCGCTGCGTAGCCGAAGCGAAGCGCGAGCGCGGTGCAAGCGCGGCCGGGTAAAGAATTCCTCCGCCACAGCCGAAATATCCAGTTGAGCCGCGGAATGGACGCGGCCCAGGCGGGGTATACGTGCAGGTAGAAAGCCCGATCGAGACGGGTCTGGAGGAAATGCAGCGGATCCGCGAGTCGCTGGCGCGGCTCGAGCGGCGGGACTGGTGGCTGTGGACGGCGGCAGTGGTAGTGATGCTGCTGCTGACCGTGGCCGTGGTGACGATGTCGCTGCCCGCTCTGATGTCGGATCCGTATTCCTTTTTTCAGTTCCACCTGGAGCAGGCGGTGCGCGGGCTGGTGGGGCTGGTGCTGCTTTTCAATATCTACACGATTTACCAGCAACTGCTGATCAAGCGGCTGCGCGCGCAGCTCGCCGAGCAAATCGAAATGCAGGCGAGCCTGCGGCTGCGCGCAAACGAATACCACATGCTGGCCATGGTGGATCCGCTCACAGGGCTCTACAACCGGCGTTTCGCGGAAGAGCGCCTGACGGCGGAAGTGGATCGCTCAAAGCGCTACGGCCATCCGCTGACTGCGCTGGTGATCGACCTGAACGACTTCAAACAGATCAACGACAAATACGGCCACCTGGCCGGCGATATGGTCTTGAAGGAATTCGGGAACCGCCTGAGCCGACACATCCGCGTCTCGGACCTGGCCGTGCGGATGGGCGGGGATGAATTTCTGGTGATCCTGCCGGAATGTCCCGAAGAACAAGTCCCCGGACTGCTGGCGCGGCTAAGCGGCCTGGAAGTGAACTTCCGCGGTGCCATGATCCCGGTGCGGTTCTCGGCGGGCGCGGCGGGATTCAGTCCGGTCGAGACGTCGGAGCAGATGCTGGAACGGGCAGACCAGGCTCTCTACGCACAGAAAAAAGAGAAGAAACACGCTACGGGCGCGGCCGCGCCCGCACTCTGACGCGCCCACCCTGCGCCACCGCAACGTACTCGCTGTTGATGTCCGCCTGCCACGGCTCGGGAGGATACGGCCGGCTCATTTCTCTTGTCGGAGTTTCAGGCCGGCGGAGCAATCAGCAAGCGGATCACCTGGAGCAGGCGCTCCGGTTTGAAGGGCTTGACCATGTAGATCACGGCGCCCGCGTCGTGACCGGTCTTGAAATCCTGCGGGGTGCTTTGCGCGGTGAGGAGGATGACGGGGATTTTGTCGAATCGCTCGTCGCGTTTGATGATTTGGCAAACGTCGAAGCCCGACATGCCCGGCATATTCACGTCCAGTACCATGGCTGCGGGGACAGCCTCGCGAAGGAGAGTGAGCGCATTTTCGCCGGAGTTCGCGGTGCGCACGCTGTAACCGTTGCGGTCGAGCAGCATCTCGATGATGCGCAGGGTGGCCGGATCGTCGTCCACAACGACGATGAGTGGTCCGGGAGCACCAGCCTTTTTGGCGTCTCTGGGTTCAGGCACAGCGTCCTCGAAGCGAGTGCAATCCGTGAGGCTACCTTGCTACGGCGTCAAAATCAATCTCAGGCGGCCGCAGCGTGCAACCCCGCCTGCGGCGGAGGGGCAGTGGAACCGGATGCGCCTTTCTGGCATCATAGGAGTTTCGTCGCTGGCCTAGCGACGCGGCTGTGAGCCCCTCCCCGGGGCCGGCCGCGCAGACCGGCCGGCGCCAGGGAGTAACCTAAATGAAAGCCGGTATCCATCCTGACTACCACGAAGTGACGGTGGCGTGCGCGTGCGGAAATACGTTCAAAACGCGCTCGACCTACAAAGGCAACGTGCTGAAGCTCGAAATCTGCTCGAACTGCCATCCGTTTTTCACGGGCAAACAGAAATTGATTGACACCGCGGGCCGCGTCGAGCGCTTCCAGAAGAAATACGCGCAAAAACAGAAGGCGTAAGCATCGAATCCGCCAACGAGCGCGCCTTCCGTTCCGCGTGGGCGGCGCGCAAACAGTGTAGAATCCTCGTTGGCCATGGCTGCCAATCCTTACATTCCTCCGGCAGCACAATCGGGTCCGGAAGTTTCGGGATCCTCGCCGATAGAAACCGCGGCGCCGCGGGTGACGCTGCGGAACTGGTTCGCGCAGCCCTACGATTCGGCGATTGCCGCTGCGCGCACCTGCTACGCGCCGCGGCTGATTTCGCCGGCCGACGTGACGGAGAAACAGCGGCTGACGATCGGCGCGGCCACGTTTTACGCCGGGCACCACACCGTCTTCCAGCACGCGCATTTCGAGTTCGGGCTGGAGAATGTGAGCCGACAGTTCGTGTGGTCGTTCCTTCACGCGCATCCCTTCTACAACTCAGAGCAGCAGTCGCAGCGCTACGTGCGCATGGACCGCGCGCGCGCATTTGTGCCCGCGGAGTCGGCGCGGTTCGGAGCCGCCGAGCGCGCGATCTACGAATCGGCGATCGCGCGCGCCTGGGACGCCTACCTCGAAATCACCCAACTGCTCGTGCCCGATGCGCACGCCATCCTCTCCGACATCTGGCACATCGGGCCGATGTCGCACGCCAAGCGGCGCGACAAAGTGGCCAAGCAGGCGGAGAAGCGCGCCTTCGAGGTGGCGCGTTACGTGCTCCCCGTGGCCGCGTTCACCACCATGGTGCACACGCTCTCCGGAATTGTTCTGCACCGGCTGTGGCACATGCAGAACGCTTGCGATACGCCTGCGGAGTCGCGCGCGGTAGTGGGCGCGATGGTTGAACGCGTGCGCGAGGTGGACGCGCAGTTCTTTGACCGCTTCGA
>JASHRU010000133.1 GCA_030037225.1 Candidatus Acidiferrales bacterium | reverse complement strand
CGGAAAAGCGCGGCGTTTGCATCCGTGTCTATACGCAGACGCCCAAGAAGCCCAATTCCGCTCTGCGCAAGGTCGCCCGCGTCCGCCTCACCAACGCCTCCGAAGTCACCACCTACATCCCCGGCATCGGCCACAACCTCCAGGAGCACTCCATCGTGCTCGTGCGCGGCGGCCGCGTGAAGGATCTTCCGGGCGTGCGCTACCACATTATCCGCGGCTCGCTCGACGCCGCGGGCGTCGAAAATCGCAAGCAGGGGCGCTCGAAGTACGGCGCCAAGCGGCCCAAGGCCGCGCAGAAGTGATAGGAGCCGGGCATGCCGCGTAAAGGAGCTGTGCCGCGCCGCACCGTCACGGTGGACCCCGTCCACCAGTCCGACCTCGTGCGCAAATTCATCAACTGCATGATGTGGGACGGCAAGCTCGCCACTGCGCAGCGCATTTTCTACACCGCCATGGCCCAGATTCAGGAGAAGACCAACGACGATCCCGTCAAGACCTTCAAGAAGGCGGTCGAAAACGTCAAGCCGGTCGTCGAAGTCAAGACGCGCCGCGTCGGCGGCGCGAACTACCAGGTGCCTGTAGAAGTCAACAATTTCCGCCGCCAATCGCTCGCCATCCGCTGGCTGATTGACTACGCCCGCTCGCGCGCCGGCAAGAGCATGGAAGCGAAACTGGCGGAAGAGCTGCTCGACGCGGCAAATAACCGCGGCGGGGCGATCAAGAAGAAGGAAGACGTTCACCGCATGGCCGAAGCCAACAAGGCCTTCGCCCATTACCGGTGGTAGGAGCCGAGCGCGACGCATGAGCCCGGCCGCCCAGCACCAAGAGATCGAAATGGCACGGCAGACACAACTCGAGCACACCCGCAACATCGGGATCATGGCGCACATCGACGCCGGCAAGACGACGTGCACCGAGCGCATCCTTTTCTACACGGGTGTCACCTACAAAATCGGCGAAGTCCACGACGGCACCGCCACCATGGACTGGATGGAGCAGGAGCGCGAGCGCGGCATCACCATCACCTCCGCCGCCACCACCGCGTTCTGGAAGCGCAACGGCATCGAATACCGCGTCAACATCATCGACACGCCGGGCCACGTGGATTTCACCGTCGAAGTGGAACGCTCCCTCCGCGTGCTCGATGGCGCCGTGGCCGTCTTCGACGGCGTCGCCGGCGTGCAGCCGCAGTCGGAAACCGTCTGGCGCCAGGCCGACAAGTACCGCGTCCCTCGCATCGCCTTCATCAACAAGATGGACCGCGTCGGCGCCGATTTCGATCATTGTATCCGCTCCATGCGTCAGCGCCTCGGTGCCCACCCTGTTCCCCTCCAGTTTCCCCTCGGCAAGGAAGACCAGTTCATCGGCGTCATCGACTTCATCGAGCAGAACGTCATCGTGTACCGCGACGCCGAGGAAAATCAGGGCACGCAGTTCGAAACCTTTCCCGTGGCGCAGTTGTGGGACTCGAAGTTTGTGGCCGGCCGCGAAGATATCGCCGCCGCCCTCAAGATTTCCGCCATCACCAAGAGCTTCTACGACGAGCATCGCGCCAAGGTGGTCGAATATATCGCCGAGCACGACGACGCCGTGCTGACGAAATACCTCGAGGAGCACGACCTCTCGCCCGAAGAGCTGCGCGCCTCGCTCCGTCGTTCCACCATCGCGCTCAAGCTCGTTCCCGTCGTTGCCGGCGCCGCGTTCAAGAACAAAGGCATCCAGCCGTTGCTCGACGCCGTCGTGGATTTCCTCCCCGCGCCTACTGACAAGCCGCCCGTGGAAGGCACCACCCTCGACGGCTCCCACGCCCAGTTGCGTCGCGCCGCCGACGATCAGCCCTTCGCCGCCCTCGCCTTCAAGATCATGTCCGACCCGTTCGTCGGCCATCTCACCTATATCCGCGTCTATTCCGGCGTGCTCCAGCAGGGCGACATGGTTTTCAATGCCACCAAGGACACCCGCGAGCGCGTTGGCCGGCTTCTCCGCATGCATGCAAATAAACGCGAAGAAATCGACGCCGTCTATGCCGGTGATATCGCTGCCTGCGTCGGCCTCAAGAATATCGGTACCGGCGACACGCTCTGCTCCGAAGACAAGCCCATCCTGCTCGAAAGCATCGAATTCCCCACGCCTGTCATCAGCGTGGCCATCGAGCCCAAGACCAAAGCCGACCAGGAAAAAATGGGCCAGGCCCTCGGCAAGCTCACGCAGGAGGATCCCACCTTCCGCGTCAACACCGATCCCGACACCGGACAGACCCTCATCTCCGGCATGGGCGAGCTGCATCTCGAAATCATCGTGGACCGCATGATGCGCGAGTTCGGCGTCCAGGCCAATGTCGGCCGGCCCCAGGTCGCGTATCGCGAGACCATCAAGAAGGAAGCGCAGGCCGAAGGCAAATACATCCGCCAGACGGGCGGCCGCGGCCAGTACGGCCACGTCAAGCTCAAGGTCGCCCCGCTGCCCTCTTCCGGCCACGAGGATATGCGCGAAATGTCCACCGACGAACTGGACGCCCTGGCCAAGAAAGTCGCCGGCTCCGGCTCCCGCTGGCGCTTCGACAAGGAGCATCGCCTGCTCTTCATCGACAGAATCGTCGGCGGCGCGATTCCCAAGGAATACATTCCGCCGGTCGAAAACGGCATCCGCGAAGCCATGGAGACCGGCGGCCTGGCCGGCTACGAAATGGTGGACGTGGCCGTAACGCTCTACGACGGCAGCTATCACGAAGTGGACAGTTCCGAAATGGCGTTCAAAATCGCCGGTTCTATGGGTTTCAAGGAAGCCTGCTCCAAGGCGAATCCCGTTCTCCTCGAGCCTATGATGCGCGTCGAAGTCGTCGTCCCCGAGGAGTATATGGGCGACGTCATCGGCGACCTCTACGCGCGCCGCGGCCAGATTTCCGGACGCGAATCACGCGCCGGAAGCCAGATTATCGGCGCCCAGGTTCCGCTGGCCACCATGTTCGGTTACGCCACCGAGCTGCGCAGCCGCACCCAGGGCCGCGGCAGTTTCACCATGCACTTCTCGCATTACGAGGACGCGCCGGCATCGGTCTCTGAGGAAGTGATTGCCAAGGCTACCGGACGCGTCGCGAGATAGCCGATGGCCGGCCGTTCGAAGCATGACGTGGAGTTTCTCGGCACGGCGCTGCGCAGCACGATGAGCGGGCAAAGCGCGGCGATGGGTTACCGGTTTCGCGTGGACCGGGGGCAGGAAGTGGTCGTTTGGGTCGTCTCTCTTCCCGCCCAGTATTCGCGGGAAGAAGTCGAACGGGCCGCCGGGCTCCTGATTCGCATGAAGCTCGATGAAGGCGCGGAGCCGGCTTCGATTTCGGAGTTGATGCTCGACGGGCCGGCCATGGCTGGCGTCGTGCGCCATCCCGAATGGCGCGCGAAAGGCTGAGTTTCTGGATAGGCGCTGAGGAGCGAAGAGAACTATGGCCAAGGAAAAATTCGAACGGTCGAAGCCGCACGTGAACGTGGGAACGATCGGCCACATTGACCACGGCAAGACCACTCTGACCGCGGCGATCACCAAAGTGCTCTCCAAGCACAACCCCAAGGTGCAGTTCCGCGCCTTCGATTCGATCGACAACGCGCCGGAAGAGCGCGAACGCGGGATCACCATCGCGGTGGCGCACGTGGAATACGAGACGGCGAACCGTCACTACGCGCACATCGACTGTCCGGGGCACGCCGACTACATCAAGAACATGATCACGGGCGCGGCGCAGATGGATGGAGCGATTCTGGTGGTGGCGGCGACCGACGGGCCGATGCCGCAGACGCGGGAGCACATTCTGC
>JASHRU010000132.1 GCA_030037225.1 Candidatus Acidiferrales bacterium | reverse complement strand
TGGCAACGGCCGGGCCTCCTAACCCTCCTAGCGAATCACGCGCGCGTGACGGTAGATCGGGCGGAAATCCGTCAATGGCGGAACTCCGCCACCGATTTGTCAGCAAACGTTCAAGATTTTCAGGCCTTCCTACCCTGCAAGCGTCAATCGCCAGAACAACTTGCCTGCATCGTTCTCTGCGCCAGCGAGCTCTCCTGCTTTGGCCTTCCAACTGCCCTAAGTCCCCGGGAAGCCAGGGAGGGCCTCATGAGTGATGCGACGTCACGAACGGCGGCAAGACGTGTGGCGCCTGGCGGCGACCTCGGTCGATTGGGGGTGCCTTGTACATCCGTACACAAGGTCGAGGCCGACGGTGTGCAGGTGTTTTACCGCGCGGCAGGCGACGCGAACGCTCCCGTTGTTCTCTTGCTGCACGGATTCCCATCGTCTTCGTTCATGTTCCGCGAACTCATTCCCCGCTTAGCCACCGATTACCGGGTGATCGCGCCGGACCTTCCCGGCTTCGGGTTCACTGAGGTCCCGGCTGCAAGGAATTACGTCTACTCCTTCGATCAATTGGCGTTCACGATTAACGCCTTCACGCAGGCACTCAAACTCGGCCGCTATGCGATCTACGTGTTCGATTATGGCGCCCCAACCGGCTTCCGTCTGGCATTGGCACATCCCGAGCGGGTCACAGCGATTGTTTCGCAAAACGGAAACGCGTACGAAGAGGGCCTTGGCGAGGCCTGGGGCCCGATCCGGAAGTACTGGAGTGAGCCCACGGCGGAGAACCGGGACATACTTCGCAAGAGCATTTTGACTGAGGGCGGGACGCGCTGGCAGTACACCTACGGAGTGGCCAATCCAGAAAGCATCCCGCCGGAAACGTATACGCTGGACACAGCTTTGTTTGAACGTCCGGGGAACAAGGAGATCCAGCTCGATTTGTTTCTGGATTATGCCTCGAACCTAACCCTTTATCCGAGATTTCAGGAATATTTCCGCCGGTCGAAGCCGCCTTTGCTTGCCATCTGGGGCAAGAACGATCCTTTCTTCATTCCCGCGGGAGCGGAGGCTTTCCGGAAGGACTTGCCCGGTGCGAAGGTTCAATTCCTTGATACCGGACATTTCGCGCTCGAGACACACGTCGTCGAGATTGTTTCCGCGATCAAGGAACTCCTCGCCGCAAACGCGATCCGGCATCCGGCCTGAGAATGTCCGGCTCTCCCGATGCACGCCCTTCCTAAATACTCGACAATCATTCTGGTACACGGGGCATGGGCCGACGGGTCTTGTTGGAAGGACGTCATTCTCCCATTGCAGGATAAGGGTTTTCAGGTCATCTGCGCGCCGATTCCGCTTACATCGCTGGCGGACGATCTTGCTGCTCTAACTCGTGCTCTCGAACGGACCAGTGGTCCCGTCATCTTGGCTGGCCATGCATACGGAGGGGCTGTGATCGGAGCGATACGCGAAGAGCGAGTTCAGTCGTTCGTTTATGTCGCTGCGCTCGCGCCCGAGCAAGGCGAGACTGTCGCGCAGGTGTTCTACCGCGACGAACCCCATCCGGAAGCGCCGAAGCTGGCCCCGGACACACACGGCTTTATCTGGATGCCGGAAGACGGATTCGGCCGGGCAGTCGCCCACAGAGCCTCGCCCGCCCAGACAAGAATCCTGGCCGCCGTTCAGCGGCCCATTTCGATTCGCTGCATTCAGGAGCCGGCGCCCGCGCCGGCATGGACGGCGAAGCCCTCCTGGTTTCTGCTCGCGGAAGAGGACCGCATGATCAGTCCAGGCACGCAGCAATTTATGGCTCGTCGAATGGGCGCAAAGGTCCGCTCGAGCCGCGTGGACCACAGTCCGATGTACACCGCGCCGGATCTGGTGATTGACGTGATTTTGGAGGCCGCGCGAGAAAGCCTTTCCCGGTAAGCCGCTCGCATGGACTCGGAGAAGGAGCGTTATGACTGCGAAATCCGTTGCCATCGTTACCGGGGCGAGTCAAGGCATAGGACAGGCCGCGGCAATTCGGCTGGCCCGCGATTTCTCAGCCGTTTCGCTTGTCGCTCGAAATAAGGACAACTTGGACGAAACCGTGCGCCGCGTTCAATCGGCCGGCGCCGAAGCAATGGCTCACGCTATCGACCTGCGGGAACCTCAGGCCGCGGAAATCGTCGTTTCAAAGGCTCTTGAACGCTTTGGCAGGATCGATGCCCTTCTCAACATCGCGGGGGCGGTGCCGCAGATTGATTTATTCGAGATGACGGACGCGCAGTGGAACGACGGCATGGCGCTTAAGTTTCACGGCGCGCGCCGCTTGACGATCTGCGCATGGGAAGCATTAAAGGCCTCCAAGGGTTCTGTGGTGTTCATTTCCGGAAGCGCCGCTCTCGATCCGAAGCCTGGCTTTGCGGCGGTGGCCGCGATCAACGCGGCGATCATTGCGCTCGCCAAGGCATTTGCCGAGCAGGGAATCAAGGACGAGGTTCAAGTCAACAGCGTCGTGCCGGGCCCTGTCATGACGGGACGCCGGCAGACCTTCTTCGAAAAGTGGGCGCCTGCGCATCATCTCACCGTTCAAGAAGCGATCCGGAAGTTCCCGGAGGAAGCAGGAATCAGCCGCTTTGGAAAGCCCGAGGAGATTGCCGACTTGCTCGGCTATCTCGTCTCTCCTGCAGCAAAGTGGCTCACCGGCGCTTCGCTGCGCATGGACGGCGGCGAGATTAAGGGCATATAGCGCAGCGCTGATCGAGCGTCGGCTGCACAGCTCGCGGCGCGGGTCTACCGAGTGATTTTGAGCAAGGAGGACACGATGGAACGTCGCAGGTTCGTTGGTGGTGTAACGGGCGCCTCTCTCGGTGTTTTCTTGGAGGGGCCTTTCACTCGGCTCGCGGCCGCGCCGCGCGATGCGCAAGCGAGCGCAATCGTTGCCGGTGAAGCTCCGTTCGAAACTTCTCAGGTCCAGGTTGGGGCAAACACGCTCTTCATACGCCGCTATGGAAATGGCCCCGCCATTCTCATGGTGCACGGCTTTCCCCGCACCAGCCTGATGTGGCGGTTTCTCGCGCCGAAATTCGCCGGGACGAACACCGTGATCTGCGTGGACCTGCGGGCCTATGGCCGCAGCGGAATACCGGCTTCGACGGACGACCACTTTCCGTATTCCAAGCGCGCGATGGCGCAGGAACTCGTTGACCTGATGGCTCAGCTCGGATTTCCGACATTCACGCTGATTGGCCACGATCGCGGCGGACGCGTTTCCTACCGCCTGGCCTTGGACCATCCAAAGGCCGTGCAGCGTCTCGCTGTATTCGATGTGATTCCGATTCTTGAAGCGTGGGACCGGACGGATGCGCGCTTTGCGCAGACCTACTGGCCCTGGATTCTACTGTCCCAGAAAGAACCGCTGCCGGAGAGCTATCTGCTCGGCGCTCCGAAGGCCGCATTCGACAATCCCTTCGGGCATGGTTCGTTCGGCCCGGAGATTCTCGAAGAATATGTCTCCAATTACCGCGACCCCGCCCGTGTACATGGAATCTGCGAGGAATATCGGGCTGCGGCAACGATTGACGTCGAACACGATCGTGCAGACAAGAAGGCAGCCAGGCGAATCGAATGCCCAATGCTGCATCTCTGGGCCGAAGATGGCCCACTTGACACCTTTTACGGGAAAGACGAAGGGCCGCTTGGGATTTGGCGGCAATGGGCTCCGCGCGCCCAAGGGCAGGCGATG
This sequence comes from Candidatus Acidiferrales bacterium, assembly GCA_030037225.1. Lineage (GTDB taxonomy): Bacteria > Acidobacteriota > Terriglobia > Acidiferrales > UBA7541 > JOPF136. Next base: position 8,802 of record JASHRU010000132.1, on the reverse strand, counting down.
AAAGGCGGCCACTTTTTCCCGGAAGAAAACCCGGACGATACTGCGGTTCTCGTCAGGCAGTTCCTTTCTGTCTGACCTACCCGCCGCCGAGTTTCCGGCCTCGGCGGCTACCAAAGAAATTAACACTTGAGGTTCTAACTCGAGGAGATACAAGAATGAAAACGTGGAAAAAACTCGCGATTGCTGTTGGCGCGGTCGCGGTTTTGCTCGCCTGGTACGCATTTCGGCCGGAGCGGTTTGTGCTTAATCGACAGGTGGACGAAGCATTTCCTGCAGTACAAGGAGGTGTGCTGGCCCAGCCCCTCGTCTCCGGAAACTTCTACAGCATCTTGCACCCCACGGGAGGCACCGCAACCATTTACCAGATGGGAGATGGCACTCGTGTCCTCCGCTTCACGAGTTTTCGCACGTCCAACGGTCCTGATGTTCACGTCTATTTGGTCGCTGCCGACGATGCGAAGGACGCAGCGGCGGTGCGACAGGCGGGCTTCGTTGATCTGGGTGAGCTCAAGGGGAACATCGGTGACCAAAATTATACGTTAGGCAGCGAGTTGAACTTGGCGAAATATCGCGCCGTCTCCATCTGGTGCAAACGTTTCAGCGTGAACTTCGGAGCCGCGGCGCTGCGACCTGCAGAGACACCGCAGAATCACTAGGACGACTGGCGTCACAAGTCGTGCGCAAAGCCTGATCCGATCATGCCGCTCGAGGCAGCCGCGCCAAGAGATCAGCGATCGAGCGGCATCCTTAGAAAGGATTAAACGTGAGCACCGCAGCAAGCCTCGAAGAATTCGATCTCGTGATTCTTGGCGGTGGAACGGGAGGCACCATCGCGGCATGGACGTTTGCCGGCCAGCGTCAGCGGGTCGCTGTAATTGAGCGCAAATACGTCGGCGGGTCGTGCCCGAACATCGCCTGCCTGCCGAGCAAAAACGTCATTCACAGCGCGAAAGTTGCCTCCTATCTGCACAGAAGTGAAGAGTTCGGCATCGAGGGAAGACACTTTACGGTGGACATGCGCGCAGTTCGTGAACGCAAACGCCGCATGGTCTCAGGTTGGAATAACGTCTATCTCGAGAACTTCAGGAAGACGGGCGCGGAATTCATCCTTGGCTCTGGACGCTTTATCGGCCCTAAAACTCTGGAGGTCACGCTCCCAGAGGGCGCCAGGCGCTTACTCCGCGGAACCAACGTCATCATCAACACGGGCACTCACGCCTCGTTCGAACCGATCCCCGGCCTCGCCGATTCCTTGCCGCTCACGCACATCGAAGCGCTCGAGCTGGATAAGCTGCCAGAGCAACTTCTCGTCATCGGGGGCGGCTATGTCGGTCTGGAGATGGCACAGGCCTTCCGCCGATTCGGCAGCCGGGTAATCCTGTTGGATCGCAATCATCAGCTTATGCATCGAGAAGACGATGACGTCACGGAAACTCTTGTAAACGTCTTTGAAGATGAGGGCATTGACCTCTTTCTGGGATGGCGGATCAAAGAGGTAACGGGTCAATCCGGCCGGTCGGTGAAAATTTTCGTCGAAAAGAACGGAAGCGAAGCGAGAAAGACCCTCGAGGGCACCCATCTGCTTGTGGCGGCGGGTCGCAGTCCCAACACGCAGGGAATCGGATTGGAGGTGGCCGGTGTCGAACTCACTGATCGCGGATACATCAAGGTTAATGAACGTCTGGAGACCACCTCGCGAGGTGTGTGGGCGATCGGTGACGTGGCGGGCAGCCCGCAATTCACCCATTTCAGCGTCGACGATTTTCGTGTCGTTCATTCCAGCATCACTGGCGGCAAACGCACAACTACGGGAAGGCTGGTTCCCTTTTGCCTGTTCACGGATCCGGAATTCGCTCGCATCGGACTGAATGAAAAGGAAGCCAGAGCCCGGCGTATCGCTTATCGCCTGTTCAAGATTCCGATGGACGCGGTGATGCGCGCCACAACGCTGTCAGAAACGCGCGGATTCTTAAAGGCCCTGGTCGCTGTCGACAGCGAGCGAATCCTTGGCTTCACGGCCTTTGGTGTCGACGCGGCCGAGATCATGACTTCCGTTCAGATTGCCATGGGTGCGGGACTCCCGTACACGGCCCTGCGCGACGCCATTCTGACTCACCCGACTCTGGTGGAAGGCCTTATTCCGTTGTTTTCTTCCTCCGCCTCGGTGCCGGAACCGAAAGACACCGAGAGTCGCGCGAGTCTAAAGCAGAAGACGGTCTCAGGCTGAGTGGGAGAGTTTGCGCCTGTACACGGGGCGAATACGGAGCGGCTACTGGATGATGGTCGGCTACCACAGGAGAAGCGAAAATGATCTCTGCGGCATTTCCCTACCAAAAGCAGCGGCGGCGAATCCTCGCCAGCGAGATGGCCTGCGTGGAGGTGGGGCAGGGCGATCCCATCGTGCTGTTGCACGGCAATCCCACCTCGTCGTACCTCTGGCGCAACGTGTTGCCGCACCTACAGCCACGCGGTCGTTGCATTGCCCCCGACCTGATCGGTATGGGCGACTCCGATAGGCTGCCCAACAGTGGCTCCGGCTCGTATCGCTTCGTCGAGCACCGCCGCTACCTCGACCGCTGCTCGAGGCCCTGGAAGTGCGCGAGCGGGTCACCTTTGTCATTCATGACTGGGGCTCGGCCCTCGGCTTCGATTGGGCCAACCGGCACCGCGAGGCCGTTAAAGGCATCGCTTACATAGAGGCGATCGTGCGTCCGCAGGGCTGGAATCACTGGGACATCATGAAGATGCGTCCATTCTTGAAGGCACTGCGTTCCGAGGCCGATGAGAAGATGATCCTCCAAGATAACTTCTTCGTCGAGAAGATCCTGCCTGGGGCCATCCCGCGCACCCTCTCCTCCCGGGAGATGGCAGAGTACCGGCGGCCGTCTGTCGAGCCCGGCGAGGGGCGGCGGCCGACGCTCACGTGGCCTCGAGCGACCCCAATTGAGGGCGAGCCCGCCGACGTGACTGCGATCGCAGCAGACTATGCGGCTTGGTTGGCGACGAGCAATCTGCCCAAGCTGTTCGTGAAGGCCGAACCGGGTGCGCTCCTCGGCGGCGGCGCGAATCTCGACACTGCCCGCTGGTGGCCGGTACAGACCGAGGCGACGGTCCGGGGGGTTCATTTCCTCCAGGAAGATTCGCCGGACGAGATTGGGCGGGCCGTCGCCGGTTGGATGGGGAAGTTGCGCTGATGATGCCCAGAGGCAATCCCGCTGGCCTCATGCAGACAGCGGTTTCGCGCTGGGTCGGAGGGCTTGTGGTTCAACGCATAGCCAGCCCGGAGCGATCCGGTAAGTCTACCCCCGTGAGCGGCTGCAAAAGAAAGCAATGAATGGGGACCTGTACTTTCTTTATTTCCACAAATAGGAGACCTGCTTGAACAGAAACAAAATCATTGCTGCCATCCTGACGATGGCGACCAGCGCCAGAGAACCCAGAACACCGTCACAGGAAGCCGGCAAAGAGTATTGGCGGAAAGTAATCAAGGACTACGAACATATCCTTGCAGAACTTTCCAATCCCTCCTCGCGGCGCACCCGTCTCTAATAGCCGCGCACCAGATTGACTGCCTCCGCCTCCTCATCTACACTGCTTTCTCTGCATCTTTTGCGAAGCGTTGATCCTCGCTTCCCCGGTAGCTCAACGGTAGAGCATTCGGCTGTTAACCGAAGGGTTGCTAGTTCGAATCTAGCCCGGGGAGCCATCTCTCCTATGCCATTTTTGGTCTGCGTTTTGCCGAATCCCAAGGGCGAAACCTTCGCCGGCCAAACCGCCCATCTTGAGCGCCGCCCGGCTCACTTCCCCGCAGGAGCCTCCGGCATTTTGGTGGATTGCCAAGCCACCACTTGCCAGCGGCCACGGCGACGCAGAAACGTTCCGGTATTGCGATAATTGCCCGTTTCCACTTTTCCATCGGCGTGATCGGTGCGCGCCACGAGCTGGAATGCCACAATCGCCGTGTCGCCGTAATCGTGCACCGTGATGTCTTCCGCCGAATACGTCGTCTTGCTCTCCGCCGTGGGCCTCAGGTTGGCCACGTTCTTCATGATTTCTGCCTTATTTGTGACCACGCCCGCCGAGCGCGTGTAAATCACGTCGTCGGCAAAAAAACTCTCGAAGCCCGCCGAGTTTCCCCGCGCCGCGTCCACCAGGAACTGCCGCAGCATCGCCGTGAGCCGTTCCTTCGTCGCCGTGTCGCCCGCGTTCTGCGGCGCAGCGGTGCTCGCCAGCGGCAGCAGCAACGCCACCAACGCGAGCGGTACCAGTTTTCTCAACATGTTCACTCCTTCCCGAATGTCCGTGCCTCTCCGAGACGCAAACCTGGTGCATCTCACAGGAGCCGCAATTGCCGGCTTTCGAGCGCCAGCAGTTTTTCTTTTATCGAGAGCCCTCCGCCGTATCCGGTCAGGCTCCCGTCGCTGCCGATCACTCGATGGCACGGCACGATGATGGGAATCGGGTTCGAGCCGTTCGCCGTCCCTACCGCGCGCACCGCATCCGGCTTCCCGATCCGGCGCGCGACTTCGCCGTACGATCTCGTCTCGCCGTACGGGATTTCGCGCAAGCTCTCCCACACGCGTAGCTGGAACGGCGTCCCTATCATGTTCAGCGGCACATCGAATTCCTCGAGCTCCCCGCGAAAATATGCGCGAAGCTGCCGGATCACCTCTGCAAACGGCTTTGCATTCTCCGCCCAGTCGCGATGCGGCCTCACCGCGCCCTTTTTCCCCGCGAAACTGACATAGCACAGGGCGCCGTCGTTCCCGGCAAGCAGAAGCGGCCCCACCGGGCTATCCATCGTCGTGTAGTTCATGCACGTTCTCCCGGCCTATGGTTGCCTGATCATCATACGACGCCTGGTTGTGCTCGCGTCCTCGAGCAAATTGGGGGTACCCCCCTACCGGAGTGTGTAAACGGGTGAAAAGACGAGGGTTGGAATTTGGGGAACGAGCGAGAGTTTGCAAACGATTGAAAAGACTGGGGATAGAATAGTGGCCGCGCTTCCCGAGCAAGGCGGGTGAGGTTGAATTGGCGGCGGGTGTCAGGGAGGTGAGACAAATCGCGGCCTACTTTCGCGGAGGAGTGGCTGGTGCTTCCTGCTCTTCCAAGTCTTCCTGCTCTTCCGACTCTTCCTCCTCGTCCCAAACCGATGAAGTGGCTTTGAGGACGTCGCGGAGATCCTGGTAGTCGGGACTGGTGGCGCGAGAACAGCTCATTTCTTTGCGGACGGCGGGGACCGATTGCATCAGGAGCTGGCAGATGTAGGCGACGATGGAAGCGTCGCGGGCGGAAATGTGGCCTGCGGCTTTGAGGATGAGCAGGCGGCCGAGGGTGTAGTTAATGGAGGTGGCGGAGCGGAAATCGGTGAGCGGGCCGAGAAGTTCCTGGGAAAGGTCGAGTTCGGGGACGGTGGGTTCGGGTGCAGCCGGACGGGCGTGGCGGATGCAGAAAGTGGGATGCGACTGCATACGCGGGAGACGGCAACGGCGGCCGGCGGAATCGCGGTAGTGACAACGGATGCTCGGATCGATCTCGGACATGGTGGTTCTCCTTGAAATAGTGGTTGGGGGTTAGGGAATCGTGGTTAGCGGGTTCCTTCGTAGTGCTGTAAGAGTTGCCAATAAAGGAGTTAGGCGGAGAGCGCGAGCAAATGATTGAAACGAGGGAGTTTTAAGTGGCCGTGATGCATATTCTTGCGAGGGAGATTCGATCAGATAGAAAGGAAAGGAGGTGCAAGGCGGGTGCGCGTAAGAGTGGCCAATAAAGGAGTTACGGCTCTTACAGATATAATCGGCGCGATGCATGGATACTAACCCCAGTGTATAGTAACACACAATATAATAGATTGCAAGGGAAAAGTGAACCGGGAATGAAGAAAGTGGTGGGTGTCGAGCGGGATATGAATATTGGGAGCCGTGTCGCGGGACTGGGCTGTGGCGGGCGGCAGCTAGTTTGCGTTCCGAAATGGGAAGGACGTCGCAGAGTGAGAAGGAAGCCCGAACTCAGGGGCTAAAGCCCGGGTTCATGAGGGCTCCGGATGTCGGAGCCCCTCGCCGGCGCTCGGGGCGGGCTGTAGCCGCGACCCCCTAAAGGCTTACACGAGGCAGGCGCTAGGCGAGCAGGAGAAACGGGTGTATAGCTAGTGCAGTTCTCGAAGCCAAAAAGAAGACCGCAACCGGATTCTTAAGGCCTCTCCACAGTAGAGAAACTGCGCGAATGACGCCGGAACGCTTGCAACAGGTGAAGGAGGTGCTCCAAAGGGCGCTGGAGCTCAAGCCCGAGGACCGCGCCGCGTTTCTGAGGCAGCGCTGCGCCGATGATGACTCCCTGCGGAAGGAAGTCGAGGCGCTGCTTTCTGCGAGCGAGGAAGCGCGCTCCAGCTTTCTCAAAACTGCCGCAGATGCGCCAGCGGATAAGCCCTTCGATCCTTTTGCAACGCTGAGCGCCGGCGGCGTGCTCCCCGGCGCCGGGGAAGTGATCGGCCGCTATCACCTGCTCGAACGAATCGGGGAAGGCGGCATGGGCGAAGTGTGGCTGGCGGAACAGAAAGAGCCGGTGCGCCGCCGCGTCGCTCTGAAATTGATAAAAGCGGGAATGAGCACCCGCGAGGTGATCGCGCGCTTCGAATCCGAGCGGCAGGCACTGGCGCTAATGGACCATCCGGCCATCGCCAAGGTGTTCGACGCCGGATCTACGCCGCAGGGCGGGCCCTACTTTGTGATGGAGTATGTGGCCGGAGTTCCGATCACCGACTACTGCGACGCTCACCAGCTCAGCACACGGGAACGGCTGGAACTGTTCGTGCACGTCTGCGAGGGCGTGCAGCACGCGCATCAGAAAGCCATCATCCACCGCGATCTGAAGCCTTCCAACATTCTGGTTACCGAAGTGGACGGGCACCCCGCGCCGAAGATCATCGATTTCGGGGTGGCCAAGGCTCTCGGCCAGCGGCTGACGGCGGATACGTTCTTTACGCGCGTGGGGGCGCTGGTGGGCACGCCGCAATACATGAGCCCGGAGCAGGCTCCCGCTTCAGGCGAGGACATCGACACGCGTACGGATGTGTACTCGCTGGGCGCTATCTTGTACGAGTTGCTGGCGGGCACGCCGCCGATCGATGTGCGCCGAGTCGCGTTGGACGAATTCCTGCGCCGGCTGAAGGAGGAAGAACCGGCGAAGCCGAGCACGAAGATCCGCACGCAGAACCCGGCCACATCGACGGAAGTGGCGCGGAAGCGGCATACGGAGGCGCCGACACTGGTGCGGCAGATGCGCGGCGACTTGGATTCGATCGCGCTGAAGGCGCTGGAAAAAGAGCGCTCACGGCGTTACGGCTCACCTTCAGATTTCGCCGCGGATATTGCACGCTACTTGAGGCACGAGGCGGTGGTGGCCGTTCCACCGTCGGTCGGGTACCGTGCGCGGAAGTTCGCGCGGCGGCACCGAGCGGCGCTGGCGACGGCTTGCGCGTTCGCGCTCGTGATTATCGCTGCCGCGGCGATCAGCGTCCGGCAGAGCCTGCGAGCGAATAGGGAAGCTGCCGTGGCCCAGGCGGTGAACGATTTTCTGCAGAACGATCTGCTGGGACAGGCCAGCGCATACAGGCAATCGAAACCAGATCCCGACATCAAGGTGCGCACGGTTCTGGACCGCGCGGCGCAGCGCATCGAGGGGAAGTTTCCAAAGCAGCCGGGGGTGGAGGCAGGGATTCGCGCGACGATGGGGGAGGCCTACATCGGTCTGGGGCAATACCCGGAAGCACGGACACAACTCGAGCGGGCGCTGGAGTTGGACCGCGGGACGCTGGGAGAGAAGGATCCGAAGACCCTGAAGACAATGAGCCGCCTCGGGCATATAGCCAGGCTTCAGGGCAAATACCCGGAAGCCGAGGCGCTGCTGAGCCAGACCGTAGAGATTCAGCGCCGTGTCTTGGGCCCGGAGGGCTCTGAGACGCTCAGCTCCATGAACAATCTGGCCGGCGTCTACTGGGCTGAGGGCAAATACGCGCAGGCCGAGGCGCTTCTCAGTCAGGTTCTCGCGGCCCGGCGCCGCGTACTGGGTCCCGAACATCCCGAAACGGTGGGTTCCATGCACAATCTGGCCATCGTCTACGAGGAGGAGGGCAAATACCCGCAAGCCGAGGCGCTTGCGAGCGAGACCTTGGAAATCCAGCGCCGCCTGCTGGGTCCCGAGCATCCCGAAACGCTGAAGTCCATTTTGCCAGTAGTGTACTACTCGGAGGGCAAGTACGCGCAGGCCGAGGCGCTTGACAATCAGATCGTGGAAATCCAGCGCCGCGTACTGGGTCCCGAACATCCCGAAACGGTGGGTTCCATGCACAATCTCGGCATCGTGTACCTCGCGGAGGGCAAGTACGCCCAGGCCGATGCGCTTTTCAGCCAGACGCTGGAAATCCAGCGGCGCGTGCTGAGTCCCGAACATCCCGATACGCTGTGGTCGATGAACAATCTGGCCAGCGTATACGCTGAAGAGGGCAAGTACGCGCAGGCCGAGGCGCTTAACCGTCAGACCCTGGAAATCCAGCGCCGCGTGTTTGGTGCGGAGCATCCCGACACGCTGTGGTCGATGAGCACTCTGGCGGCTATCTACGGCGTACAGGGCAAATACCTTCAATCCGAAGAACTGTTTCACCGTTGCCTGGAGACCGAGAGGCGCGTGCTAGGTCCCGAGCATGCGACGAGTCTTGGGACGCTTTCGGATTTTGCTTCCATGTACCAACAACAGGGCAAATACGCCTTGGCCGAGACGTATGCCGCACAGGCCCTGGCAGGGCGGCGG
>JASHRU010000131.1 GCA_030037225.1 Candidatus Acidiferrales bacterium | reverse complement strand
AAGGCCAGGGTCAAGATTGCGATTGCAGTAAATGCAGGGCTCTTCCCCAGCACGCGCAACGCGAAGCGCACGTCCTGCCAAATGGCCGCCATTATCTGCCTCCGCTTGAAGCTGAGGTCCACGCGGGCAAGCGGAGTGCCAGCAGCGCAGCCGTAATGCATTGCGTCAAAAGAAGTTAACTCGATGTATCGAGAAATTGGCGAAGGCACTGCCCGCTTTCGGGAATCCTCGTCGCGGGAGCGAACAAGTCGGGCACTCGAAAACGCCCGCTGCCCCCGTGCCTTCCCCTAGGTGCGTGGCCTGTGCGGCGGCCCGGCGGAGCTCTCTGGTGATAATTGTCACCCGGCGGCGTGCCAGCAGTCACAGCGTGTGAAAAAGAGTGCGTGCAGTGTGAACGAGTGAGGGGAGGCATACCATGCCCGTCGAAAGGGTTGTACCCAACGAACCCGCGGTCCCCCAGCCGGAGGCCGCCGAACGCCCACCTCTGGCCATACCCCCTTCGGAGACTACCGCAATGAATACGGGGCACACCGGCCAGAGAATCCATCTGAGGAACATCCTCTTCCTGACGGATTTTTCGGAGCCGTCGGAGGCGGCCCTGCCCTTCGCCGTCGCCATCGCACGCGAGTACTCATGCAGCGTGCATGCGCTGCACGTGCTGGTGCCGGAGGCATTTGCTTATTCGACGCCCGAGGCGACCGTTGCTGCGCTGGAGGCGCAGGAAGAGTGTGCGGTGTCGGAAATGCAACGCACGGAAGCCCAGCTCGCGGGCCTCGGGCACGAAGGAAGCATTGTTCGCGCCGAAGAGATGTGGAAGGCGGTGGCGGAGGCCATTGTTACCACACAGGCCGACATGATTGTGCTCGGAACGCACGGGCGCACGGGCGCGCAAAAGGTGATGCTCGGGTCGGTTGCGGAGGAAGTGTTCCGGAAATCGCCGGTGCCGGTGCTGACGATAGGCCCGTGCGCGCGCGGGCGACTGCATGGAGTGGCGCGTTTCCATCGAGTTCTGTACGCCACGGACTTCACGACGGAATCGACGACCGCGGCGCCGTACGCAGTCTCGTTGGCGCAGGAGAACCAGGCGCAGCTGATCCTGATGCACGTGCTCAACGGCGGCCATACTCCGCCCGGCCGCGGCAGGCAGGGAATATCGATCGCAGACGCAATGCACACGCTGCTGGAGCTGGTGCCCGCGGATGCGGAATTGTGGTGCCGTCCGGAGCCCGTGGTGCAATATGGCGCGCCTGCCGAGCGGATTCTGGTGGAAGCGAAAGGACGCAACGCAGATCTGATCGTTCTGGGCGTGCGCCGCGCGGGGGGCCGGCTGCAACTGGCCACTCGTCTGAGCCGTTCCGTAGCGTACCAAATCGTGGCAAGCGCGCCGTGTCCGGTGCTGACCGTGCGCGCGTGAGTCCCGCGACCTTTAGACATCTATTGATTCCCCCAATGGATTTGCCGATAGTGGCTCTGTGAGCGAAGCAAACTCACTCCCTCCGGCTCAGAACGGCGCGCACGAGGTGCTGCTGTCGGAGGGCCACCCTCTCGACGCCCTCTTCAAGCCTCGCCGGATCGCCGTGATCGGGGCCACGGCGCGTGAAGGCACGGTGGGCCGCACGGTGCTGAGCAATCTCTCCAACCCCGCATTCAAGGGAAAAATCTGGGCCGTGAATCCGCAGAGGCAGGAGATTCTTGGAATACCGTGCGTGCCGTCGGTGGCGAAGATTCCCGAGCCGGTGGACCTGGCGGTCATCGTGACCCCTGCCGCAACGGTACCCGGCGTGGTCGGAGAGTGCGTCGCGGCTGGGGTAAGAGCGGCGATCGTGATTTCCGCGGGCTTCAAAGAACTCGGCCCGGCGGGCCAGGAGTTGGAGCGCCAGGTGTCGGAGCGGATCCGGGGCAGCAGAATGCGCCTGATCGGTCCGAACTGCCTGGGCGTGATGATGCCGCATATCGGGATGAATGCGACATTTGCGCAGGCGATGGCGAGGCCGGGCAACGTGGCGTTCTTGAGCCAGAGCGGCGCGCTCCTGACGGCGATCCTGGGCTGGAGCTTCGTAGAAGAGGTGGGATTCAGCACGTTTGTTTCCACGGGTTCGATGCTGGACATCGGGTGGGGCGACCTGATCGATTATTTTGGCGATGATCCACACACAAAAAGCATTCTGATCTACATGGAGTCAGTGGGAGCGGCGCGCTCGTTCCTTTCCGCCGCGCGCGAGGTCTCGCTGAACAAACCGGTGATTGTGCTGAAGGCGGGACGGTCGGAAGCCGCCTCGAAAGCGGCGGCATCGCACACGGGAGCGCTCACGGGGAGCGACGACGTGCTGGAAGCGGCTTTCCGTCGCGTGGGCGTGTTGCGCGTGGGCGCGATCTCGGATCTTTTCCATCTCGCGGAGGCGCTGAGCAAGCAGCCGCGGCCACAAGGACCAAAGCTGGCGATTCTGACCAATGCGGGCGGGCCGGGAGTGCTGGCCACGGACGCAGTGATCGCCAGCGGCGGAGAACTGGCTTCACTGACGCCGCAGACGCTGGAGGCGCTGAGCGCCTTCCTGCCAGCGCATTGGAGCCACGGGAATCCTGTGGACGTGCTGGGCGACGCAGACGCGGGGCGATACGAGCGTGCGCTGGAGGCGGTGCTGGCCGATCCGACAAGCGACGGACTGCTCGTTACGCTGACTCCGCAGGGCATGACCGATCCTGCGGAAATTGCCGAACGCGTGACGCGTCACGCCAAACAGAGCAGCAAGCCGCTGCTGGCGAGCTGGATGGGAGGCAAGGACGTGGCGCAGGGGATCGCGGCGCTGAATGCCGCGGGAATTCCCACGTTTGCCTATCCGGACACGGCCGCGCGCGTGTTCGAGCTGATGTGGCGATACACCTACAACCTGCGGGGGATTTACGAGACGCCGGTGGTGGCGGAGGCGCCGGAAAAGGCCGTGGGCGAACGCGCCAAGGCGCAGGAAATTCTGCGCGGGGCGCGGGAGAGCGGACGAACGCTGCTGACCGAATACGAGTCGAAACAATTGCTCGCGCTCTACGGAATTCCGACGGTTGAGACGCGCATCGCGCGAAGCGCGGAAGAGGCCGCGCAGGCGGCAGGACAGATTGGATATCCGGCGGTGGTGAAGCTGCATTCGGAGACGGTGACGCACAAGACCGACGTCGGCGGAGTGAAGCTGAATCTCACGAGTGCGGATGCGGTGCGCAACGCGTTCGGGGAGATTCAGGCGTCGGTGGCGGCGCGCGCGGGCAAAGGACATTTTCTTGGCGTGACAGTTCAGCCCATGTCGCGCGCGTCCGGCTACGAGCTGATTCTGGGGAGCACCACCGACGGGCAGTTCGGTCCCGTGATCGTGTTCGGGTCCGGCGGGGAGTTCGTGGAGGTGTACCGCGACCGCGCGCTGGCGCTGCCGCCGCTGAATTCGACGCTGGCGCAGCGGATGATGGAGCAGACGAAGATATACCGCGCGTTCCGTGGAGTGCGCGGCCGGCGGCCGGTGAATCTGGAGGCGCTGGAGCTGGCGCTGATCCGTTTTGCGCGGCTGATCGTGGAAAATCCGGCGATTGTGGAATCAGACGTGAACCCGCTGATTGCAGGACCGGACGCGATCCTGGCGCTCGACGCCCGGTTCGTGCTGCACGCGAAAGGAGTTGCGGAGGCGGACCTGCCGAAGCCGGCCATCCGTCCGTATCCGATCCAATACGTTTCGACGTGGGTGACGAAGACGGGCACCCCTGTGGTGATTCGCCCCATCCGGCCGGAGGACGAGACGCTGATGCCGGATTTTCACAAGGCCGTATCGGAGCGCAGCGTCTATTTCCGCTATTTTCACGCGGCCAAGCTCGACCAACGCGTGGCGCACGATCGATTAATCCGGATGTGCTTTCTGGATTACGACAGGGAAATGGCGCTGATCGCGGAAAAGAGAGATGCGGACAGCGGGAAGCATGAAATTCTGGGGATCGGGCGGATGAGCAAAATGCATGGAACGAATTCAGCAGAGGTGGCGCTGATTGTTCGCGACCAGGCGCAGCGGCAGGGCATTGGGATCGAGCTTGTCCGGCGGCTGGTTCTGATTGCCCGGGATGAACGGGTGGGTTCGCTGGTGGCGTACATGCTGCAAGAGAACATCGAAATGCAGGGGCTGCTGCGCAGGGCCGGATTCCGGCTGTCGGCCTCCGAAGACCCCGCCATACTCCTGGCTACGCTCTCCCTCTGAGCGACTTGCGATTCCGGGGGACGCGGACGATAATCCGCGTCGCCGTATCCGGCCTTTGTCGAATCCATAGCACAAAGCACGGAAACAGAGAGGAGATCCGAGGATGAACATGCGAAACGCCGTGTTGCTTGCATTTGCTCTGGCGCTGGCGCTGTGTGTAAGCGGCGCGCGGGCGCAGATGCCGAATCCGTATGGAGCCCCGATCAGCCTGGAGGACGCGAAGAAGGCCGCCGCACCCGCGGTGGCTGAGGCGGCAAAGAACCACTGGTTCATGGCAGTGGCCATAGTGGATCCCGCCGGCACGCTGGTCTATTACGAGAAAATGGACAACACGCAGAACGGCAGTGCCGAAGTGGCCATCGAAAAGGCCCGCACCGCAGCGAGGTTCAAGCGGCCCACAAAGGCGATTCAGGATGCAATCGCGGCCGGCGGGGAAAACCTGCGGTTCCTGGGGCTCAGGGAAGCGACGCCGCTCGAGGGCGGGATTCCGCTGATCATTGACGGGAAAATTGTGGGCGCGATCGGGGTCTCCGGCGGGGCGAGCGCGCAGGATGGGCAGTGCGCAAAGGCGGGGGTGGACGCGCTGAGCAAGTAGGAGCTGACCGGCCCGGCTGGCTTCCCTGCAGGACGACCTGCGACAGGCGAGAAGCAGATCCCTCATCCGCCCGGGCGGATCCGGGATGACACGCGTCAGTTGGTGACCTGCACCGTGTAGAGCTCGTTGAGCACGCGGACGTACGTGGTGGCGTAGGAGCGGCCGTCGGGCGTGATGGTGATGGCGGAAGCGTTGGAGAGGCCGGTGGTGTCGGCGGGGGCGACATCGCGCCAGTGTTCCCGCTTTCCCGTGAAGGGATCCAGCTTGCAGAGCGCCAGCGGCAGGTCGCTTAAATCCGCGACGTAGAGGCCGTGGCCGTCGGCGGTCCAGCCGACGGGTTCCTCCGTTTCCACAATGCCGCGAATGGGTTGCGGTTCACCTCCATCGAGAGGACAGAGCAGGTAGGTGCCGTCCTCGCGGCGGCAAACCACCAGTCGCGAGTCGGGCGAAATAGTGTCCGGCTGGGGGAGAAGGCCGGGTCGGAGCGCGGGTTTGGGAAAACCATCGGGAACTTCCTGGATATACGCACGCTGGCGCTGGCCGGGCAGGTTCGCAGTGAAGAGGATGCGTTTGCCGTCGGGCAGCCAGGAGCCGGTGCCGTAAGCTTCGAACGAGTCGCCGCCCGGAAGGGTTTTCGACTGTCCGGCGCCGGTGGGCAGCAGCATCAACTCGGCGGGAGTGGACGCCACCATGGCGAGCACCCATTTGCCGTCGGGAGAAAGTCCCATGCCCGTACCATCCCCGAGACGAACGACGGGGGAGCCATCCGTTTTGCGGAGGCAGACGGCGTAGTGCGTCCCGGCAGCGCTCGCACCTTCCGTGAACAACAGGTCGCTTCCATCGGCGGAGATGTGCGGGCGGAAGGAGTGATCCAGCCAGGAGAGCTCACGATCCGACTTGGCGCCGGCAATGGAGCCGATGAGGAGACTGCGGACGGCTTCCGGAGCAACGAGCAGGCGGCCGTCGGGAGAAATATCGTGGAGGATGAGGCGCCCCGCGGCGCTAAGCACTTCGCGGAGGCGGCCATCGAGAGTGACGGCATAAATGGATAGCGTGGAGCCGGCCCGGGCCGCAGAAAAGTACACCTCGTTGCCAGTGGGCGACCAGGCCAGGCCCGCCTCGGCGCCCCAATCCTTCGAGAGAATTTTCTTATTGCCGTTCAAATCCACGGTCATGACGGAACCGAGGCTATCGTTCAAAACGGGATGATCGAGAAAGGCGACGCGGCCGCCTTTGGGCGAGACGCGGATGTGGCTGACCCAGCCGGGCGTCTCATAAACGATCTTGCCGATGGGGAATTCGATGCGCATTTTGCCGCTGGCATCGTCTTTGCGCACGACGGCAATGCGCTCGGGCGAAGAGGCGGTGGGATCCCAGTCAGCGCCTTCGACGTTTTCCAGGATGTCGCGGGGAGCGCCGCCAGCGAGAGGCATGCTGGCGAGGGTCCCAACCCATTCGCTATGGTGAAGATACTTCGCATGGTGCAGGATGCCGAGTTCGCCGGAGGGGGTGAGGGAAATCAGAAGGGCTTCCGGCTCGCCGACCGGGCGTGAACCCGGATATTCGGGCTCCACGTCATAGATTCCCACGGGCTCGCCTTCCCAGGTGGCGCTATAGAGGACGGCACGGCCGTTGGGCGCGAAGCGCGCGTAATTCACGTTTCCGCGGCGAAAGGTGATCTGCTGATAGACGGGCAAGCCGCGGGAAGGCGCCCGCCAAATAAAATGCCCGGCAACAAGGCCCAGCGCGAGGATGGCGGCAACTATCGCGGCGGTGCGCAACCAGAGGATGCGCTTGCGGGCCGCGATCGCCTCGGACGGAATCTTGTGTGTTGAGGAAATCTCCGATGCGGAGAAGGCCTGGAGCGCGAAGCCAAGATCGCGGGCGGAATAGAAGCGGTCCTCAGGATTTTTCTCGAGGCAGTGGTGCAAGACCTGGTCGAGCGCCGGAGGAAGGGGAATAGGGGGCGGGTCCTCCTTGAGGATTTTCACCATGCTCTCGGCGCCGGTAGGGGCGCTGAAGGCGGGCTTTCCAGAGAGCATCTCGTAGAGAATGGCGCCGAAACTGAAAATGTCGGCGCGATGGTCGGAGGGTTCACCGCGCACCTGTTCGGGAGACATGTAGCCGACCGTACCGATGGTGGCGCCATATTCGGTGGCCGGGCCGGCGCCGGGAAAGTGGCGGGATTCGACTTCGGGGGTGAGTTTGGCGAGACCAAAGTCGAGGATTTTGACGATGCCGTCGCGGGAGACAAACAGGTTTTCGGGCTTGAGGTCGCGGTGGATCACGCCCTTTTCGTGGGCGGCAGCGAGGCCTTTGGCTGTCTGCTGAGCGAAATCGATGGCCCGGCGCTGTGTAAGAGCGCCATGGCGGAGGCGCTGGTAGAGGGTTTCGCCCTCAAGGAGTTCCGTGACCAGGTAGGGGAGACCGTCGTGGGTGCCGACATCGAACACCGCAAGAATGTTTGGATGATTCAGCAGGCTGACGGCCCGTGCTTCGCGTTCGAAGCGCTGGACCCGGCCAGGATCGGCGGCGAAGACTTCGGGCAGGACCTTAAGAGCTACCTCACGGCCGAGCCGGGTGTCGCGGGCGCGATAAACCTCGGCCATGCCGCCGGCGCCCAGGGGACCGAGCACCTCGTAATGGCCGGCGCGGGTTCCGGGCGGAAGAGCCATGTTCAGACCATTATACCGCCGGGGCGCGGTAAGCTTGGGACGGAGCGTTAACATTTGCCAGCGATGCGCCGTGCTAGAATCCCCTCCCATCGAAACCCTGCTCCAGGGAGGGATGCAGCATGGTCGTAAGCCTGACGCGGCATCAAGCCGGAGGGGATGCGGTAGAAGCGAGCGGGCCGGTGGACGGTCTGGCAGTGGACATTTCCAAGCTCGGAGATAATTGGGAATTCGTACTGCACGTACTTTTCCTGACGCCGGAGAGGCGGGCACTCTTCCAGTTGCAAGCCAGCGAGGACAATTTCGCGAGCATGATGCCGGGCCCGACATTCAATCCGAGCGGCGGAGTGAAGTCCACAGCGCCGCGCAAATACGTGACCAAGGGAAGCGACTACCCGTCGCTGCCGTTCGGTAAGGCGGGCGCGAAACTGCGGCTCTCGCTGATAGCGATCGACGAAGGCAGCAGCGTGCGGTACAGCGCTTTCGTGCGGATGCTGGATTCGTAGTGCTGCGCGGCCATTCCGGCATCCCGCGCGCAATTGCGGCTTGCGCGACAAGCGGGAGCGAGAAGGGTCGCTGCGCGGCGATCGAACCTGCTAGTATCCTTCCGCATGAGGCCGGCCTGGCGGGGCGGAGCCCGCGGGGCCGGAACGGCCACAGTCAATCAACATAGACGGCGAATCAAAGCGCGGTCGCTGCGCATGCACGACGCGGCGGGGTGCGGAGGCGCGCGCGACTAGACCCGCGCACGACACAGGGCATCACCGGGGGGACATATGCGGATGAACCGGAGGACGAGGTGGGCGGCTGCGGCAGCTCTCGTGTGGCTAAGCGCACTATGGATTCCGGCGGCGCATGCAGCGACGGAAGCGCCGATGGACGTGCGCGAGCTCACGCGGCAGGCCACTTACGTGGCGCGGGTGAGATGCGTGAGTGTGCAGAGCACGATGGACCTGGGCATGGTATGGACGCTGAGCACGTTTGAAGTGGCGGAGGCGTGGAAGGGCGAGCCGCCGTCGCGATTCACGGTGCGTCTGCCGGGCGGTGAGTCGGGCGGGCAGAGGATGAGCGTGGCAGGGGCGCCGCGGTTTACCGAGGGCGAGGAAGTGGTGCTGTTCTTCACCGAGGACCGCGGACGACAAATGAACATCGTAGGGTGGGCGCAAGGGACCTTCCGAATCCGCAAGAGCCGACGCACAGGGATTGAGAAAGTGCTTCAGGAGAGCGCCCGGATGCAGGCGCCGGCAGTGCGCCAGGACGATAGCGCAGACGAGGAGCGCCGGAGAATTCCGCTGGCGACGCTGCGTGGAATGGTAGAGCGAGCCTCACGTTAAGCCGCGTCCGAGCGGGCCAACTCTATTCCCGGCAGGCGGATACAGCACATTTCTTCCCACAGACGTGATTTCCATCACCGTCCGACGTGACTGCGGCTACGGAGCGGTTTGCCGGCGAAGTGGCAGCTTGTCCAGCGGAAGCGCAACCGGTGAAGGAGAGCAGACATGGCAACCACGACCGCAGTCGAACAGCAAAGAGAACGAACAACAAGCAGCGACACAATGCGCGCCCTGGTCTTTCGAGGGCCCCAGCGGATCGGCATCGAACGCGTGCCGCTGCCGAGGCCGGGAGTGGGCGAAGCGGTAATCCGGATCACGCTGACAACGATCTGCGGGACCGACCTACACATCCTGAAGGGTGAATATCCGGTTCGCCCGGGACTGGTGATCGGGCACGAGCCTGTGGGAGTGATTTACGAACTGGGCGCGGGGGTAACGGGCTATTCCGTGGGCGAGCGTGTGCTCGTGGGAGCGATCACTCCGTGCGGACAGTGCGCCGACTGCCTGACGGGGCACTGGTCGCAGTGCGGCGGGCCGATCGGTGGCTGGAAATTCGGCAACACGATCAACGGCGCGCAGGCGGAATACCTGCTGGTGCCGAACGCGCAGGCCAACCTGGCGAAAATTCCCGACGAGCTGAG
Source organism: Candidatus Acidiferrales bacterium (assembly GCA_030037225.1). Classification (GTDB taxonomy): domain Bacteria; phylum Acidobacteriota; class Terriglobia; order Acidiferrales; family UBA7541; genus JOPF136. The sequence goes on along the minus strand of JASHRU010000131.1, from coordinate 2,581 downwards.
CGATGAACAGGTGGTGCTGCTGGCCGACATTGCTTCGACGGGAATCTCGGCGGCAGAATCGGCGCACTTGAAACTCGGCGACACGGTGGCGGTGTTCGCGCAGGGGCCGATCGGATTGTGCGCCACCGCGGGCGCGCGGCTGAAGGGAGCAAGCCTGATCATCGGCGTGGAATCGGACCCGGTGCGCGCGGCGATGTCGCGGAAAATGGGAGCGGACGTGGTGCTCGATTTCACCAAGACGGATGTGGTGGAGGCCATCCGGCGCCTGACAGGAGGACGCGGGGTGGACGTGGCCATCGAAGCGCTGGGAACGCAGCCGACCTTCGAGAATGCGCTGCGCGTACTGAAAGCGGGGGGAACACTGAGCAGCCTGGGGGTGTACTCCGGCAAGCTCTCGGTGCCGGTAGAGCCGTTTGCGGCGGGATTGGGAGACCACAAGATTGTGACCACGCTGTGCCCGGGCGGCAAGGAACGCATGAGAGTGCTGATGGAACTGGTGCGACACGGACGGCTCGACCTGAAACCTCTGCTGACGCATACGTTCCCGCTCGACCGCATCACGGAGGCGTACGAGCTGTTCGGCAACCGTCGGGACAATGTGATCAAAGTGGCGATCCGGCCCTAGGGCATTCGCGGGAAGCCTCGCTGCCGCGAGGTGATCATTCAAGAACTGATGGGGGCAAGGGCGAGAGGCGCCGATGGTGGGTGCCTTTCGCAGTCGAAGGGCCATGCCCGCTACCTGCGGGCTGGCGCTGCATTTTGAATCCCGGTGCACGAAAGCGGCAAGGGAAGAGAGGCCAGGCTGGCCGTCTTGCGCTTGGGAGGCACCGGCCAGCCTGGTGTGAGGGCGCGGCGCGCCGGAATCAACGGCGCGCAGCGGAGAGCTGTTTCGCAGGCTCGCTGACGGGAAGCTCGGGCCAGCGACGCTCGACCACGACCCCCGAATCGGGTTTGTAATTGAGCGTGTGGGACTGCACGCAAGCCTCGCAGAGCCAGTAATGCCTGGCGGTGACGGAGATGCCCGACTGATCCGCAGCGTTGGCCTTGGTGGAATCGGTGAGTTCACCGGGAATGAACCGGTAGAACCTGCCGCCCGCAAGCCAGTGAAAGGCGGCCGTACAAGCGGGATTGGCGCACTTGGGATGCAGCTTGCCGAACAAGGGCTCGGCAAGAGCCGGCGCAGCGGAGGCGGCGGGCGCCTGCGCAGGTGGGGCGGGCCGCTTTTCGCGCTCCTCGGTGAGCCTGGCGATGGTGGCGCGGAGCCACTGCTCGTAAATCTCGCCGATTTCGGTGGGTCCGGCCTGGCGGTAGAGGGAGTCCAGTGTCTGGCCCGCGGCATCGAGCGGAATGTGACGGCAGGGGATGGTCTGATTACGCTGATCGGGCGGAACAAGGCCCATGAGCACGCACTCGCCACAGGGGCCGGGATTGTCTTTCGAGTCGTAGTTCATGCAGGTGGGCGAATCCTCGAAGATGAAGTTCATCTTGCGGGGCTCGCGTGGGGAGGGGTTGTACCCGCCCTTTTCCACGAAATTGAGCTCGAATTTGAGGACGTCGAGCAGGTCCCTTTCGTCTTTTTGCATATGCGCCTCCCAGGCAGGCAGAGTGTGTGCCGCACGGGCTTTCAGCCGCTGTGACGCAGGTCACGTTTTCAGGTGTGGTCCGTCACGGGAAGTTGACAAGGTCTCATGTGACGCTGGTGCGCGAAGGGAACCCCGGAGGGCGGGCTTACCGGAAGGAGCGCAGATGCCTCAGCGGATGCTGGTCATTCCCAGGGTGAAGCGACGTATAATTCCACACGGCGGTGATGCCATGAAAACCCCGTACGGGTTGAAAGTCATCGACAATTGCTTGAATTGTCCGGTACACACGCAGAGATTGTTCTGCAATCTTGCCCCGGCTGTGCTCGCCGATCTGGATTCGATTTCCTCATCGGCCACGTATCCACGGGGCGCGGTGCTGTTCGTGGAGGGCCAAGAACCACGCGGAGTGTTCATCATCTGCAATGGACGGGTGAAACTGACGGCGACGGCGGCGGACGGAAAGTCGGTGATCGTGCGGGTGGCGGACGCGGGCGAAATCGTGGGGCTGCCCGGGACCATCTCGGGACAGAGCTATGAACTCACGGCAGAGGCGCTGGAGCCAATTCAGGCAAATTTTGTTTCGCGCAAAGACTTCCTGCAATTTTTGAAGGACCACGGCGATGCGGCACTGAAAGTTGCGGAGATGCTGAGCCTCATCTACCACGAAATGACGCAGGAGGTGCGCTATCTGGGGCTGGCGCATTCGGCGGCGGAAAAACTCGCGCGGTTTTTGCTGGATCTGCAACCGATTCCCGGTAAGGACGCGGGCAGCCCGGTGCGGGCCACGCTGACGCTGACGCACGAAGAGATCGCCGGGATGATCGGGTGCTCGCGGGAAACCGTTACGCGGCTGTTTGCGAGCTTCAAGAAGAACCAGCTCGTCGAGGTGCACGGCTCGAGCGTAATCCTGAAGAACAAAGCGGGCCTCGAAGATCTGGTGGAACGATAATCGCCGGCCGCGTCCGGCAAGCGCAAATCGAACGGCATAATTCCGCAGC
>JASHRU010000014.1 GCA_030037225.1 Candidatus Acidiferrales bacterium | reverse complement strand
TGCACTCATTGCGTCCTGCCGGCGGCGCCGGCGCTTGCTCGCCGCGGTCCTCGCGCTTCTGTTCTTGCTCGTGTTTTTGGACTACTACCCCGTGGGGCTTTCCCGGACGGCGCTCGCGGCGCCCCCTGCATATGCAGTCCTTGCGCGAGATACGGACACAAATTTCGGCATCCTAGACCTTCCTCGCGGATATCTGCAGGGAAACGCGTACATGCTCTACCAGACCTTCCACGAACGGCCTATCGTCGTGGCCACCCTGTCCAGAAAAGTCGCGCGAACTTTGCAAGACGACCTGGAAACTAGAGATATGGACGCGCAGAAGCGGCAGCTCACGGAGAAGCACGTAAAGTACATTTTCCTTCACACGGATTGGATCTCGAGCGTGGACACTGCGGACCGCGTGGACATCGCCGCCTACGGAAAAACTTATCCCGCGGTGTATTTCGACGACTACTGCGTGGTCTTGCGCGTCTATTGAGGCGCAAAAGCGGCGCGCGAATCCCGGCCTTGGGCTCGATTACAATCCTGTCTGCGGCACTGGAATCCGTCTAAAACCCATGGGACAATCCGCATCCCAAACCATGGCCCGCCGAATCCTGGTGATTGATGACGATGCCGACGTTCGCAAACTGGCGGTCATGCGCCTGCAAATGGCGGGCTACGAGGTGTTGGAAGCGCCCGACGGCCAAGCCGGGCTCGAAATGCTCCGGGCAGAACGCGCGCCCGTCATCCTGCTGGATCTGATGATGCCCAAAGTTCACGGCTATGCCGTGTGCCAGGAAATCCGCAACGATCCGGATCTCAAAGACACCTACATCATCGCCACTTCGGCAAAACGGTATCCCGTGGATATCCGCAAGGCGATGGAGATGGGCGCGAATGCCTATCTGATCAAACCCTACGAGATGGAAGAGCTGATGGAGAAGGTGTGCGAAGCGTTCGTCACTCTCGAATCGCTCGCGGAAGAAGCGGCTGCGCACGCATTCACCTTCTGGCTTCGCTTGTGGGGGACGCGCGGCTCGATAGCCACGCCTGGCCCCAAGACTCTCCGCTACGGAGGCAATACCTCCTGCATCGAGATGCGGCGTGGCCGGCGGATTTCCATGCTGGATTGCGGCACGGGCGCGCGCGAGATGGGGGTCGCCATCCAGCGTGAATTCGGCGAGATGCCCCTGGAAATCGATCTCTTCGTGAGCCACACCCATTGGGACCACATCCAGGGTTTTCCTTTTTTCCTGCCTGTTTACCAGTCCGGAAATCGCATCCGCATCTACAGCCTGCGCGGCTCCGATAAGAGCCTGGAGAAAGTGTTCACCGGACAGATGGACGGCAGCTATTTCCCCGTAGAACTCAGCGACCTGAAGGGCAGCCTGGAATTTCACGAACTGGAAGGCCCGCTCGATTTGGGCGACATGAAAGTCACTCATTTCGGGCTGAACCATCCAGGGCTGGCGGTCGGATTCCGCTTCGAAGCCGGCGGCAAATCGCTGGTGTATCTCACCGACCACGAGCCCTATTGCCGGCTGGCGGGCGTGAACGACATGAACCGGCGCCTGGACCGCGAAGTGGACGAGTTTGTGAGCGGCGCCGACCTCTATATCCGCGAAGCGCAATACACCGAAGAGGAATACACGCGGAAAAAGGGCTGGGGCCACTCCACGTGGAAGGACGCTGTAGATTCCGCCCATGCGGCGGGAGTGAAGCGGCTCTGCCTCTACCATCACGACCCCATGCACGACGACATCGCGCTCGACAACATCCTCAGCGCCTGCTGGGATTACATGAAATCGCAGGGAATGAAGTTCGACTGCACGATGGGTGCGGATATGATGGAACTGACAATCTGAGGAAGCAGCGCATGGCCCTATGGCAGGCTTCCGATGAAAGCATTCATCTCGCGGAGTACGTCCTCTGCCGCAGCAACGCGCACGACCACACGACGCTTCTCCTCGCCGGCCGTTCCCTGCCCATCTCCCGCTATACCTTCCATCCGTGTTCCTCTACGGCCAGTTGTTCGGTCATGTCCCCAGAGCCTCACGGAGGAATTGGGGCGGCCAGCCCTGCTCCTCAGCCGTGAAGCGAAAGCCCGGATCCAACGTGAAATATCTGGTGCGCCGGTCATCCCTCCAGCTAATGTGGACTTGGTATAGGTCGAACGGCTCCAACCCGAGAGCCCTGACATGGCGAACGAGCCCGCTCTGGATGCCCCCCAGGACCAGCAATCCATCCCGTTCCACCTTCCTTCGCAGCCTTTTTTTTTCGTATCGGTAGTGGTCCGGAAAGGCCAAGCCGATCACTGTATTGGCGTCTATGGGGTGGGAGACGCTTAGGAGAGCGGCCAGGAATTTTTTCTCGAAGTAGCCAATTCTCTCCATCAGCAAAGTGAAGAGATCGCTCGTCCACTTCCCGCGTGCAGGGAGACCGGCGTAGGAATCAGAGGACGGGCTTTCTTCCTCTTGCGCGTGGGCTCTAAGGTATTTCTTGAGCGATACTACCTCTTGCGGGGTGTCCACCCTGTACCACTCGCCCCGGAACTCGAATTCAATAGCCATTTCTTTGACCACCCTAAACGGTTCTCTCAGTGTCCCTTGCTATCCAGCTGAGATTGAGGACCTCGACGCTCACATCGCCGACATCGGACCGTTCTTCAAAAATAGGCTGGCTATCGAAACGGGTCATCTTACGTCGAAAATGTGTCAGGCCCAGCCAGATTCCGGTTAGCGCGAGAATGAATCCCAGGTACCACAGTGGATGGTCAGACGCCTGCCGCTCGATGATTGGAACAAACGAAGTAAACGCTATGAACCCGAGAACGCAGAAGAAAACCGAAATGGGAAAGTTGCTTTTGAAATGAGGCACCGAACAGGTGAACGGAATCTTGCGAAAGCTCACGAGCAGGATTTCAATGAGTAGCATCGACGCTGCAGCGACGACGGCCGTGTGGATCACTCCTACTCGCCAGCCCCAGACGAAGGTGTACGCCGGGAGCGCGATCGCCAGCAGTGGTGGAATTAGGAACACCAGCATGATTTTCCGCGCGAGGCCAAGGCACTCGCTCGCGTCGGGGTTCGTTGGTACGCGAAAAACCCAATTGGCCCTCTGGGTCACCGGAATTTCGAACGAAAACCGCAGTCCGATAAGCAGGAGGTAGAGCACGATCAGGGGAATACTGAGCAACGCGGCGGACGGCCATCGGCTCGCGCCGCCAGTGCTCGCCGATTGAAACAGCGTTTCCAAAGCAAGAGCGATACCAACTCCTGCGAACCCGCCGACGATCAGCATGTGGTTCTCGCTCCGGAACAGTGTTTTCAGTGCGAACGAAAAGCAGCCACGCTCAAACGGCGTCCGCAGGAACAGATCCGTCGCGCGATGCCACCTCCTCTGGCGGATCACACCGCCGACGGTGGCGAAGTTCGCCATCGATTCCGAGATCTTCGCGAAAGAGCGGCGGTAGCTTAGCGCATAGGCGGTTGTTGCCAGCGCTGGGGCCGCGACAGAAGCAACGATCGCCATTTTCGCCAGCGTCTCGAACGCCGGATCCGTCAGCCCTCGCAGATGTTGGCACAGTCCCAAGAACCAAACCGTCGGCAGGAATTGGACCAGTGGCGTCGACCCTGGAGACAGATGCTGGACGATCGCGCTCACCTCGGAAGTCGTGGAAAGCACGGCCACCAGAAAGGCGACCATACCGCAGCGCACGTAAACCGAGCATCTCCGAAAGGCTCGATAAGGAAGCACCACCATCATCAGACCAAGAATCGCCAGCACGATGAAAAAGCTGAACACGCTCGCGAGGAATACCGACAAAAGGTGCGTCGCGAAGAAGATCGCCGTGTATCCAAATGACCAGTGCGAAACGACGGCGACCAGGGGAAACAGGGCGGACGATGCCGCATTCACATCGAAACCCAGGATCGCGGCCAGAAGCAACAGAGCCGTGAGATTCGCGTACAGGATTTGGTTCGCCCGAATCGGAAGCGGCGCAAGGTTCGCATAGTCGCGCCGGTCGGGAATGAGCGCGTCCCATTTCCAGATGGCCACTGCCCCGGTTGTGGCCATCGCCAGCACGATGAAAAAATATTCGGCGGGCAGCGAGGCTGCGTCCACATCCACGTGGGTGTTGCCGTATTCCCCCACAATGAGGATCGACGCGAAGGCGCCGGGAGCGGCCAACAACGCCAGCATGGCGCCGATGCCAAAATCGAGTTCTCCGGATTCGTCGCCACCGTGCATCACACGCTCGATCGAGTGCCGTACCAATCGCGCAAATGGCTCCCTATGCTGGCCGGCCTTCTGAGCGCGTCTTGGCCCATCCGGGCTCATGCCGCCCTCATGACGCTGATAATGTCCTGTGCGGTGCGCGCGGCGTCGCGCTCCTCCACCAGATGAACGAAACTGTTTTCCAGCGACGATTGGCCCGCACGCTCTTGAATCTCCGCGTTCGCCGCGTACACCAGCACTTTGCCTTTGCGGAGGATCATGACGCGCGTACACACCTTTTCAACTACTTCCAAAACGTGCGAGCAGTAGAAAACGGCTTTGCCCCGTTCGCCGAGCGACTTGATCAGGTTCTTGGCAATGAGCGCGGAGGTCACATCGAGGCCCGACAGCGGTTCGTCGAAAATCAGAAGCGTGGGATCGTGCAGCAGCGCGGCGATCAGCAGGATTCGCTGGCGCATTCCCTTCGAGTACGTGCCGATGGCTACGTATTTTGCGGGCGAGAGCGAGAACAGATCCAGCATCGCGCCGATCTTCTTCGCCAGCGCCGCGCGGGGCAGACCACGCAGCGTTCCCACTAACTCAAGGTATTCCCAGCCCGAAAGGAACGGGTAAAGCTCCTGCTCTTCGGGAACGTAGCCGAGGCGCTCGCGATAGCCGGTCAGGTTCTTCTGGATGTTTGCACCGCCGGAGAGTATTTCGCCGCTCGTCGGCTGAATCAGTCCGGTCAGCATGCGCACGATCGTGCTCTTTCCCGATCCGTTCGGGCCGAGACACCCCAGCACTTCGCCCGGTTCCAGCGAGAACGTGACCCCGTTCACGGCGGGAACCGCCGTGTAGCACTTGACGATATTTCGCGCTTCCAGGAGGGCCATGTTTCTCCACCGGACGGCGGCGCGGTGGCCAACTGCGCCTTGTTCACCCTGAAGGGTGATGCTATGACCCTTAAGGGTTAGTGTCAAGCTGGAAGTGTGTGCTCATCCAATCAGGTCTTGGAGGCTCACAAGTCGCCGGCGATCTTCCATGACCGCTGCGTGGCCACGGGCAGCCCGAATCTGCCAGGCGTGGATTTCCTTCGGCGGCCCATCGTGATTCAATGTGGGCCCCGAACGGC
>JASHRU010000013.1 GCA_030037225.1 Candidatus Acidiferrales bacterium | reverse complement strand
AATTGCTACCGCCGATGCACCTCCAAGAAGAATATAGCCCCACCGCGGACCCGATTTTTTGGAGAACTGGGCGCTGGCGAACGAAAGCAGTAGGGTAGCCAGAAAGAACTCGCCTGTTTGAAACGAACCGACCTCATTGATAAGCCCCGGTCCGTAGGACTCGTATCGCGCCGCCAGCGGGTCGTAATAGGTATCTGTGGCAGTCGATTCCACTACAAAGAGCGGCCTGGTTTCGTGTGTGCCAATCTGCACTCCGATCCAGACCAAGTTCGCTAGCGCTGCGGCCACGAACGCACGCTTGGCCGAACCAAAATCGTCCTGCGTACGGATCCAGCTTGCCACAAGCAAGCCGAGTAGGCCGAACTCGACTTCCTTCATGAGATACAGCAAGGTCCTGGCTGGATCAATTCCGTACACGCATATGCCGAAAATGGAGATCGCCGCGCCTACCCCAAGATAAACGCCATATGCTCTGAAGGGCTTTGCAAGCCGGAGTGCACGCCAGCTCACAAACGGCAGGCAAAGCGCCAGAATCACATCCTCCATCCTCAGGTCGAAGATTCTCGATTGAATGAATATCGGTATCGGTACCCGCGGGCATACCGCGATGGAAACAATCAAAAAGCCGATGATCGTACTCCGCTTCATCGTGTCTGTCTCAGCGTCTTGCGAGGCGGATATCCCGCGCCTCTGAACCTGTAAGAATTTGCCAGATCGCCAGGATAGTCAGCGCGCCCAGCAGATAGAGACTGATTACGACGAATATTGGAATGTACAGCAGTCCCCGCACTCCCAGGTAAACGCTGGACGAAATGCAAAGGAAAAGTCCGAAAGCGATCATCATATTCCGCGAGTTAATGGCTTTGACCGAGAGTGCGTCGATCACATTCTTAAGGCATACATAGATGGAATAGGGCAGCACACCAAGCGCCATCACGCGCACCACGCTGACCACATCGACGAATGCGCTCCCCAAGTACAGCAAGATTACCGGCCGGCCAAACAGGAAGATTCCTCCGATCACGGCAAGGGAAATGAGGGAAGATGCGCTCAGCACTTGAAGGGTACGTCGTTCCAACGCTTGCAGGTTTCCCTCGCCTACCATCTGGCTGGCTTCGGGCAGCAAGACCGCGCCGACCGGGAAAAAGAACGAAGCCACCATGGTGAGGAGCGAGGTGCCAAAGGCCACAAAACCCGCTTCTTGAATTCCGTACAGATGCGCCGTGAACGTCGCCGGCAGGGTCAGAAACGCCAGTTGGAAGAAATCCGCGAATACCCTGCGCACGCCGTAGCGGAACAGTTCGGAAATCCGCGGGCGAATTTCGAAACTGGTCTTGCCCAGGCCTGCAGTGAGAAGAGCAGCCAGGGAAATGACCGTCCAAAAGGCGCCCAGCCCATTCAGCAAGCGGTAGATGTTTGTGGCGAACAAAGGGAAAGCCACCAACGGCACAATTCCCTGGTTGATTAGGTTGAGGACGTTGGCCTTGGTCATCTCCAGCCGGCCGCGAAAATAACCGTAACAGGCGGTATGGAGCCCCAGCCCACAAATCATCAAGCACAGTGGTGCTACTAGATAGCTGTAGCTCCCGCTGCCGAAGAATAGGTAGGCCACCGCACGCTTGAACAAAATGAGCAGGGCCACGCTCGCGGTCACGGAAGCCCCGAACAGGAGCATGCCGGCCGCGAAGTAACTGTTGCGGTCTTTCTGCACGGTTTCTCCTGCGCACAGGGCAACGTAGCGAGGGATCGCCACCCCCAGGCCCAGCATCACCGCAGGAAGAATTAATCCGATGGTGCGTTTTACTAAGGCGTATTCGGAGAATCCAACGCTTCCCAGGTAAGAGGCCGCGAGTCGGTAGGCAATGAGCTGCCCGATCAAGGTGACAAACTCCATGATCATGGTGCTCAGATAGATTCTTCGCATCATCAGACCCGGCTAGTCAGCCTCGCTCGCGGCACGCTCCGGCAGCCGCGTCATGCGCCCGCCCAGGTATACTTCTCCTCTTCCCGAGAGGCGCTCCGCCGGCTCCATTGGACTCGGGGCTGGATAATTGTCGCCTTGATACGGTTGCGGTATTGCTCTATTTTCCGCAGCATGCTGTCAATCAGGACATCGGAAAGATAATGAGGCTCCAGGCCAAGCTGGAGCAGCCGGACATGTGCCGGATTGTAATGATGCTCCTCCATCTCCACGCGCGGATTCTGCGCGTGTTCGATCGTGGCGCGGATGCCCAGTTTGTCGGCCTGTGTCACCACTAGTTCGGCAAGCTCCTTCACGCTGAACGTCTCAGTGAACTGGTTGAACACGCGGTACTCGCCCCCTTTCGCCGGATTCAATATCGCCAGTTCCACGCACCGCAGCGTATCCCGGATGTTCAGGAACCCCCGGTTTTGCCCGCCCTTGCCGTACACCGTCAGCGGCATGCTTAGAACTGCCTGCACACAGAAGCGGTTGAGCGCCGTGCCGAAGACCTCGTCGTAATGAAAGCTCGTCGCAAGTCGCGGCTCACGCAAGGTTTCGTCTGTATCGATGCCGTACACCACGCCCTGGTGCAAATCCGTTGCCGCAAGCTGCCAGATCTTCACTGCGAACCGGATGTTATGGCTGTCGTGAACTTTCGAAAGATGGTAGAAGGACCCGGGCTGGCATGGAAATGGCAGAACGTCCCGCCGCCCTTTGTGCTCGATTTCGATAAACCCTTCCTCGATATCAATGTTGGGAGTCCCGTATTCCCCCATGGTGCCCAGCTTCACTAGGTGGCAGCTCGGCGTCACCCTCCGCATGGCCCAGATGAGATTTAGCGTTCCCGTGACATTGTTCACCTGCGTGAACACCGCGCGGTT
>JASHRU010000130.1 GCA_030037225.1 Candidatus Acidiferrales bacterium | reverse complement strand
TCCGCCAGGCCGCACAGCGCGGGCAGCGGCGCGATGTCGCCGTCCATGCTGAAAACTCCGTCGGTAATCAGCAGTTTGTGCCCCGGCCAGTCCTTGGTTTCCTCACAAATTTTCGCGCAATCCGCGGTGTCTTTGTGCTTGAACACGCGGATGGTGGCCTTCGAGAGCCGGCAGCCGTCGATGATGGACGCGTGATTCAGCTCATCGGAAATGATCAGGTCGTCTTTTCCCAGGATCGCCGCCACCGTTCCCGCGTTGGCCGTAAATCCCGACTGGAACACCACGCACGCCTCGGTGTGCTTGAACTTTGCGATTTGCCGTTCCAAATCCATGTGGATGCGCATCGTTCCGGCAATCGTCCGTACCGCTCCCGCGCCGACCCCGTACTTCCGGATGGCCGCGGCCGCTGCCTGGCGCAGTTTGGGGTGGCTGGTCAGGCCCAGGTAGTTGTTCGAGCTCAGGTTGATTACCTTTTTTCCGTCAAACGTGGCTACGGGCTTTTGCTCCGCGGCCAGCACGCGCAGATGAAAGTAGCGGTGCTGCTGCTTGAGCTCTTCGAGCGCGGCTCCGAGATAGGCGAGCTGTGGCCTCTTCGTATTCGGCATCTTTCCTCCGGATTTTCAGGCGGCAGGGCCGGCGCGAACGGCAGCCTCACTCCGCGCCGTTGGGGACCAGAAGCACCTTTCCCGCGGCGCCCTGTTCGAGCAGTTCGAACGCGCGCGTGTAGTCGCACATGCGCAGACGTTCCTTGAACAGGGGATCGAGCTTCAGCCGGCCGTCGCGCAGCAGCGCGTCCATTTGCAGCCACGTCTCGTACATGCGCCGCCCGTAAATGCCCAGCACCGTGGCGCCCTTGAAGATCACGTCCCGCAGCAGATCCAGCGTTACCGGCTCCGACGGAATGCCCAACAGCGACGCTCGCCCGCCCGGCCGCAGCATTTGCAGGCCTTGCCGGATTGCCGCGGGATTGCCGCTCATTTCCAGCAGCACGTCCACGCCCGCTCCCCCTGTTTCCGCCAGCACGCGCGCCGCCGCGTCGCTCTCTCTCGGGTTCAGGACGAGGTCCGCGCCCATTTCCGCCGCCAATCTCGCGCGATGCGGAGAAATTTCTGTGGCGTACAGCGCCGAGCAGCCGCAGGCTTTGGCCACGGCGATACTCATCAGTCCGATCGGGCCGCAGCCCGTTACTCCCACCGTGCATCCGGCAATCGGCCCGGCCAGCACGGAGTGCACCGCGTTGCCCAACGGATCCATGATCGCCGCGTAGCGGTCCGGAATGGCCGCGTCCAGTTTCCACAAATTCGTTGCCGGCACGCTGACGAATTCGGCGAAGCATCCATCCCGGTCGATTCCGAGGATGCGGACGTTCTGGCACACGTGCTGCTGCCCGGCGCGGCAGGGACGGCAGTGCCCGCAGGCCACGTGCATTTCCGCCGTCACCCGGTCGCCCCGCTGGAAGCCCGTCACACCTTCGCCCGCCGATTCCACCACCCCGCAGAATTCATGCCCGAACGTGAGCGGCGGATGCAGCCGCGAAGCGGACCACGCATCCCAGTGGTAAATGTGGAGATCGGTGCCGCAGATGGACGCGGCGCGAACGCGGACAAGCACCTCTCCGGGGCGTGCCGAAGGAACGGGAACGCTCTCGATCTGCGCACCCGGCTCGGGACGCGGCTTCCGGAGAGCCTGCATCGTAGCGATAGTCATCAAGCTCCCGGCGCTCTGGCCCGATGAGGGATGCTAGCACAGGTATGCCTCACAAACACCGCCGCCAGCGCGTGAATCCATAACCGGGTGGGCGCACAGGCGGCAAACTCTTTCAGCCTGCACCTGGGCCGCCGCGGCGGGGAAGGGCCTGTGCGCTTTTCCCGCCTTTTCCGCTACAATCCACCGGCTTCGCCCTCAAGGAGCGATCTCGATGGCCCTCGGAGAACGTCTGGCAGACATCCGCGCGGGCTTCCATCCGTCCTTTTGGGTGGCGAACTTCACCGAGCTGTTCGAACGCCTCGCCTACTACGGAACCACGGCCGTTCTGGCCATCTACCTCAATGAGCAGCTCCATTTTTCCTCCGAATTGACGGGATGGCTCACCGGCATATTCGGCTTCGTGGTCTGGTTCCTGCCGGTGCTCGGCGGCACGCTCGCCGACCGCTTCGGCTTCCGCCGCGCGTTGCTCTTCGCCTATTTCGTAATGTCCGCCGGCTATTTCCTGCTCGGCTCGCTTTCCGCTCCCTGGATGCAGTCCCTTCGCGGCGCGCTGGGCGACAAGTGGCTGGTCCTCGCCATCCTGATGATCCCCGCGCTCGGCCCCGCTGTGGTCAAACCGTGCGTCGCGGGAACCACCGCGCGCGCCTGCGCGGAAAACGTTCGCTCGATGGGCTATTCCATCTACTACACCCTCGTGAATGTGGGCGGCACGCTCGGGCCCATCATGGCCTGGCTCGTGGGCGAGAAGCTCGGTTGGGGAAGCGAGAATGTCTTCCGCGTATCCTCCGCGAGCGTCTTTCTGATGTTTTGGTTCACCCTTTTCTTTTTTCACGAGACCGCCGCCGACTCCCGCGCCCCGGTGGCCAGCATCGCCGCCGCGCTCCGCAACATGGTCAGCGTGCTCGCCAACTTCCGTTTCGTGCTCTTCCTTCTGATTTTTTCCGGATACTGGGTGATTTTCTGGCAGCAGTATATCGGCGCCCCGCTCTTTGTCCGCGGCTACATCAGTCCCAGAGCTCCGGTCGCGCTTCTCCTCTCCACCGATGCGTTCACCGTGATTTGCTTTCAAATCCTGGTCAGCTATCTTACCCGCCGCATTCCCGCCATTCCCGCCATTTCCCTGGGCATCCTGATTTCCAGCCTTTCCTGGATCATTCTGGCCGTGCATCCCGCTTCGCCGGCGCTGGCCGGCGCGGTTGGCTCGGTCTTCGCCGCATTCGGCAGCCACGTCAGCATCGATCCCGCCGCGCCCATGTTCGTTTTGACCATGTTCTTTCTCGCTCTCGGAGAAATCACGCAGTCGCCGCGCTATTACGAATACGTCTCGCGGCTCGCTCCGCCCGGGCGCGAGGGCCTATTCATGGGTTACGCGTTTTTGCCCATCGCCATCGGTTATTTCATCGCGGGTGTTCTGGGCGGCGGGCTGCTCCACTACTTCGGAGAGGTGCGGCATCAGCCGCAGCGCATGTGGTGGGTCATCAGCGGCATCGGCATCCTCACGACAATGCTGATGGTGTTGTACGACAAACGAGTGAAGCCTCCCGCCGCCTCCGCTTCCTGATCGCTCTTCCCGCAAACCTCTAACGTCTACCGCCTGACCTCCAGAAAAGACAAAACCCCCGGCGGCCCTGCGCTTCCGTTGATCGGAGCGCTCGGCACCGGGGGCTGACCTCTCAATTGTGGAACGCCTGGGTTTACTTCGCTCCTAGCACGGCGTCCTTGAACGCCTTCACCGCGAAGATCTTGACCACCGTCTTGGCCTTGATCTTGATCGCCTCGCCGGTCTGCGGGTTGCGGCCCATGCGCGCGGCACGGTGGCGCTTCACGCACCGGCCGATGCCGGGAATCACGAACTTTCCCGCACCGCCCTTGCACTCCTTGGCCGCGAGTGCCGCAAGCGCTTCAAAGAAGCCCGCTGCCTGCTTCTTCTTCAACTCGCACTTCTCGGCCATCGCCGCAACAATCTGGCTCTTGCTCATTGGCTTTGCTGCCATGGAATTCTTGTCTCCTCTTTAGAAATTCAATTTGGGGTAAATTGGGCGCCGGGCTGCGCGAATCTCCTGCAACCGAGCACGGCGCACTATAGCCGCCGAACCCGCATAACGCAAGGGAAATATCGCACTCGCTACGCCCGGGCGAGCTCCTGGTAGAAGTGCGCCGCGGCCTTGATTCCGCCGAAATAATTTTCCAGCGAGATGTGCTCGTCCGGCGCGTGCGCGTTTTCGTCCGGCAGGCCGAATCCCATCAGGATGCAGGGAATCCTGTAGGCATCGTACATGTCGGTGACGAACGGAATCGAGCCTCCCTCGCGGATGAACACCGCCTTCTTCCCGAAGCCTTTTTCCAGCGCCCGGTGCGCCGCCTCGAAGTACGGATGGTCGTAAGGCGCCACCCACGGTTTGCCCAGGCTCAGCACCTCAAACTTCAGGTGCACGGTTTTGGGCAGCAGTTTGCGGATGTATTTCTCCACCTGCCGCGCGATCTTCTCCGGCTTCTGGTTCGGCACCAGCCGCGTCGAGAATTTAGCCCACGCCTTCGACGGGATCACCGTCTTGGCCCCTTCGCTCATGTACCCGCCCCACATCCCGTTCAACTCGAGCGTAGGACGGCACCACATCTGCTCCACCACCGAATATCCCTTTTCGCCCGCCAGCGCCGGCGCTCCCACGTTTTTCTTGAATGTGCTCAGTTTCCACGGCAGCGCATTCAGGGCCCGCCGTTCCGCCTTCGTGAGCGTGCTCACATCGTCGTAGAAACCCGGGACGGTTACACGGAAATTCTTGTCGTGCAGCCTGGCAAAGAGCTCCGCCAGGATTGTCAGCGGGTTCGGCACCGCGCCCCCGAATACGCCCGAATGCAGGTCCTGCGCCGGGCCGGTCAGCTCGACTTGGTAGTAGTTCAGCCCGCGCAATGCGTACGTCACCGACGGCACACCCTCCGCCAGCATGCTCGTATCCGACACCACCAGGACGTCCGCTCTCAGCCGTTCCTTCTGTTCCCTCACGTAAGCATTGAGTGCCGCGCCGCCCACCTCTTCCTCGCCCTCGATAATCACCTTCACGTTTACCGGCAGCCGCCCCTGCGTCTTCTTGAGCGCCTCGAACGCGGCCAAATGAACGTGCACTTGCCCCTTGTCGTCTGCCGTGCCTCGCCCGTAGAGATTGCCCCCCCGCACCGCCGGCTCGAATGCCGGTGAGGTCCACAAGTCGTCCGGCTCGGAAGGCTGCACGTCGTAGTGCCCGTAAAACAGGGCCGTAGGTTTTCCCGGGATCTGCCGGCTCTCCGCGTACACCAGCGGATGGCCCTTCGTGGGGATCATCTCTACCGTCTCGAAC
The DNA here is from genome assembly GCA_030037225.1 of Candidatus Acidiferrales bacterium. Lineage (GTDB taxonomy): Bacteria > Acidobacteriota > Terriglobia > Acidiferrales > UBA7541 > JOPF136. The sequence continues at coordinate 2,122 of JASHRU010000130.1, read as the reverse complement.
TGCCCCCGCAATTTTTCCACTACCCAGCGCGCCGCCCGGTCCACGTCCGCCTTGTGCTCCGACTGTGTGCTGATGCTGGGTATCTTAAGAAACTCGACGAGTTCCGCCAGGTTCGCGTCCCGCCGCGACTCGATGTACTCGATAGGGGTCATTCCGGATCTGCTCCTTGTACTCTGGGCCCTAGGCGGGCGAAACGCCAATTCTACGCATCCTCCTCGGCTTGCTCAAGTGCGCCGCCTTCGCGTGTCGCCCCATTCAGTAACAGTCCCGCCTCCGAATCCCCGTTCCCTGCACTTGGAGCGCAAACTTTACGCCTGTGGTGGAAAGCAGGCCTCGCCTGTCGCGCGCCATTGACGCCACTCCGCGCTTGGGGCAGGATACCGCCGTATGGCCGCGTCCGAATCGGAGAACAAGCGCCGCAGTTCCCGCGTCTTCGCGCGCATGCACGTGCGCGCCGCCGGCCGCGACGTCCGTGGCCACAAATTCACCAAGCAGGCCGAAACTATCGTCATCAACGCTCACGGCGCTCTTCTCTACCTCGACGCGGAAATCGATATGGGCTCTCTGGTCACCCTGCGCAGTCCGGCCACGGAAGAGGACCAGGAGAGCCGCGTGGTCTATATCGGCGGCGCTTCTGAGCGCGGCATGCGCCTCGGCCTTGAATTCGTCTCGCCCGCCCCTCACTTCTGGGGCATCGAGTTCCCGCCCTCGGATTGGAAAGCGCCTGTGCCGCCTCCCGCTCCCCCGGCCTGATCGCCGCCTCGCCCGTTTTTAGTCGTTATTCGTACCGCAGCGCCGTCAGTGGATCCACCCGCGTGGCGCGCCGCGCAGGCACGTAGCATGCCACAAGCGCGATTGCCGCCAGCGCCGCCGCTGTCCCCGCCAGAATCGTGGGGTCCGTACCGCTCAGCCCGAACAGCATCGGCGAGAGCACGCGCCGCAGAATCAGAATGCCGCCCGCGAGCCCCAGCGCGATTCCTGCTAGCGCCAGCCGCATTCCCTGCCTCACCACCAGGCCCAGGACGTCCCGCGGCTGCGCTCCCAGCGCCATGCGAATGCCCAGGTCGTGCGTTTGCTGCGTCACCGAGTAGGAGATCACGCCGTAGATGCCCACCCCCGCAAGCGCCGTGGCCAGCGCGGCAAAAAAAGCCATCAGCGCCATGTTCAATCGCCGCCGCGATGCGAGCGCCTCGACGAATTGTTCCATCGTTTTGACTTCCGATACGGGCTGGTCTTTGTCCACCGCCTCGACTTCATGCCGCGCTGCGCCCGCCAGGCTCATCGGGTCGCCCGCGGTGCGGATCACCAATCGCATCACCGGCGAGGGGTCTTGAAGGTAAGGCACGTAAACGATCGGCGCTTTGGCTTCTCCCACCTGGGATTCCGTCGTGTCCCCCGCAATCCCCGCAATCGTGATCCACGCAGCGTTCAGCACGGGAACAAAGGGCGACCGCGCCTCCACCTGGAAGCGGATCTGCTTTCCCGTCGGGTCCGCGTCGCGGAAAAACTCCCGAGCAAACGCTTGGTTCACCACCGCCACGGGCTGGCCCTGTTCCGCGTCTGCATCCGTCAGTTCGCGGCCCTCGAGCAATGGAATCCGCATGGTGGAGAAATACCGCGCATCCACGGAGCGGTATTGCGTCACCAGTTCCTCGCCCCGCGCGCGCGGCGCTGTTCCCGCAATCTCAAAATTAATATGTCCAATCCACCCGGTGAGCGGCAGATAGTTGATCATTCCCGCCGATTCCACTCCCGGCAGCGCCCTCACCCGCTCGCCCACCTGCCGGAAGAATGTCACGAACTGCTCCGGCTGTTCGTAGCGGTACGAAGGCAGGCTGATTTGCATCGTCAGCAGGTTCTGCGGATCGTAGCCCAGCTTCTCCGAGAGCACGTTCACAAAACTCCGCGCCAGCAGCCCCGCGCCCGCCAGCAGCAGCAGCGAGACGGCCATTTCGATCACCACCAGCGTGCTGCGCACCCAGTTTCCCCGCCGGCCTCCCGCGCCCCCTCGCCCGCCTTCTTTCAGCGTCTCGCTCAGCCGCGATTGCGAAATCTGAAACGCGGGCGCCAGCCCGAACAGGATGCCGGTGCCGATGGAAACCGCCAGCGTGAACAGCAGCAC
>JASHRU010000012.1 GCA_030037225.1 Candidatus Acidiferrales bacterium | reverse complement strand
GTAATCGCTTTCGGAGACGTACGCGCCGCCGTTGGGCGCGACGGCGCGCAGCTCGTTCATAGCGCGATGGACATCGTCGCGGGCTTTTTTCGCCTCCTCCAGGTTGGGCTCGTGGCCGCGCACGCCGGGATAGCCGCCTCCGTCCTCGGCAATGATGGCCAGCGCAAACGCGTCCAATACGGACGGGTTCGTGGCCGTGTCCCGGGCCGATTCGATGGCCTCGCTCGGAGCTCCGGCGAGACCCTTGTTGAAATGCAGTCCGATCCAGTCGTGCCGCGAGCCGGCGAAGAGCGCGTTGGCCAGCCGCTGCTGCGAATCGTCTTTGAGCAGCGATGCGGGCAGCCAGAGCGATTCGTATCCATAAATCGTCCAAGCCACCTGGCCGCCGTCGCCCGTCCACCAGACGTTCGTTTCGGGTGCGCCGGGCCGCGAGTCGGCATTGAAGACGGGATGGTGGTGCTCTTTTCTCCACGCCACATCCCACCAATGGCGCGCGGGCATGCTGCCGATCACCATTCCGGGGTCGATGGTGTAGTCCGCGGGCGAGCGCCCCAGCCAGTCCAAAAAGGGCTGCCAGGTTTTCATCGCTTCTTCGGTGGTTAATCCCCAGGAAACCATGCTGAGGCGGAGAGTGTTGTTCGAGCCAATGATGGCCTGCTCGCCCCAGTGATGGTTGAAGAGATTGTCGCTATAAAAGGCGACGAAGTAGCGCAGCAAGCGTCGAAAGGCATCGTCGGAAGCAGCCTTGACGCGGAAGATGGCGCCGCCGGCGTATTCGGGAAGCTCGCGCACGCGCAACGTCACGCGGGTGACGGCGGCGAATGTGCCTCCTCCGCCACCTTTGAGCGCCCAGAATAGGTCGGGGTCGTTGCAAGCGTTGACGATGCGGATTTTTCCGTCGGCGGTCACCACCTCCGCTTCGAGCAAACCGGCAGCGCACGTTCCGTAATGCTTGGAAAAACTTCCGAAGCCGCCGCTTTGCACCAGCCCCGCGACGCCCACGGTGGTGCATCCGCCGCCCTGCACGTAGCCGCCGGCTTTCGTGGTGACGGCGTCATAGGCTTGCATCCAGATGGCGCCGGAGCCGCAACTGGCGGCGCGCTGGGGAACGAGTTTGCCCTCGCAACCCTTCGGGACGAACGCATCGTGCATGATGACGTCGTGCATATGGCGCGTCCAGATCATCAGGGAATCGGCGGAATTAGACGTGCCCTGATAACTGTGGCCACCGCCCTTCACCACCAGGCGCAAATGATTCTCGCGGGCAAAGCGGACCGCCGCGGCCACGTGATTCACATCCCTGGCTGCAACGGCATAAACGCTTGGTTTCGTGAACCAGGCATCCACCCATCCGAGGGTCTGCGTCATGCCCGGCTGGTCGCCGATGTAGTACGGATTCTTGATCGTCGCGAGCAGGTTTTTGCAGGCGTCGCTGTCGACATCCTTGATGCAGGCCTCGATCGGAAACTCGACGGGAATCAGATTCCCTTCCACTTCATCGTTCAGCCGCTTCCAGGCGGCCGGGGAAGGCCAGTCGGGATCGGAGGGGCGCCGGCGTCGAAACGGCTTGCCGGCGAAGAGCGAGCGCGGCCAAAGAGGCGCAAGCGCGGCAAGACCCGAGCGCACCAAGAATGTTCTGCGGTCCATTTGGTTTGGAATCCTCCCCCACGAGGCGCAAGAGTTTTCCGGTCGATGGTAGCCTCTCGCGCCAGCCCAATATACCTACGCGGAGAGCCGAGCGTGAGTTTCCTTTAGGCGACCCCTAGGGTCGCAGCACGGCGGGGAGCGAGCCGCGTTCCTGAAGCTGCGCCAGCGAAGGCTGGTCGGGGGTGAGCGGCTGGTTGACGAAAATCACCTTTCCTCCGCTTTCGGCCAGGATGTAGCTGGAATCGCGGGGCAGGCGGACGAGAACCTCCTGGGTCTCGCCTTTGGGCGCGAACAGGAAGACGCGCTGCGAGCCGTTCCAAAGCTGCGGGAAGCTGTGATCGTCCATGAATATTTTCGGGGCATCGTGGTAGTACGAGCCGAATTCCAGACCCTGATACTGGCCGTTATAGAGCAGCACCTGGCGGTGCAGGTAGAAGCCGAGCGCGCACCCGCCGTAATACTCGCCGTAGATGGCCACGGCGTCGCCGGGCTTGAGGTAGCGCAGCAGGTCGTCCGCCAGGCGCTTGGACGACATATGCGGCTCAAAAACCTGGAAGGCGAGATTGGCCACGAAAAAGAACGCGGCCATCACGAGCGAAAGCGCGATATTCGCGCCCAGCGCCCACCCGCGGCGGCGCAGCAGATAAACGCCGGTAAAACCGAACAGAAACAGGCCGGCAGCCAGCATGGAAGGCTCGCGCAGAAAGGCGAACGCGCGCGTGGTGAGATCAAAGAAGCTGGCCATGGCCACGGTGTAAAAATTCAGCTCCTTCAATTGCAGCAGGTCGCTGATATCTCCGTGCACCTGGACGTTGCGCGAGACCCACACAAGCCAGCCAAGAATGCCGGCGGCGAGCGCACCGGCCACGGCGACTCCGGCCTGGAGGCGGCGCATCCACTTTTCGGACTCCTGCTCGGCGAGCGAGATGCCGCGTCCAATCAGCAACGCGATGGCGGGCCAGGCGCTGAAGCTGTAGTACTCCATGCGGCTGGCGGTGAGAGAGAAGAAGAAAAGGATAAAGCCAGCCCAAACGCACACGAACAGAAGCGCCATGCCGGGCGCGTCGAGCCGGTTCCAGTCGCGCGGGCGGGGCAATTTGCGAAACGCGAGCGGCAGAAAAACACTCCAGGGGAACCACCAGATCAGATGCGCCGCCCACCAGATGCCCAGCGGAACGGCGGAGAAATCGTGCGGGTACCGGTAGCCGAGCGCGCGAAGCACCTGTTCGTTGATGAAGTAGTACCAGAAGAATCCGGGGGCGTCGGGGCGCCAGGCGCGCATGCCGGCGATGATGTGCCAGGGCGCGGCGATGGCCAGGAAGATCAGCAGGCTCGAGACCCACGGGATTTCCCGCCAGCTCCCGAAGGCCGGGGACCGGCGTCCGGTAAGCAGGACGAAGATGGTGAGAATGGCAGCGGGAAACACGATGCCGATCAGGGCGCGCGTGAGCACCGCGAGGGCGCACAGCGCGGCGACGCTCCAAAAGCCCTGGCGGAGGGAGATCGCGCCGGTCCAGGCGAGCAGGAACAAATAAAACGCCGCGGTGAATTCCAGGGAGTAAATCGCCTCGGGAATCATGATGCGCGTGAACATGTAGGTGCCGATGCTCGTGCACATCACGAGGCCGGCATAGAAGCCGGCGCGGTCGCCGAAGAACCGCCGGCCGAAGACGTAAACCATCACCACCAGCCCCGCCACGGCCAGAGCCAGGGGCAGGCGCGTGGAAAACGCGCTCTCGCCCAGCAGCACGTAGCTGACCGCCACAGCCCAATAGTGCAGCGGGGGCTTTTCCATCCAGCGGACGCCGTTGATGTGCAAGACGACCCAGTCGCCCGTGCGCAGCATTTCCTGGGAAGCGACGGCATGGCCGCCATCGGCGTCGTCGAGCAGGCCAGGCTGGGCGGCGTTGCCGACGTAGATGAGCAGAGCCAGGCCCAGCAGGATGAGCACGGCCGTGGATCGGGAGAATGGCAACGGCGAAGTTTGGGCTGGAGTCATGAAACTAAACATTATTCCGGAATTCTGGCGCAAAGGGAAACCCAGCGCGGAGAAAATAGCGGCGAGAAGTCCTGCCGTTTCGCAGCTCAGTTCTGGCGCGCGGGCGCGGCCTCGGGAACCACGCTGGTGTGGTCGGCAATGATCCGCCATCCCTCGGGGTATTGCCGGAGCACGAGGCTGAAGACTCCGCCGACCGGCCCGGCGTCGCGGTCGAGATGCCAATTCCCCACGGCGAGCGCGGCATCGGGGCAGAGGAAGGTTACTTCCACGCTGGAAAACGTGAGCGTGCCCATGGCCTGGCGGTCGGGATAATAGGTGTGATAGCGCTGCCGGAGCTGCTCCCAGCCGCGAATGATTCCCTGCGAACCGGCGAAAATAGTCTGGCCGGAATTGCGGTAGCCGGCGAGGAACCCGTCCACGTCGCCGCGATTCCAGGCCGCGGCCTGGTCGCGGAGCAGACCGCGCACAGCCGAGTCGGCGGCAGGCGCCCACTGGTCTTGCTGCGCGGGCCGAACGGACGCCCCCGTGGCGAGCAGTGCCGCACTTGCGAGGAGCAGGAACAGCGTCGCCGCTCGTTTGATTTGCCTTTGCCAGTCGATGCGCATGGAACCCCCTTGATTTTCTCCGTCGGTGATATTAAAGCTGGCTGAAAGTACAGTGTCCAGGCGGCTAGTACGGCGGCACCATTGAGGGCCCCGCCAGCCGCCTTCATACTAGCCGCGCTAGACGAAACATGCTCGGAGTTCTGATACTCGCGTTCTCGATTGCTGCCCTCGGGCAGTTTGTGGTGTTTTATGCGCGGGCGGTTCTGGCCTCGGTCGCGGAACAGCCCCTGACCGGCTATGTCCAACAAATTGAAGGGTTTCCGAGCCGTCCGCTGAAGGCCGAAGACTTTCCCCATCTGGTCCAGCTCCAGCGCATCTGCCCCCAGGTGGGCCCTGAGGCGCGCGGGCTGCGGGCGGCGCGGGCATATTATCGAGCGCTAGCCGCGGTAAAGCGCGTGATCAACGGCTTTATGCCGGGGCTGCATGGCTGGGCAGAGAGGGAACAGACGCTGTGCGCCCGGTTTGCGGCTGTTCTGCTGGACCAGCGCCTGGCGCGTACCGCAGCCGCCGCTGCGGATATGCGCTCCTACTAGATTCCTCCTCGCATCGTTTTCCAAATTCTCGGCGTGGATGTGTGAAAGCAGTGTTCCGGTCCGATCAGTAGGCCCAGCGCAGGAGCATCGCGCCCGAGGTGTATCCCGCCCCGACGGAAACCAGCATGACCAGGTCGCCTTTGTGCAGCCTTCCTTGGGCGACGGCATCGCACAGTCCGAGAGGAATCGTGCCGGCGGTGGTGTTGCCGTAGCGGTCGATATTGACCATCACCTTGGAATCGTCCAGACCGAGCCGCTCCTGCATCGCCCGGATGATGCGCAGATTGGCCTGGTGCGGGACAACGAGCGCGAGATCGTTCTTGGTGAATCCGTTGCGCGCGAGCAGGCCCTCGGCCAGGTCGGACATGCGGCGCACGGCGTATTTGAACACCTGCGCGCCGTCCTGATGGACGTAATGCATGCGCTTTTCCACGGTGTCGTGGGAGGGCGGGTGCAACGAGCCGCCGCCGGGCATGTAGAGGAAGGGCCCGCCGGAGCCGTCCACATCGTGGGTGAAATCGAGGATGCCATCCTCGCCGCTGCCGGCCGGCTCGACCACCACGGCGCCGGCGCCGTCGCCAAAGAGAACGCACGTGGCGCGGTCCTTATAATCAAGGATGGTACTCATCACGTCGCTGCCGATGGCCAGGGCTTTGCGGTGCGAGCCCGCGCCGACGAACTGCGCGGCCACGGTAAGCGCATAGACGAACCCGCTGCAGGCGGCCGAAAGGTCGAACCCCCAGGCCCGTTTGGCGCCGAGCCGCTCCTGCACCAGGCAGGCCGTGGCGGGAAACATCATGTCGGGCGTGACGCTGGCGACAACGATCAGCTCGATTTCGTCGGCCGGCGTTCCGGTCTGGGCCAGTACGCGGCGGGCGGCTTCCGTGGCCAGATCGGAAGCCGCCACGCCGTTTTCCACCACATGCCGCTCGCGAATCCCCGTG
>JASHRU010000129.1 GCA_030037225.1 Candidatus Acidiferrales bacterium | reverse complement strand
ACCCGTCCTGAATATTCGTCCGCGCTCCGATGCGGATCCAGTGCACGTCCCCGCGAATGACCGCGCACGGCCACACGCTCGAATCCTCGCCGATGGTCACGTCGCCAATCACCACCGCGGCTGGATCGATGTAGGCCGTCGCCGCAATCTGTGGCGATCTCCCGCGGTAGCTGCGTATCGTCATGTAAGTGGCGCTATAGAATTTGAACCACAGGGCCGGACGCCGAAGCGTGGATCTCCGCCAGCCGTTCGCCGACGGCGCGGGCGACCTGGTAAAAACTCTTCGCTCCGGGAAAATCCTCGCCAAAGGCGGCGACCGGTTTACCCGTATCGCCCCCAATGCGGATGCCCGGATCGATCTCAATCTCGCCCAGAAACGGCACGCCAAACATCTGTGCCATCCGCTGTCCCTCGCCGTGCCCGAACACGTCGATGCGTCCCTTGCAATGCGGGCAGGCGAAATAACTCATGTTCTCCACCACGCCGAGCACTTCCACGTTCACCTGCCGGAACATTTCAATCGCTTTGCGCACGTCCGCCAGCGCCACCACCGACGGCGTCGTCACAATCACCGCCCCCGAAACGGCCACGTTTTGAATCAGCGTCAGTTGCACGTCGCCCGTTCCGGGCGGCAGGTCCACAATCAAATAATCCAGCTCGCCCCAGGCCACATTTCGCAGGAACTGCGTCACCGCGCTGTGCAGCATCGGCCCGCGCCAGATCATGGGTTTGTCTTCCGGCACGAGCAGGCCCATCGAAATCATCCTCAGCCCGTACGCCATCACCGGCTGGATCCGCCGTTCGTTCTCCACCAGCGGCGCTTCCTTCGCGTTCAGCATCACCGGCACGTTGGGCCCGTAGATGTCCGCGTCCAGCAAGCCCACCGACGCGCCCAGCCGCGTCAGCGCCAGCGCCAGATTCACCGCCGTCGTCGTTTTCCCCACGCCGCCTTTTCCGCTCGCCACCGCCACCAGGTTTTTCACGCCCTCGATCGGAGGTTTGTCCGACATCGGCCGCGGCACCGGCGCCGCCGCCGGAGGCGGCGTGCTCACTTCAATCACCACCGTGCGAACGCCCGGGAGTTTCTCCAGCGTCTCGCGCGACCGCCGGATCACGTCCTCCCTCTGCGAGAATCCCGGCGCTGCCAGCGCCAGTCTCACGGAAATCGCGCCCTCGTTCGCGTTCACTCCCGCCACCCAGCCGAGCGACACGATGTCGCGCCGCGTCTGGGCGTCGGTCACGCCGCGCAGGGCTTCAATGATTTGTTCACGCGTAGGCGTTGCGGGCATTGGGCACTTCCCTTCTCTATTTTGCTGGCGGAGCCGGAGCGGAACTGCGCCCCGGAATCCATCTTAGAGGCCGCGCGCGGATTCAGCAAGCCAGCGGCGCGATCTTCGTAGGGCACGGCACGCCGTGCCCCTTTCACCGGGCAGTCCTGGCTCCTGCGGCCAGGGCTGCGCGGTTCTGATCCCGCTTTGCGCCCTCCCACGGAAAGACGCTACAATTATCTGCGGCATGCACCGATGGATTGTGCCCGCCGTTGCCGGGCGATGAACCCTCGCCATTTCCGGCCGCAGAGGCTCGAACGAACCCATGCAGGTTGACCAGTTCATTGACCGCGTCGTCGCGCGCTTCATCGGCACCAAGCACGAGCGCGACATCAAGCGCCTCCAGCCCCGCGTCGTCGAGATCAACGCCCTCGAGCCCGAAATGCAGTCGCTCTCCGACGACCAATTGAAAGAGCGCGTCTCCGCCGTCCGCCAGCAGGTGCAGGAAGCGCTCAAAGACGCCGACCCAGCCGCCTCCGACTACAAAGACAAGCTCAACGCGGCACTCGACCGGGTGCTCGTCCCCGTCTTCGCCCTCGTCCGCGAGGCTGGACGCCGCGAGCTCGGCCTGCGCCATTTCGACGTGCAGCTTATCGGCGGCATGGTCCTGCACGAAGGCAAAATCGCGGAAATGAAGACCGGCGAAGGCAAAACTCTCGTCGCCACGCTTCCCGCCGTCCTCAATTCGCTGGCCGGCCGCGGCGTCCACATCATCACCGTCAACGATTATCTGGCCCGCCGCGATGCCGAATGGATGGCTCCCCTCTACCACGCCCTCGGCCTGCAAGTCGGCGTCATCGTCAGCGACCTGGCCGACGGCGACCGCGAAATCTCCTATCGCGCCGACGTCACCTACGGCACCAACAACGAATTCGGCTTCGACTACCTCCGCGACAACATGAAGTACGACATCCACGACTGCGTCCAGCGCGGCCATCAGTTCGCCATCGTGGACGAAGTGGACTCCATCCTCATCGACGAGGCGCGCACCCCGCTCATCATCTCCGGACCCGCCGAAGAATCCACCGACAAGTACTACCGCATCGACAAGCTCATCCCCAAGCTCATCAAGGACATCGATTTCACCGTGGACGAAAAGCACCACGCCGTCACGCTCACCGAAGAGGGCGTGAGCAAAGGCGAGCGCCTGCTCGGCGTCCACAACCTGTTCGACCTCGCCCACATCGACACGCTCCACGCCGTCGAGCAGGGCCTGCGCGCCCACCACCTCTATCACCGCGACGACGAATACGTGGTCAAAGACGGCGAAGTCATCATCGTGGACGAGTTCACCGGGCGCCAGATGCCCGGCCGCCGCTGGTCCGACGGCCTCCACCAGGCCGTCGAGGCCAAGGAAGGCGTCAAGATCGAACGCGAGAACCAGACCCTCGCCACCATCACCTTTCAGAATTATTTCCGCATGTACAAGAAGCTCGCCGGAATGACCGGTACCGCCGAAACCGAATCCGCCGAGTTCCAGAAAATCTATAACCTCGACGTCGTGGTGATCCCCACCAACCGCACGCTTCTCCGCCACGAGAACCCCGACGTGGTCTATCGCACCGAGCCCGAAAAATTCGAGGCCGTGGTCAAAGGTATTCTTCAGGAAGACAACAGCCTCGACTTCGGCATCAAGCAGATTCACCAGCGCGGCCAGCCCATCCTCGTCGGCACCGTTTCCATCGAAAAATCGGAAATGCTCAGCGAGCTCTTGAAGCGCGCCGGCGTTCCCCATCAGGTGCTCAACGCCAAACAGCACGAGCGCGAGGCGCAGATCATCGCCCAGGCCGGACGCAAGGGCGCCGTTACCGTCTCCACCAACATGGCCGGCCGCGGCACCGACATTCTCCTCGGCGGCAATCCCGAAGCCCTCACCCGCGAATTCTGCCTGCGCGAACGGCTCGCCATGCCCCACGGAGCCGCCACCGCTCTCGTCTCCTCCGAAGCCCAGCCCGGCGGCGCCATGGTCCTCTTCCAGTACGAGGGCCGCATCTACCAGGTGCCCCAGGAAAGCTGGAAGCCCATCTACCAGAAGTTTGCCGCAGAGTGCCGCCAGGAGCACGACGAAGTCGTCGCTCTCGGCGGTCTCCACGTCCTCGGCACCGAGCGTCACGAGGCCCGCCGCATCGACAATCAGCTCCGCGGCCGCGCCGGACGCCAGGGCGACCCCGGCTCCTCCCGCTTTTTCCTTTCGCTCGAAGACGAACTGCTCCGCCTCTTCGGCGGCGACCGCATTCAGGGCCTCATGTACCGCCTGGGCATGACCGAAGGCATTCCCATCGAGTCGAAGATGATCTCCAACAAGATCGAGGGCGCGCAGCAGGCCCGCGAGGCCCAGTTCTTCGACATGCGCAAGCACCTCCTCGAGTACGACGACGTGATGAACAAGCAGCGCGAGACCATCTACTCCATCCGCCGCGAAATCCTGGAGGGAAAAGACCAGCGCGATTACGTTATGGAAATCGCGGAAGATATCGCCATCCAGCTCGTCGAAACCTACTGCCCCCGCGACCAGAACCCGCAGCTATGGAACGTCGCGCAGTTCGGCCCCGAAGTGCTCAACCAGTTCGGCATCGACGTCAAGACCGCCGGCTTCGATTTCAAGACCATCTCGCACGACGACCTCGCCAGCGGGCTCGTGGACCGCGCCAAGAAGCGCTACGAGGAAAAAGAAAAGCTCTTCGGACTCGAGATGATGCGCCTGCTCGAACGCCGCATCATCCTCGATATCGTGGACGCGCAGTGGAAGGACCACCTGCTCTCGCTCGATCACCTCAAGGAAGGAATCGGCCTGCGCGGCTACGGCCAGAAGGATCCCCTGGTCGAGTTCAAGAAGGAAGGATTCAACCTCTTCGAAGACATGATGGAGCGCATTGACTCCGATTCCGTCCGCTTCCTCTTCCTGATGCAGCCCGCGAAGCCGGAACAGGAAGCCCGCGAAATCGAGGAGCGCCACCGCCGGCAGCAGGCCCAGGTCCAGTTCTCCGCCGGCCCCGCCAAGCAGGAAGCGCCCAAGCCCATCCGCGCCGGCGCAAAAGTCGGCCGCAACGATCCCTGCCCCTGCGGCTCCGGCAAGAAATACAAAAAGTGCCACGGCGCCACCGCCGCCTGATCTTCCTGCCTGTAACGCTGGGCAACCCGTTTCGCTGCCCAAACAGCGCCTCGTTCTCCCTGTAAGAAGGACACCCTTGCCACGACCTCGATTTCGAGCCCTGCGGCCCGTTCCTCGGCCCGTAAAATCCCGTCATCTCGCCCAACCGCCCAAAATCACCCTCCCGTGCCTCGCTAGAGACGCGTGTGCGCCCGGCGCACACCCCCTAATTTCGACGATCGTCTCCGATCCGGCCCTTGGGTGCTGCCCCTGCCTCCCGCTCCCTCCTAAAGCCTCCTGGCCCCCGCTCACCGTGCCCGTTTTCGCCCGTCCAATCGGGACAAGGCCGGCTGCGTGGAACCCATCGGCCGCCGGTTGCGTATCCTTTGCTGATTAGGGGGGTCTTCATGAACGCAATCACTGCTACCCGCACCAAGGGCATTCTCACCGCCACGCTGGCCGCGGCGCTCGCTGCCGCCGCCTGGGCCGTTCCCAGCGGCGCGCGCGGTTCATTCGACCGCACGCTCAAAGTCTCCGAACCCGCCGCGGTGGACGTGCGCACCGGCTCCGGCAATATTCACGTCACTCGCGGCGATTCGTCGAGCGTCGTCATTCACGCGGAAATTCGCAGCAGCCATGGCGACGATTACGACGACTCCCAAATGGCCGCGCGCATCCAGGAAATCGAAAAGAACCCGCCCATCGAGCAAGATGGCAACACCATCCGCATCGGCCAGACGCACGATGATGACCTCTACCGCAACATCAGCATCTCCTACGAAATTCGCGTGCCCGGCCAGACCAATCTCGACGCCCACACCGGCTCCGGCGATTTCACCGCCTCGGGCGTCGGCCTCGAACTCACCGGCCACACCGGTTCCGGCAATATTCGCGTCGAAGACGCGGCCGGCCACGTCGAACTCACCGCCGGCTCCGGCGATGTGACCCTTCGCAACGCGCGCGGCGGCGGCCGGCTGGTCGCCGGCAGCGGCAACGTAACCGCTGAAGGCGTCGCCGGGGCTCTGCATGCCTCTTCCGGCAGCGGCAACGTCCGCGTGGACATGAGCGGACCGGGCGAAGTCGAAGCCAGCTCCGGCTCCGGCAATATCCGCGTCCACGGCATCAAAGGCGCACTGCGCGGCTCGACCGGCAGCGGCGACATCGAAGCCGCGGGCGAGCAGCAGGGCGATTGGCACCTGCGCACCGGTTCCGGCAACGTGACCGTCGAATTGCCGAAAGGCGCCGGATTCGAACTCGACGCGCACTCCGGCTCCGGCACAATCGAAACCGATCGCGAAATTCTGGTGCAAGGCACTCTCGGCCGCCGCGAACTCCACGGCAAGGCAGGCGGCGGTGGGCCGTTGCTCGAACTGCGGACCTCCTCCGGCTCGATTTACCTCCGTTAGCAAAATGGGAGGAGTTAAATCCAAGGTTGGCTCAGTTTGTGGGGCGAACCTGGGACTATGACTAATTTGAGCTTGCGGCGCGGTCAAACACAAGTTTCATCGTCGCGTGCAGCAAAGTGCGGTGTATGGTCATTCGTTGACCGTCGCGACTCACCTCGTACTCGTCCTTTCCAAATAGTGTCTTGTCAACAAACCTGTTGGCGTCGAGGCGAGTAACGCATGCTTGGCTGGTCCCCTTCTGCCCATTCGGCCAAGTGGGCTTAACACATTCGCCCTTCATGCCCGTGACAAACCACCAATGCAGGACCGCGCCGTTCTCCCCCGCCAAATTGTACTCAAAACGATACTCGCTCCCCGCGGTATCAATTTTCACCGTTTCGCTCTCAAGGCCGACCCGGGAAGATTTTTCAGTGTTTAGCTTCCATTCACCAAGGAAGCGGTCAACGGGGCGTGGTGTGGGAATGGGCGCATCAGACGGCCGCTCCTGCGCTGCACACAGAAGCGGAAAGAGAGCCAAACCAACGACCAGTAGTTTCAAATTGTCTCTCCGTCCTAAGGCACTAACGCGCAAAGCATACTGCGCTTGTTGATGCTGATTCAAAGGACTTCCGCGGCTTCGTTTTCAAGTCTTGATGTGGGTCAGCAAGCCCAAGTAATCCGGGGCGCGACACCTGGTCGATGAGCCAGAGAAGCCGATCCTGAGTCTCGCTAATTCTGTCGCGGTTGTCCCCCGCGACGAGGTGGAAAACAGAATTCCGTTCTGTTCACCCCTGCGGTCCGTTCAGCCGGATTAGCGCCAGGCAGGCTATGGCCTGTCTGGGTCTTTCCACTACTACCCAGACGGGAACCTTTTTACCCATCCCTTCCCGCTCAGTTCTAGTACCACCCTGAGGCACTCTTCCTAACTGCCCTATTTTGTTGAACCTACTGGAGCGGTACGGGCGGCATGGGGCGTGCCCCCTCTTCTACCCGTACGCGTTGTTGTGGAGGAGAGACCATGTCAGACCGCCAACCAGCTCGCTGCCGGATGGAAGGCTGCAACCAGGAAGTCCCGCTCGCACTCCGCGAAGACGGCTTCTGCCTGGACCATTTCGTCGAAGGAACTTATAACCGCGCGCGGCGCGCCGTCGAGGATGTGCAGAAGGAACTGCCCCTCGAACCCGGCGCGTTCGAATGGATGTTCGAGGACGCGAAGATGGCCCTCAAGGCTCTCGTCCGCGACTCGAATGAACCCTATCGCGAAGGCGTCATGGAACTGATCACGGCGCTGGCCAACGTGCACGAATACTTGCGCCAGCAGGTCATCGAACCGGTCAAGGCCCAGGCTCGGCCCATGGATGTTCACGTGGGAGAGCGCGCTTCGCGGCGCGCGGCCAGCGGCCGGAACGCCTGAGAGAGCGGACGCGGTGCGCCGTTCGCGCCCGTTGCCGGGTCGCAGACCCGCCGGGCGATTCGTCCAAAGAATAACCTTAGTACCATTGTTCCGCGCCCGCCAATTTGCCTATGATGGAGCCCTTGCGCGGGGCTGAGGGTCGTCCTGTGCCGGTTGAGATCATCGAAGTGACGCAATCTTCGCACGAATTCAAGGAATTCGACGCCAAGCGGCTGTGCCGGCGTCTCAGCGCCGTGATTGCCGCGGATACCGGCGCCATCTCTCTGTTCACCGATCAGGTGATGCAATTGCTCCAGGAGCACGACGGCGCCGAAGCCAAGGGCTTCGACATCGAAATGGCGCTTCGCGAAGCCCTTGCCAATGCCGTGCTTCACGGCTGCAAGTCGGATCCCGGAAAGCGCTTGGAATGCACGGTAGCCTGCGAAGAATCGGGCGAGATTCTGATTATTGTCCGCGACCCCGGCCACGGCTTCGACCCGCTCAACGTGCAGAGCCCGCTGGTGGGCGAAAACATCATGTCCGATCACGGCCGCGGCATCTTTCTGATGAATATGCTCATGGATGAGGTCCGGTGGGAACGGGGAGGAACAGAGATTCACCTGCGCAAGAAATAGGGACGGAGACTGAGGGAGGCATGTCCGGCCCGGCCGACAAACCCGATCGCTTCAAGCCCGCGAATCCAGTCATTCCGGGTGTGCCTCAACGCCCGCCCGAGGAAATCAAGAAAAAAGAGGAACAGAAGGCCGAACCCTCCGGGCCCCCGCCCGCCTGGCAATCGCCCACGGTCATGGCCGGCGCGGGCATCGGCGCGATCGTTCTGCTCGCCGGCGCCGCTCTCGCCTGGCACGAGATGAAGCCCGCTCCGCCTCCCGCTCCCGTGGTGATCTCCGCTCCAGAACACCCGGCCGATGCCGCGGGCTCCGCTACCACGGGACAGGCTTCCCAGCTCCCCGAAGCGCCCGGGCCCGTAGCCACCGTGGAAGAAATGGCCAAGCCCTGGACCGTGGTCAAATTCAAATTCCACCGCGCCACCGGCGAACTCTCCGGCGGAATGGTTATCCGCCTGCCCTCCGCGCCCGGCTATTGGGGATTGCTCTCGGTTGCTCCCTACGGGCGATGCGAACTCGAGCTGGAAACCGACCTGGCGAAACTTCGCTCGGACTACGGCTTCGCCGCGGCTCATCCCATGGTCGTGGATTCGTGCACTCAGGTGGTGTACGACCCGCTCGCCCTCGGCAACGCCACGGGCACATGGGTTCGCGGGCGGATCGCCGCCGGCCCCGGAATGCGCCCGCCCTACGAAGTGGAAATCAAAGTCGAGCAGGGTTACGTGGTCGCCTCGCGCTCCGAATAGACCCCCCGCGGTTCATCTCCATCCGGGACACAGGAAACGGCAGCGCCGGACTGTCGCAGCGACGTCATCGGTGCGCACAAAACACGCGCGGCGCCGTTCGGACAACCGGCGCCGCGTGTGCGTGGGGGCATGCAGGAAAATCGTGCTAATCCGGAGTCGAAACGCGGTAAGCAACCAGCACCGGACCTCCCGTCGCCGGGTCCTGTAGCAGCAATCCGGCCACGACCAGAGGAATGCCCTGGCTGCCCGTGAGCGCGCTGAGCCCGCTAAGCCCGTCGAACTCGGTGTTGTTCGAGGTCAGAATCGTCAGCGGAGCGTTGTTCAAGAGCACACCCACCACACCCTGCTCGGTAATCTGGAACGAGCCCGCGTTTCCGTTCTGCACCATTGTGGTTCCCGGAATCCACGGTCCCGAAACGCCCTGGCGGTGCAGCACCACGCGCTTTACCGTCAGCGCCGAATTGTTTACCGGCCCGCCCAGCGTAATGTTCTGCCCCGTGATCAGGTTCCCGCTGTTGAACAGGAGCTGCGTGATCGGCAGGTTCAACCGGTAAATCAGATAGTTCGCCCCGCTGGGCAGATCGAACGGGTCGATCGTGTCCGGTGTAAACGCCGGATTCGACGGCAGCGCCTCGCGCACGAACATCCCGATGTCCGTGTCCGATGCCGTCGGCGTACTCACGTTGGTGATCAAGCCGTCGGCGATAAAATGGTCCTGCGAGAGCACGCACACCTCGTCGGCGTCCAGATTCATCGTCGTGCGGTCCAGCAGGCCGGATACCGCGACGATCGTGTTCGTCGTGAAATTGGCGAGGCTGTCGCCCGAGTCGGTGACCGTCGTGGCGCTCTCCTGCACCGTAAGCTGATTGCCGTTGGCCAGTTGCATCACAAACGACTGGTTCGCTGCGTTCACCGACACCACTCCTCCGCGAAGGTCGTCAATTTCCGCCTCCGCATTGGCGGGATTCACCTGCTTGAGGTCAAGCGTCGGCACCACCGTGCCGGTAATCTGCCCGTTCAGGTCCACCTGCAGCGACTCGCGCATGTCGAAGTCCACCCGCAGGCCGTTTAAATCCCCGCTCGAGATCACCAGCGGCGGATTCATCAGCACCGTGACGCTCGAGGTCGTTAGCGTCCCGTCCTCCATCGTCACCGACGGAGGATTCGTCGTCGTGTTGATGTAGCCGATCACCGGGCTCGCCAGCATCAGCGTCACGCTCGTGTACGAGCCGGTGGGAGCCGAGTTCAGGTTCAGCAGCGTGCGCAGTCCCGTGAGCCGCGCAAAATCCACCATCTGCGGCTCCGAAATCAGCGTCGTCGTGTTTACCCCGTCCGATGCCGTCATGCTCATCAGCGTGAGCTGGAACGTGATGACGCTCGCAAGGGGCGCGTCTTGGCCGTAAATGGCAATCGAGCCGTTTGCCGCCTGCGGACTGGAATTCGAGTTGGAGTTGGAACTCGTGTTGTTGCTCCCGCACGCGATGAGTCCGGCGCCGAGAGCGAGCACACACATCCCCGCAAGAAAATAACGCGTTCGTTTCATTTCTTCCTTCCCCGCCGTTCCGCTCTTGCCGAACGGCTAGCCTCACCCCGGGCACGGGCTGGCTGCGAGGTTATCGGGCTTACTTGCCGACCCCGATTCTGGAAACCCTGCGTCCTCACAAAAGTTGCAAAAATTATTTCGCGGGGCGCATGACACGGGAAATCCCGCGCGCGCGATCCTGCCTTGACTTCCCCCCACCGCATCAGTACAACCAGCAGCGGATTCGAGGAGGCATAGCGCATGCGAATTTCGCGCCGGACGTGGATGGGAGCGAACCTTCTGGGCGCCGCCGCAGCCGGCACGATGGGCACGCTCGGTTTGGAAGCGGCTCCGCAAGGAGCGGCCCCACGACCGCTGCCCAAGGCCTTCGACTCGCTCAAGCCCCTCGGCGACCGCGTCCATCCTATCGCCGCGGAGGAGTTTGCCGCGCGGTGCGACCATGCGCGAGCGCTGATGGCCTCGGCGGAGCCCGCATTCGACGCGCTCTACATCACTTCCGGCAGCGCGCTTTACTACTTCACCGGTTTTCGCTGGGGACTGAGCGAACGCCTTATGGCCTTCGTGCTGCCGCGCAACGGTGAGCCGCTCTTCGTTTGCCCCGCGTTTGAAGCAGATCGTCTTCGCGAACTCGCCAAGCCTCCGTCCGAAATCCGCACGTGGCAAGAGGATGAAGACCCGTACGCATTGGTCGTCGCCGGACTCGCGGACCGCGGGGTACGCACCGGCCGCGTCGCCGTCGAGGAGCGCGTGCCGTTCTTTTTCTACGACGGCCTGCGAAAAGCAGGCGTGGGATTGGAGTTCGCTTCCGCCAACCCGGTCACCATTGGCTGCCGCGGCCGGAAATCACCCGCAGAGTTGGACCTGATGCGTGCGGCCTGCTCCGCAACCGTAGATTGCTACCGCGCGGTCTTCGCGTCGATCGAGGAAGGCATGACGGAGCGCGATGTGAATGCGCTGATTCGCTCGGGATTCGGGCGGATGGGCCTCGAAGGCGGCGCACTCGTGCTTTTTGGCCGCTGGGCCGCGCAGCCGCACGGCACCACCACGCCGCAGAAGCTTCGCGAAGGCGACGTGGTGCTGATTGACGGCGGCACGTCGGTGGAAGGCTACCAATCCGACGTGACGCGGATGACCGTGCTCGGCGCGCCAGCGGAGAAACATCGCCGCGCGTTCGATACGGTTCACCACGCGCAGGAAGCGGCACTGGAGGCTGCGCGCGCGGGCCGCCCTTCCGGAACCGTGGACGACGCTGCCCGCGGCGTCATCGCGGGCGCGGGCTATCCCGGTGGCTACAAGGTCTTCACGCATCGCCTGGGTCACGGCATCGGCCTCGACGGCCACGAGCATCCCTATCTGGTGCGCGGCAGCCGCACCGTGCTCGCGCCCGGAATGACCTTCAGCAACGAACCGGGAATTTATTTGACTGGCGATTTCGGCTTGCGGCTGGAAGACGACATGGTGATCACGGCCGATGGCCCCGCCCAGCTCCTGGCGCCCGGATTGCAGCCGTCGCTCGAACATCCCTGCGGCTGATTCGCTTGAGACGGCAGGAGCACGAGATGCCTGCCGCGGGCAGGTCGTGTCCCTACAACAACCCCGATTTGGCTTCGCAGAACTCCACGATCCGGCACTCCGCCCAGAAGCGCTCGTCGCGGTCCTGATGGCCGCGCCCGCCGTGGCGCGAGATGAACGCACAGTGCCCGCCGTACTGCGGATCCAGAAGTGTGATGTGGGAGTTGCCGACGAGTTCCGCGCGGCGCACCGATGCGTGCGGCACCATCGGATCGTCCTGAGCGGTGATTACCAGCGCCGGCACGGCGATCGCGGCCAACACGTGCTTCGCGCTCGCCCGGTCGTAGTAATTTACGGCGTCGCCGTAACCGCAGTAGGGCGCAGTGATCACGTCATCGAACTCCCGGATCGTGCGGACGCGTTCGACGCCATTCAGCGCAAACTGCTGCGGAAAGAGCTCGACCTTCCTGCGGTAGCGCTGGATCAGATTGCGAACAAAGTAGCGTTCGTAGAACGCGTTGCGCGGTTCGTGGATCGCATCCACGCACGCCGCGAGATCCAGCGCAGGACACACTGCGGCCACGCCCGCAAACGCCCCGGTCGCCGGGGCTTCACGTCCCATTTCTCCCGCGGCTTTCAGCACCAGATTTCCACCCATGGAAAATCCAGCGAGAAAAATCTCGCGAAGGCCGTCGTGTTCCGCCAGTTCCCGCACAACGGCGCGATAGTCGCCGGAAAGACCGGAATTGTAGAGCGTGGGCGCCAGCGCTTCTGTGCCGCCGCAGTTGCGCTGGTTCATGCGCACCACGTTGAAGCCCGCGACCCAGGCCTTCTCCGCGGTGCCCGTCACATAGCGCGAATCGCTTGAGCCTTCCAGGCCGTGGACGATGACGATTGCCGGACGGCGCCCAGGCTCCGGCTGCCAGTGGCAGTGCGCCAGCAAACGAATTCCAGGCTCTACTTCAAAGTAGCGCGCGGCAGGAAGCGGCAGGCGTTCGAGGCTGCGCGGCCAGAAACGGCCGGCCAGCGTCATCCAGTGCGGATTGTGCAACCGCGGATGCGGCTCAAACGGAATCACAACTCGAATGTAACGGAGGGACCGGCAGCGCGCAACCGAACGGGCTCGCTTGACGGTCTGGGCTTCTCCGCCTAAAATGAATGCTTCACTGTGACGCCAATCAAGCGCCATTCGGATTGAAGACCCGCCCAGCGCACCCTGCTGGGCGGTTGCGTTTTTGGGCGCTACATTTTGCGGGGAACACGAACATGATGGACGGACCGATTCAGGAAGCCCTCACCTTCGACGACGTGTTGCTCGTGCCCGGACAATCCTCCGTGATGCCCACGCAAGTGGACACGCGCACGTGCCTGGCGAAGCAAATTTCGCTGAACGTCCCCATTTGCTCGGCGGCCATGGACACGGTGACGGAATCGCGGCTGGGAATCGCCATCGCGCGGCAGGGCGGCATCGGCTTTATTCACCGGAACATGCCCATCGAGCGCCAGCGCGAAGAGGTGGACCGCGTGAAGCGCTCGGAAAGCGGGATGATTGTGGATCCGGTGACCATCCGGCCGGAAATTACGATCCGCGAAGCCCTGGAAATCATGCGGAAATACCGCATCTCCGGGCTGCCGGTCACTCGGGGGACGCGGCTGGTGGGCATCCTGACGAACCGCGACCTGCGCTTCGAGCAGAATCTGGACCAGCCGGTAAGCAAAGTGATGACGGGAGCCGATCTGGTGACCGTGCCCGTGGGAACGACGCTCGCCGAGGCGGAGAACAAACTGCAAGAGCACCGCATTGAAAAACTTCTGGTGGTGGACAACGATTTCAACCTGAAAGGACTGATCACCGTCAAAGATATCCAGAAAAAGCAGCAGTATCCCAACGCGGCCAAGGACGAGCATGGACGGCTCCGCATCGGCGGGGCCATCGGCGCAACCGGTGATTTTCTGGAGCGGGCCGTGGAGCTGGCGCGCATGAAGGCGGACGTGCTGACCGTCGACACGGCCCACGGCCACTCCACACGCGTGATGGAAGCGATCCGCGCGGTGAAGCACAGGCTGCCGGAAATGCCGCTGCTGGCAGGCAACGTGGGCACTTTTGAGGGCGCGCGCGATTTGATCGCACTCGGAATCGACGGCCTGAAGGTGGGCATCGGCCCGGGGTCGATCTGCACCACGCGCGTGGTGACCGGGGCCGGCATGCCGCAGATTACCGCGATCCTGGAATCTTCACGGGCGGCGAAAGGCACGGGCGTGCCGCTGATCGCGGACGGCGGGGTGAAATTTTCGGGCGACGTGACCAAGGCGCTGGCCGCGGGGGCTTCCTGCGTGATGATCGGCAGCCTGTTCGCCGGAACTGAGGAATCGCCGGGCGAAACAATCCTCTACCAGGGCCGCACGTTCAAGTCGTATCGGGGCATGGGTTCGCTGGGCGCGATGGAAGCGGGTTCCGCGGACCGT
>JASHRU010000128.1 GCA_030037225.1 Candidatus Acidiferrales bacterium | reverse complement strand
TGAAAATCGAAACTCGAAAGACGAACGAGGGAAGCATAAACACAAGCCCGCATGTTCTGGAGCGAATCGCGGTGGAGTTTCAACTCACTGCGAGGGCGTAGTGGATGACGGCGAGAGCGGCTGTGACGGCGGTCTCGGTGCGGAGGATCCTCGAGCCCAGCGAGGCCTCGGCAAAGCCGACTCCGATGGCCGCGGAGTTCTCTTCCTTGGTCCAGCCACCCTCTGGCCCGATGGCCAGAACGGCATGGCGGCATTGGCGATGGGCTTCCAAGAGAGCGCGAAGGGGTGGCGCGGAGGGCGATTCCGAGAAAAAAAGCAAAGCGCCACCGGGATCCGCGGAGGCGGCCGAGCGCAGCGCTTCCGCCGGCTGCGCGAGCGGATGGAGCACCGGCGCGAGAAGGCGGCGCGATTGCTGGGCGGATTCATCCAGGATTTTTTTCCAGCGACCCGCACGCTTGGCAGCCGCAGCCACGAGAACCTTCTCGGAACGTGCGGCGGCGAGAGGGGTAACCTCCGATACGCCAAGTTCGGTGGATTTTTCTAGTGCCCATTCGAAGCGGTCGAATTTGACGATGCTGAGGAGGAGGTCGGTGGTGAACGTGGCTTCGGGTGCCGGGAGTGGCTCAATGAGGGAGAATTCGACAGCCCCGCGTTTTGCAGCATCGACTCGAGCGAGCCAGAGGGAGTGGCCATCGCTGAGCTCGAAAAGCTGCCCGGCGGACACGCGGAGAACTCGGCCAGCATGATGAGCCGCGTCTCCCGTGAGCGTGGCCCGGCCACCCTCGAAGCGATCGACAAAGAAACGGCGGCGCATGCCTTATTGAAACTGAAAAAGCGCCAATGGAAAACCGAAAACTGCCTGCGTGGAGCAGCTTCGAAAAACGGAGTCCGAAGTCGAGGCATGCCGACCCGGAATCACCCAGTGTAGGATGACAATGGCCGGGGCGAGGCTCGAAAGCGCACAACCAAGGTCCCTGCGAGCGAGGGGAAAATGGAACTCACCAAGAAGTGTTCAAGCGGTGCGGTCATAGCCAGGGTGGTGGCGGGGGCGATTGTGTGTTTCTCCGCGGGATTGCAGATCGCCAGTGCGCAAAGCACACAAACACCTGCGACAGGCAAAGCTCCGTCAAAGCGGCAGACGACGGCTCCCGTGAACGCAAGTGGGGTCGCGGAATATCAGACGACGGTAACCCAGGCCTGGAAGATTTTCACAGACTCCGAAGCGGAGAAGATTTTGCACAAACGAACGGCGGCACTGCTGGCGCTAGGTAATGCAGGAGATCGCCCAGATGTTCTGCACCTACTGGGAAAGGACTTGGACGATCCGCTGCCGGAGGTGCGGCGGGCGGCCGCCGCGGCACTCGGTCTTGCACGGGCCCACTCGATGATTCCCCGGCTCCAGAAGGCGCTGGATGATCCGTCGCCGAGCGTGCGCGTAGCGGCGGCTCGCTCCTTGTGGCAGATGAAGGACTACTCGGGCAGCGGACTGTTCGAACGGATCGTGAGCGGGCAGGCGCCTTCGGAAGAAAAGGGGATGCGGCAGGAAGTGCACCAGGTGATGACCAAGGCTTCGGATCCTGGCTATGATTTCGTGCTCGGATTGAACGAAGGTGCGGGAGCGTTCTTGGGACCATACGCGCTCGTGTTTCCCGTGTACAGATACCTTTCGACGGACAGGTCGGCGCCTAGCCGTGCAGCGGTGGCAGCCCTGCTGGGAGAAAGGAAGACGGACGAAGCGGTCGCAGCGCTGGAGATTGGACTGGTGGACAATTCCCCGGTGGTGAGGGCGGCATCGGCGATTGCGCTGGGCAAAAGCGAACGGCCCGTAGAGATTACACAGCTTGCTCCACTGCTTCACGACCGGAAGCAAGTGGTGCGGCTGGCAGCGGCAGCGGCGGTGGTGAGGTTGAGCCCGGCGGGAAGCGGCGAGAAATAGCGGCGGCTAACCCAGAAGGTCTTTTACCTTCTCGAAGAGGGAGGAGTTGCGTTCGGCAGGGCGATTGTCCTGGTCGAAGGTGGCGGCCAGCTCTCCCAGCAAACGTTTTTGATCTCGCGTGAGGTTTTCGGGAATCACCACTGCAACGCGGACGTGCAGTGAACCCTTCCCGTGCCCGTGAGGGCTGGGCAGGCCCTTCCCTTTCAGCCGGAAGACGTGGCCGGACTGGGTGCCCTCCGGAATCTTGAGTTTTTCCTCGCCCGACATAGTCGGCACGCGAATTTCGGCACCGAGGGCGGCCTGCGTGATGGAGATCGGGACTGTGCAAAACAGGTCGGAGCCCTTGCGATCGAAGAACGGATGGTCGCGGACTTCAACCAAGACGTAGAGATCGCCGCGAGGCCCCCCCTTGGTTCCGCTCTCTCCCTCGCCCGGAAGCCGCACACGCATTCCGGTCTCGATCCCGGCTGGGATTTCCACGTCGAGGGTGCGGTCCCGCTCCACTCGCCCGGCGCCGCGGCAGTTGGGGCAGGGTTCGCGCAGGACGCGGCCGGAGCCCCGGCACTGCGGACAGGTGCGGGCGATGACCAGAAAACTCTGCTGGTGGCGAACCTGGCCGCGCCCTTCGCACATGGTGCAGGTGACCGGCGAGGTCCCCGGCTTGGCGCCAGACCCGCTGCAAACGTCGCACATTTCGGCTCGCGGAACACGGATTCGCAGCTTCTTGCCGACGGCGGCTTCTTCAAATGACAGAGTGACGTCGTAGCGGAGATCGTCGCCGCGCTGGGGCCGGTGGCTCGCCCGGCCGCGGCGTCCGCCACCGAAACCGAACACGTCGTCCATTTGGAAGATGTCACCGAGAATGTCCTGCAGACCCTCGAAAATCGAGAAGTCCACAGATTGGCCGCCAGCGGCACTGGAAAGGCCGGCGTGGCCATACGTGTCGTAAAGCTGACGTTTTTGCGCGTCGGAGAGCACGCTATAGGCTTCCGTGGCCTCGCGAAACCTTTCCTCGGCCTCGTGTTTATTGTCGGGATTACGATCCGGATGCCAGCGGAGAGCGGCTTTGCGGTAAGCGCTCTTGATTTCCTCGCCGGAAGCGTCGCGGGAAACGCTCAGAACTTCATAGAAATCGCGTTTGGCGGTAGTCATCGGGGGAGGAGCCTTAGGCATCGTTCCGCGGGTCCGGCGGATGGACCGCTACGCGGACCATGGCGGGCCGCAAAACGCGGTCATGGAACTTATACCCCGCAGCGAGTTCGGCGAGGACCGAGCCATCGGAATGCTCCCTCGATTCGACGCGCTCGACGGCCTGGTGCTCGTGCGGATCAAATTGGCGGCCTGCGGCTTCAATGCGCTTGAGACCGAGCTTGGCGAGAGCACCCCACAGACGGCGGTAAATAAGGTCAAAGCCCTCGCGAAACTTCTCGTATGCGGGATCGCGATGGGTTTCGAGAGCCCGCTCGAAATTATCGAGGATTGGGAGGATGGGCTCGATTGCGACGCCGAGGGCCCGATGATACTCGGCCGCGCGGTCGCGCTCGATGCGTTTGCGGTAATTCTCAAAATCGGCCTGGAGTCGGACCAGAGAATTCAGCAGATCGTCGCGTTCGGCTCTCAACGCATCGAAATCCTCGCGGGGGACAACCGCTGGAGGGCCGGGGACAGGCAGATCGTCCGCTGCGCTGGGCGGGACAGCAGAGGCCTCGCTCGCCGCGGCCGGGCTATTTCGCGACTTTTCAGCCAAATCGCTCACGACGAACGGCTCCCGGAAAGATAGGTGTTGAAGTACTGCGCGACGCACGCCACCGTGGTGATGGCCCGCTCGTATTGCATTCGCATGGGGCCCAAGATCCCGAGCGAGCCCTGGAGGGGTACGCTCCAAGAATACGGCGCCGTAACGAGAGCGAGGCGCTGGCCGGCGCGGTCCATCCCAGGGACGCCAATTTCCACGTGAACGGGTTCGGGCGCTTCAATGCAACTTGTGAGCAACTCGACCAGGCGGGTGCGTTCTTCAATGGCTTCGAGAAGCTCGCGAACTTCATCGAGAGCAGCAAAGCCCGGCGCCGTGGCGATTTGCGCGGCCCCTTCCACGTAAACCTCTCGCGGCGCGTCTTCTCCGAGAAGTTTGGGATCGCAGAGGAGCAGTGCGTTTGAAGAGACCCGGTCGTAGCGTTCCCGGTCGCGAGCCAGGCGCCCGCGCAAATCGGCGCGAATCGCTTGCAGCGTCCAGCCGCGGAACTCGGTATTGACCATGGCGGCAGTGCGGTCCAATTCGTCGGCGGGGATATTGCGGGGAACGCGCACCACTTTATCGCGCGTGATCCCGCCAGCGCTGAGAAGGACAACCACAATGCGGCCATCCGGCAACGGAATGAAGCGCACGTGCTCGATCGCCATATTGGACACTGAGGGGGAAATGACGATGCCGAGACCCTGGGTGACCGACGCCAGAATGTGGCTGGCACGCTCCATGACTTCTTCGGGAGTTCGCGCGGCGGAAAGCTCGCGATGGATTCGCTCGCGGTCCTTTTCCGAGAGCTGGGAGGGCTGATCCGGAATGTGCTGCACAAAGAAGCGGAAGCCGGCAGTGGTGGGGACGCGTCCGGCCGAAGTGTGCGGCTGGGCCAGGAAGCCCTCTTCCTCCAGGTCGGCCATGACATTGCGCACCGTAGCGGGGCTGAGCGGCTCGGCGTGACGGCGAGATATGGAGCGCGAGGACACCGGTTCGCCGGTCTCGATGTAGGTTCGCACCACATCGGCGAGGATCTCGGCATGGCGACGGTCAATCATGATGATGGATGCGCTGCGCGATTGCGGACCAGCATCTCAACACGATTTTAGAGGCGGATGGGGGAGGCGTCAACTTGGGAGCGGCGAGAGAGGAAAGACATTTACGGAGCGGAACCGGACGCTGCAAAGAGGGGGAGCGTCCCCCTCCAACGCCGATCGGCACGCGATGCCAGCGTTATAGCGCGCGCTCCATCGATTCGACCAAGGTTCGCAGAACCACAACCCGGGCGAAACACTTGTCGTTGGCGGGGATGAGCGTCCACGGTGCCCCGGTGGACGAGGTCCGGGCGAACATTTCCTCCGCCGCTGCCGTGTAGGCATCCCACTTCTGGCGGTTCCGCCAGTCTTCTTCGGTCAGCTTGTAGGAACGATAAGGGTCGAGCTCGCGCGCCCGAAATCGCTTGAGCTGTTCGTTAGGCGTGATGTGCAGCCAGAACTTGACGATGACCATGCCGAACGACAACTGGTGGCCCTCGAATTCGCAGATCTCCTGGTAGGCGCGGCGCCACTCGGATTCTCTGGCGAAACCTTCCACGCGCTCCACCAGCACGCGGCCGTAATAGCTGCGGTCAAAGATTGTGAGATGACCGGCGCGCGGGAGATTGCGCCAGAACCGCCAGAGATAATGGTGGGCCTTCTCTTCATCGCGCGGGGCAGCAAAGCTCACCACCGAAAAGCCACGCGGATCGAGCGGCGCGGCGATCCGTTTGATCGCGCCACCCTTGCCTGCCGCATCCCAGCCTTCCATGATGCAGAGCACGGGCACCTGCTGATGAAAAATTTCATATTCCGCCTTCAGCAGCCTGACCTGAAGGTCCACCATGTGGGCCTTGTAATCGGCGGCAGAAAACTTCTGCGACATGTTCAGGGACGAGAGCCGGTTCCCAGTTGCGCCGATGAGCCGCGCAGCCGCGGCGCGGTCGCCGCGCGCGGCCCCGACGTTCCCGTGGACTAGTCCGTTGCCGGTCTTGCGGGGCCTAGGCACCGGTCTCAGCCTCCGCTGGTTCCTCTGCAACTCTTGGTTCAGGGCCTCGCTTCCTGGAGCTCCGGAACCTGGATTCTGGCTTGCCGTTTTTCTTGTCTCCGGGCTTCAGTTCGGGGAGCTGAAATTGCAGCGCGCCCTCCATGCGGGCGACCACGGTTTCCAGGGCGCGGACGCGAGCCCAGTGCGGGTCTTCGGCCGCAATGAGGGTCCAAGGAGCGTAGGCCGTTCCGCACCGGGCGATCATCTCCTCCGCCGCTTTCAGCCAACGGTTGTAGCGCCTGTGCTGGCGCCAATACTCCTTGGTGACTTTCCAGCGCAGCAGTGGGTCTTTCCGGAATGCACGGAAGCGGCAGCGCTGTTCCTTTCGAGAAATGTGCAGCCAGAACTTAATAAGCACCGTGCCGTCGTCCACCAGCCAATGTTCGAATTCGTTGATTTGAGAGTAGGCCAGGCGCCAGAGCTTCTTTTTCACCAGCCGGCCGCAGCGATCCTCGAGCACACGGGCGTACCACGAATGGTCGAAGATGACCATTTCCCCTCTACGCGGCAGGGTGAGCTGATAACGCCAAAGAAAATGGTAACGGAGCTCGAACGGAGAAGGCGGCCGGCCCCGGTCCACCTGATACAGGCGCGGGTCAAGCAGTTCGGAGAGTTTTTTAATCACCTCCCCGCGTCCGCAGCCATTCCAGCCTTCCAGACAAATGACGATGGGAACGTTCGCTTCCTGGACGGCGTATTGGAGCAGACGCAAGCGGCTCTCGAGAGCTTTGAGGCGCGGAGCGGCGGCAGATTTTGAAAGCGATTTCGAAAGATCAAGTTCGCAAAGCATGAACGCGCGGTGGCGCTGCCCCCGGAGCGGCACGGAAGGCGCTGCCGCTCCGAAGCGGGAGCTCAGTTGATCCCGCCCGCCGTATCGATCTGAGCGCGCTGGAGACAGTCGGAAAAATCCACGTAGATGGTTTTCCATTCCGAATAAAAATCGAGAGCCGCGTCGCCGGACTCGCGATGGCCGTTTCCGGTTTGTTTGGTGCCCCCGAAGGGCAAATGCGTTTCCGCGCCGATCGTGGGAGCGTTGACATAGACGATGCCGGTGTGCAGGTCGCGCATGGCGGAGAACGCGGCGTTGACGTCGCGGGTGTAGATCGCCGAGCTCAGTCCATAAGCGACGCCGTTCGCGACCTCTATACCATGCGCAAGGCCGTCAATGGGAATCACGGAGACGACGGGGCCGAATATCTCTTCCTGGGCAATGCGCATTCCCGGAGTCACTTCGGCGAAAATGGTGGGTTGATGGAACCATCCGTTCGAATACTTAGTGCCCTCGAGCCGCTGGCCTCCGGCGACAAGTCTCGCGCCTTCTGCCTTTCCGATTTCGACGTATTTGATGACCGTCTCGAGCTGCTTCTTGCTGATCGCCGGGCCCATATCGGTTGAAGGATCCAGGCCGTCGCCGACTTTGAGCGAGTTGGCCCGGGCGACAAAGCGATCCAAGAATTCGCGGTAGATTTTCTTGTGCACGCCTACCCGGCTGGCGGCAGTGCAGCGCTGGCCAGTGGTGCCAAATCCGCCCCAGATGCAGCCGTCTACCGCAAGATCGAGATTGGCGTCGTCCATCACCAGGATGATGTTCTTGCCGCCGAGCTCCAGATGGCAGGGCCGCAGCAACGGGGCGCAGGCCTCGCTGACCACCACGCCCACCTCGGTAGAACCGGTAAAACTCAGTGCCCTAATGCCGGGATTGTGCAGCAGGGCTTGCCCGCAGACGCTACCCGCTCCAGAAACGAGATTGACGACGCCACGGGGGATCCCTGCCTCGTTCAAAACTTCCAGCAGGTTGTAAACGGAGAGCGGTGTTTCCTGCGCGGGCTTGATCACCGCGGTATTTCCGAGCACGAGGGCCGGCATCAGTTTCCAGGAGGGAATGGCCATGGGGAAATTCCAGGGCGTAATTAGACCGCAGGGGCCTAGCGGCTGGCGCACGCACATGGCCGCCTTGTTGGGAAGCTCAGAGGGAGTGGTCTTGCCGAACTGGCGGCGGCCTTCGCCGGCCATGTAATAGGTCATGTCGATCGCTTCTTGAACGTCGCCCCGGGTCTCAGCCAGAACCTTCCCCATTTCGCGGGTCATGTCGCGAGCGAAATCCTCCTTACGCCGCACCAAGAGTTCCGCGGCCCGAAAAATGATTTCGGCCCGCTTAGGCGCGGGAACGAGTCGCCATTTCTTGTAAGCCTGGGCGGCGGAATCCACGGCCTGTGCCACGTCCTCGGCATTCGAGGCGGGGAACATGCCAACCAGTTCGTCTGTATGGGCGGGGTTGCGGTTCTCGATGGCGCCGGAGCCTCGTGGCTCCGTCCAATCCCCGTCAACGAAGTTTTTGTAGAACTTGGGAGCGACTGCTGTAGCCATGGGCTGGTCTCCGTCGGAGAAAGGCTCTACGCTGGGATCCGCCAGCAAACTACCGGCCCCGCGCCAACCGCTGCAAATCGGCACACTCGCGGAATCAGGGCGTGGCGCGGGAAGAGCGACTGTAGCAAAGGGGCTCGGCGGGCGTCAACGCGGGCGTCCGAGTTCACCCTCCATCTCTGGCCCTACTGTCGGCCAACCCTAACATTTAATTTCTGTTACAGGCCTTGACTCGGGGCCGCCCGGGGTCTAGGATTTTGTTATCCAGCCTCTAGGCCACCTCGTTAGGAAGGCCTTACCAGCGAGACTTCTATACCGGCGGTGTCTTCCGTGAGTTCATACTGCCGGTCTAGCGGGAAATCGACAGTCTAGGGAGTTTGTTCCCTATTGACGGGCGGCCCGCACGGAGCTATTTATTTAAGTACGGCGCGAAAACCATGTACAGAAGGAGCATTCTCGCCATGACCATCGCCTACAAGAGCAATTCGCGATTGGGCCGGCGTCGCAGCCAGCGCGTCGCCCTGAGCATGCCCGTTGTAGTGTGGGAACCTGAATCCGACCGGCGGGAACCGATCGAGAAGACGCGTACGCTCTCGGTGAGCCGCCACGGTGGTCTCATGACCATGAGCGCAGATGTGGCCTGCGGACAGAATTTGATGGTGACGAATGCGTTCTCCCGTGAGACGCAGGAATGCCGCGTGGTTTACGTCGCATCGGACAAACAAGAGGCACGGCAGGTGGGATTCGAGTTTCTCGAGCCGCTAGCCCCAAATTTCTGGAATATTTCGTTCCCCATTTCGGCATAAACTGCCGGGGATGCGGGAGTCGCCCCTCTCAATCCTTGAACGCGAGGAGAAAGAAGCGGCTGAGTTTGAGTTCTTCCTGTGCGCGCGGGTCCCTTCCCCTCTTCTCCTTTCGGACATCTGTAACCACGGCACTGGAGCCTGCGGGAAGCCAGTAGAGATCGCCGCCGTGGAGCGATGTGGCTTTGGCGCCGCGGAGTTCCACGGACAACTCCGAATCCGAAAGAACGACAATCAGCCGGGGAAACTGAGAGAAACCCCCGTTGTAAAACCTTCCCTGCCCCAATGCCCCTGCTTCGACGAGCACCTCGTCGGTTTCAAATACGGGAGTTTCCACAACGGGATTGCCTGCGGCTTCCACCGGGCAATCGAGCGGTTCGTCGATCATCACCTTTTCGCAGCGATTCCGCGGTGTCGCCTGCGGACGCAGCAATTCAATGGTGAGGTTTTTGAGGGGAGATCCGGCATCAGTACGCACAATGTGCGCAAATCCTCCCTTCGAAAAGTTCAGCTCACCATCGTCCGGAGTCAGGTGGTTTTCCGGTTTGCCAGGCACTGCATTGACGTAATCGCCGGGCATGAGCGCGACGGTGAGATAGGGGAGGTCGTGACTGTGAAGCACCGTGGATTCGTGTCCGGCGATATCGAAAAACCAGGCGCGGACGTATTCGTTTTCAAGGACGAGATGATGGTGCGGCTCGGAACGGATGGGAACCGGAGCTGGGGTGAGCGGCGTTTGCGCGCACAAGAGAAATGCTAGAGCCAGGACGGCAATGGCCAGGGGCGGCTTCATGGAGCCTCCGAGCGGGCGCGCGCTGAGTATATCGAATCCCGTCCAGGGGGGAAGTGCGGAGCGTTACGGTTTCTCCGGGGGGTCCGAGTGGGGAGGAGCCGGAGACCGGGGAGTGGGGGGAGCGAGACCGGCGACCGATGACCCCAAACCAAGTTTTTGCAGCGAGAGAGCTTCTATTTTTCCGGTGGGCTGGAGGCCTTTCGCCTGCTGGAAATTCTTCATGGCGCTGACCGTGGCATCGTCCCATTTGCCCGTGGGATCGCCTTGGTAGAAACTTTCACGAGCCAGGGCCTGCTGGATCTCTTTGATGCGGTCAGGTTCTGGAGCGAGTTGGCGCCGGGGCTTTGAGGAGATGTTTTTCTTTTTCTTGGCGACTGGCTGAGATGAAGCCGGAGACGAAGAGGACTGAGCTGCGAAAATGGGCGCCAGAAACGCGAAAAATGACGCACCCAGCGCGCAGACTAGCAGAGAAAGGGGCCGGGATAGAAAATGCCGCAAGATTTCGAACGACGCTCCGGCTCGGCTTTGCCCTATCGGAAGGGGGGAAAAATCCGGGCCGCCTCGCGTGAGACGGCCCGGTGGGGTGAAGTGGGCTAGGCCCAACACGTCCGGCGTTTAGTTATCCGCTGACGGAACCGTTCCCGCGAGGAATACCGTAATCGTCCCTCCGCTGGAAGGCCCACCGCGGCGAACCTTAAAGACCACGTTGTCGCCCGGCTTGAGGCGGCTGGTGATGCGCTTCCAGTCCCGCAAGTTCGAGACCGCCTGGTGGTTGACGTCGAGGATGATGTCGCCCCGGCTGAACTGGATGTCTTCTCCGAAACTGGCGGGGTCCACCTGAGTGACGATGACTCCCGAAGCCTGATCTAGGCCGAGACGCTGCTGCAGGTCGGGATTGATGTCTTCGACGTGCAAACCGAAGTCCGTGGAGCCTTCTTCCTCGGACTTCTCGTCGGCGACCTGGGCCGTCTGTGGGAAGATTTTGCTGCGATCGCCCACGCCGACGGAGGCGCTGTGGTTTTGCTTATCGCGCGTGTAGGTGATATCCACGCTGCCGCCAATAGCCGTGGCCACGATGGGGTTCACCAAATCGTTTCCGTTCATGACCGGCTTGCCGTTCACGGAAGTGATCACGTCGCCAGCCTTGAGGCCGATTTTGTCCGCGGGGCTGCCCGGCTCGACGCGCTCCACGACGATGCCGTGATCGACGCCAAGTTCCTTGAGCAGGATCGGATTGCTGCTGCGGTCCTCCTGGAACGTGATGCCAATGGAGCCGCGCGTAACGGTGCCCTTGGTTACGAGCTGGTTGTAGACATTGATGGCCAGGTTTGAAGGCAACGCGAATCCGACGCCCTCGTAGCCTCGGCTCGAAGTGTAAATTGCGGTGTTGATCCCAATTACCTCGCCCGCCAGGTTCACAAGCGGACCGCCGGAGTTGCCCGGATTGATGGCTGCGTCTGTCTGGATGAACCGCTGGAACTGCTTGCCGGCGGAGATGTTGGCGCGGTCCTTGGCGCTGACGATGCCAGCGGTGACCGTAGCTTCGAGACCGAAGGGACTTCCAAACGCGAGCACCCAGTCGCCGACCTGTACGCCGTCCGAATTACCTAGCCGCGCGGTGGGCAGGCGCTTCTGCGCGTCAATCTTGATCACGGCGAGGTCGGTATCCGAGTCAGAGCCCACGAGTTTGGCGGTGTAGATGGTCGGATCGCCGGGCAACTTCACCTGAATCTTGGTGGCATCTTCGATCACGTGCTTGTTGGTCAGAATGTAGCCCTTCTCGTCCACAATCACGCCGGAACCGAGGCTGCGCTCGGCCACTGGCCCTTGATCCGGAAACTGAAAAAAGTGCTGGAAGAAGTCCTCGGGATCGTTCGGGTTCTGGTCCGGACGCATGCGCTGGCGCGACCGGCGATCGATCACCTGAGTTGTAGCGATGTTGACGACCGCGGGGGAATCCTGTTTGACGATAGCCGCAAAACTGCCCGAAAGCTGGACCGGATTGGGAATGGCCAGCGGTGTGGCTGCACCCTGCGCCCGCATGGCCGCTACGTGCCCGCTTCCAATGCTTCCGATGATGACGCCAATTCCGAGTGTAGCCACGACCAGCAGAGTCGCCAGCAGCTTACGCTGCCGTGCCCAGCCGAAAAACTCGCCCATCTGCTTTCCCATGAGTTCTCTCCCTGCCCGCGGGCGCCGCGAAAGATGCGCGGCTCCGATGGGGCATATTATAGCACCCTGGCCGATCCCCGATGGTTAGACGCTTCAGCAGCCCGCGCGTGAGCGTAACGGTCGCGCGCGCTTGCCTAGGAGGTTAGATGTTTGAAATGCGTGTATCGTTCCGGCGCTGATTCCGGATTCGGATGGTCGAATCCGCCCGGCTAGCCTCCGGCCGACGCTCTTGTTACAATCCAGCATGGACTATGGCACCGCGCACCCTGTACCAGAAAATCTGGGACGCTCACCTCGTTTTTGAAGCCCCCGGGCAACCCGCACTCCTCTACATCGACCGGCACTTGGTTCATGAAGGGACCTCGCCACAGGCGTTCTCTGGCCTGAAGGTGGCCGGCAGGAAGGTTCGGCGGCCGGACCTGACCTTCGCTGTGATGGACCACTCCGTCCCCACCAAGGACCGCACTCTGCCGATCCTCGATGCGAACGCGGCGGCCCAGTTCGAGGCCCTGGCGAAGAACTGCAAAGAAACCGGCGTGCGGCTGTTCGACATGAACGACCACAATCAGGGCATCGTGCATGTGATCGGCCCGGAACTGGGAATCACGCAGCCGGGACAAACGATTGTGTGCGGCGACAGCCATACCTCTACTCACGGCGCGTTCGGCGCGCTGGCCTTTGGAATCGGGACGAGCGAAGTCGAACATGTTCTGGCCACGCAGTGCCTCCAGCAGTTCCGCTCCAAGACGATGCTGCTGCGCGTAGATGGAAAGACGCAGCCGGGCGTGCTGGCGAAGGATATCATCCTGCACATCATCGGCACGATCGGGGTGGCCGGGGGGACCGGACACGTGTTCGAGTATGCCGGTGAGGCCATCCGGGCGCTCTCGATGGAAGGGCGCATGACGCTCTGCAACATGACCATCGAGGGCGGAGCGCGCGCGGGAATGGTTGCGCCGGACCAAACGACAGTGGCGTATCTTGAGGGCCGGCCGTTTGCGCCCCGCGGAAAGGATTTTCAGGCCGCGGCGGAATATTGGTTGGGGCTGGCGAGCGATGCGGAGGCGACGTTCGACCGCGTGGTGGATTTCAAGGCGGCCGATATCGCGCCGCAGATCACCTGGGGAACGAATCCCGGCATGGTCACCAGTGTAACGGGGCACGTACCGGACCCGGCCTCGTTTCGAGACCCGAATGAACAGAAGGCCGCTGAAATGGCGTTGCGCTACATGGGCCTCAAACCGGGCACGCCGATGGAGGAGATTGCCCTGGACCGCGTGTTCATTGGATCGTGTACGAACTCGCGCATCGAGGATTTGCGGATGGCGGCAAGGATGGTGGCGGGCAAACACGTGGCCAAGAGTCTCAAAGAGGCACTCGTCGTGCCAGGCTCGCGTCGCGTGCGGGCGCAAGGAGAGGCGGAGGGCTTGGACAAGATTTTCCGCGACGCAGGATTCGAATGGCGCGACGCGGGATGCAGCATGTGCATTGGAATGAATGAAGACCGGCTCCCAAGCGGCGAGCGATGCGCCAGCACGTCGAACCGGAATTTCGAGGGGCGCCAAGGCAAGGGTGGAAGGACTCACCTGGTGAGTCCAGTGATGGCCGCCGCGGCTGCGCTGGCGGGCCATTTTGTGGACGTGCGGAAGATCTTGTAACTGGGGGACCTGCGGGGAAAAGGGAATCTTCGTTGGCACCTGCACATTCGTAGGGAAGAGAGAATGCAACCATTCCGAAAGCATACTGGCTTGGTCGTACCCCTGGACCGTGTAAATGTGGACACGGACCAGATGGTGCCGAAACAATTCCTGACCTGGGTGACGCGCGAGGGTTATGGACGCGTGCTCTTCTACGACTGGCGATACCTGGAAGGGGAAAAGCCGAATCCCGAGTTCGTGCTAAACCTGCCGCGGTATCGGGGCGCAAGCGTGTTGCTGGCCCGCGCGAACTTTGGGTGTGGCTCTAGCCGGGAGCATGCGCCCTGGGCCGTGCTCGACTACGGGATCCGCGTAATCATCGCGCCGAGCTTTGCCGACATCTTCTACAACAATTGCTTCAAGAACGGCATTTTGCCCGTGACACTCCCTGAACAGCAGGTGGACGACCTCTTCCGCAGGACGGAAAAGCAGCCGGGCTACCAATTGAGCGTCAATCTGGAGGAGAACACGATCCGCGACGCAGCAGGAACGGAAATCCGGTTCGCGCTCGATCCGCACCGCCGGGAAGTGCTGCTACATGGCCTGGACGATATCGGCGTTTCCATGCTGCACGAGACGGAGATTGCAGCCTACGAAGCGAGGATGCATCCGTCGGCAACCTTGGCGCCTGATGCGAGCTTGTATGCGGCTCCTACTGGCCAGCCTGTGGGAAAAACCTAACCGTTGACCCGCAGTGAGCTGGCTCCGGCGCAGAATTTCGTCGGTCTTTCCCCTCTCGACTGCTGTGCGGACTACAGCCCGCCGCCCAGGCCATATTCCGTAGCGTCGGCAGTGGCCGCCTGCGGCTCGACCGAACTCGAATGCGACATGCTGGCCCTCAGCACGCCCGCGAAGATGCAGGCGCCGCCGGCCAGTTCCCTTCCCCCCAATAGCTCGCCCAGAAAAATGTAGGATGCCAATCCAGCGAACACTGGAATCAAGCTGAAAAAGAGCGCGGCGTGAGAGGCGGGCGTGTGCCGTTGGGCCCAGGTTTGAATGGAGAGCCCAATGGCCAGCGAAAAGACACCGCTGAGGAGCAGGGCGAGAGCCAGCACTGGACTGAAAACAAGCCAGGCGCGTTCAATTCCGCTCGCGGCAAAAAGCGGGAGCGCGCACAGAGAGAGCACAGCCGTGGTGCTCACTTGGATCACCGCCAAGGCGCCGACCTCGTGCCGCGGGCTGAGAAATCCCACGCTGATGGTGTGGAAGGAAAACATTAGCGCGCCGCAAAGCACGAGCACATCGCCGCGGTTCAGGGTGGTAATTCCCCCGGGCGGCACGCTGAGGAAATACAAGCCGACTACAGCGGCGACGGCTCCGGCCCACAGCAGCGGCGGCCCCGGCTTTCTCCAGAAGACGGCGAGCAAGACGGCGGGCAGAACGGATTCAAAGGTATTGATGAACGCTGCCTTCGAAGCCGTGGTGTGCGTCATTCCCGTTGTGAGGAAGGCATAGCCGGCAAAGAGAAAAAAACCGATCAGTACCCCCGCCTTCAGTTCGTTCCGGCCAATGCGCGGCAGAACGGAACGAAAATAGAAAAGCAGCACGGCGCTGCCTAGCATCGAGCGCCCGGCCACATACGCCATCGGAGAGATGTAGCTGAGCCCGGCCTTTGAAGCAACAAATGTGCTGCCCCAAACCACAGTGGCAAAGGCGAGGGAGAGTTCGGCTTTAAGTCGGTCCGTCATGGAGCGCCATCGAAGGACTGGCGCAGAGTCAGGGCTCGACGCCGGCTAGAGAGAGTGTCGTAAGCAGGATTCGCTTAACGCCGAGTTCCCTGCCCGTGGGGTCGTACCACTCGCAGGGCGAGTGGGCGCCGCCCGAACGGCCGCCTCCTCCAACCGCGATGGCTGGAATCCCCAGCGAGAGAGGAATGTTCGCGTCCGTGGAGGAGCGCTCGAGGCGGGACTGATTGTTCAGATGGCGGTCAGCCTGCCGTATCGCTTCCAAGAGAGGCGCGTCGGCCGGAAGTTCGCCTCCGGGCCGCTCGCCGAGTGAACGGAAGCCGACTTCAATCCGCGGGTCGGAGCTATGACCGGCTTCGGCAGCGGCGCCCATTTCTTCCGCCACACCCGCCTCAACGGACTTACGGAGCGCCGCTTCCAGCCGGTCCAGCTCGGCTTCCGATTCGGAGCGGAGATCCACTTTCGCCACCGCCCGGCCGCAGATCGTGTTCACCGACGTGCCAGCCTGCATCACGCCGACGTTGAACGTGGTGCGCGGGGTATCCGGCACGCGAGTGGTGAGAAATTTGGATATCCCCCGGGCGAGGGCGTGGACCGGATTCGGCATTCCGAAATCTGCCCAGCTATGGCCGCCGGCTCCGGTGAGCGCGACCTCAAGCCGGCGCGAGGCCAGCGCCATGGTGGTGATATGGTCGGTGGCCGCTCCATCCACTGCAATTACCGCGCGCAGCCGGTCCCGGAAGGTTTCAATCAGCTTGCGCATGCCGCGTAAATTGCCTTCTCCCTCTTCGCAGGAATTCGCCGCGAATAGCAGAGTGAATTCTGTGTGCACTTTCGCAGTGTGCAGAGCGCGAGCCAAGCACACGAGAGTGGCAAGCCCCGCGCCGTTATCGGATATGCCGGGCCCGGTAAGCCGCCGCCCGTCCCGACGGACTTTGATTGGAGTGCCCGGGGGAAATACGGTGTCCAAATGGGCGGCGATCAGAATCGCGTCCTTCCGGGAAGCGCCCGGCCGTTCGCCAATCACGTTTCCGGCGGAATCGGTCCGCGTGCGCAGTCCTGCCGAAGCGAATAGTTTACGGATGGCCTCGCCTCGAGCCGACTCCTGGAATGTCGGCGCCGGAATTTCGGTGAGCAGGATTTGCTGCTCGGTGATCCAGGAGCCGAGTTGGTCGATGGCCGCAAGCGCCTGAGCCACTCGCTTACTCAGTACGAGGGAAGAAATCGACCTGAGCTCAGCTTCAGCGGCAACGGGGCGCGGGGCGCGGAGTGAAAGAGCCATCACCCCGAGGATACAGGAGGCGCAGAGAAGATGCATTAGCGGAACGGCCGCCCAAGTGCGCCACAGGGAATGAAGGAGATCTGCGCAGTGTCCGCAACGCGCACTGGCTGCGCTACCGCCGAGTCAGCGCTAGCACTTCCTCTTCGGTGAGCACTCGCGCGGATTGTTTGGCAGCCGCGAGGATGCGGTCCACGACGGCGTCAGAGGGTTCGAAGCCGCGCTTCTCCAGCCAGTAGGTGACGTTGGAGCGGCCGCTCATCGGGCCGATCTCGATCACCTGCTCCATTCCGAACAAGTGGGAAGGGACACCGCTATACACGGAATTCGCAAGCATCAGGTCCTGCTTCTTATATGCCTTGATGATCGCAGCGGCGTGCACGCCGGTAGCCGTGCGGAACGCGTCGCGCCCGATCACGGGATAATTGGGAGGAATCGTAGTGCCCGTGGCCCGTGCCACCGTCTCGCAATATTCCTTGAGCCGCGAGAGATCGCGGTAAATCACGCCCATCAGCCGGAGATTCACCAGCATCAGCTCAATCGGCGTGTTGCCTACGCGTTCGCCCAGCGAGTTGGCCGCACCGTGAACCTGCTCGGCGCCGCCCATGATGGCGGCAATCGAATTCGCCACGGCGAGGCCGCGGTCGCAGTGGCCGTGCCAGTCCACGCGGATGTCCCGTCCCGACGGTTCCACGATCTGGCGCACGGCAAACTGCACGAGGTTGTACGCACCACGCGGAGTGGCATGGCCCACGGTGTCGCACAACACGATCGAGTTGGCCCCGTGGGCGATAGCCGTGCCGTAAAGCCGTTTCACCGTCTCCGGGTCGGTGCGAATCGTGTCTTCGGTCACATACATGGCGGGCAGGTTTTCGCGAACAGCAAAATCCACGGCCTTTTCCGTCAGGCTTACCAGATGCGCGACTGTCCAGTCCTCCGCCAGGCGGCGAATCGGACTGGACCCGATGAACATAGCGGCTTCGACCGCGATCCCGGCCTTCTGCGAGATTTCCGCGATCGGCCGAATGTCGTTCTCATGCGTGCGCGCGGCGGCGTAGGGATGGATTTTCATCCGGGCCGAAACGAGTTCCTCGGCCAGCCGCAGCGAGTCGGCAAACGCCCGCGGACCGGCGCCCGGAAGTCCGATGTCCACTGACTCGATGCCCAGGGCCTCCATCAAGTGCAGGATTTTCAGCTTCTCCTCTATGGGCGGGTCTTTGACGGAGGGATTTTGCAGGCCGTCGCGAAGCGTTTCGTCAGCCAGAGCGACTTTGCAGTCAGCGGGGATTTCGGGTCCGCCGACGGTGTTCCAGTCGTAGGTGTAGTCGTTTGCGTTCAATCGCGGGCCGCGCCGCGAGAGGTCAGTACCGTTGCGTGTAGCTGCGCGGCATCTCCTTCGGATTTGGCCGATAGAGCGTCTTGCAATTCTCGCAGCGGTAGATTTCGGCGTTCTTCCCGACCACGGCTTCCACGTCCGGCGGGTACTCGTACCAGCGCTTCAGGTGGCCGCAGCAGACCTGGCCCTTTTCGTCCTTTTCGTCGCATGCCCGCTGCTGGGGCTTGCGGACCTTGTACTTTCGGGCCGGGGCGGCAGCTTCGCTGGGCGCCACCGGAGGTGCGGGAGTCTCCGTCATTTGAACCTCGCCTGC
The DNA here is from genome assembly GCA_030037225.1 of Candidatus Acidiferrales bacterium. Taxonomy (GTDB): domain Bacteria; phylum Acidobacteriota; class Terriglobia; order Acidiferrales; family UBA7541; genus JOPF136. Next base: position 11,120 of record JASHRU010000128.1, on the reverse strand, counting down.
GTGACGATTGGTGCAGCTACGTATTGTAACCGCTGGCGCAAGTTTTATGCCTTCGCGCGCCCGCGGCTGGGATCACTCTCCGGATTTCACCGACCATCGGTCTGGATACTCCACGGCCACCAGAAACAGGCCCTGAGCAGGCACCGTGGGACCCACAGCCGATCGGTCGCGTTTCTCGTACTGCACCAGGATGTCGTCGGGCGCAAGGCGGCCGCGGCCGATTTCGAGTAGCGTGCCGGCCATCTTGCGAACCATGAACCGGAGGAACGACCTGCCGCGGACTGTAAAAACCAACTCCTCGCCCGTGGACACAGGTTCTGGCGCAAGGCGAGCAAACGGTTCCGACCAGACATTTGCACGGGCCACGCGTGCGATTCGCGCGCTCAGGATTTCGCGAACCGGCGTGCGCTGGCGTCCCTCTTCCTCATCTCCTTCGGCCCCCGCAAATGCAGTAAAGTCGTGCTCGCCCTCAAACAGCGGCGCGGCCTGGGCCATGGCCTCTTCATTCAGGGGAAATGGATAGTGGAGCACGTAGCGCTCGTCGAAAGGAGGAACAATCGCACCTCGATAGATCCGGTACTGGTACGTCTTTTCCACCGCCTGCCATCGAGGGTGGAAATCCGGACTCTCTTCCTCGCAGCGCAGCACGCGGATCGCGGGCGGGAGCAATGCATTGAACGCGCGCCGGAATTCGTCGGGCGACATACCGGAGCCCGTCTTGAAGCTGGCGGTTTGTCCCAGCGCGTGGACTCCAGCGTCGGTGCGTCCGGCTCCGAACAGGAAGATCTTCTCCCCTGTGAGCCGGGAAGCGACCTCGACTAGGGCCCCTTGGATGGTCGGGCGGTTGGGCTGAATTTGCCAGCCGTGAAAATCCGTGCCGTCGTACGCGATCATCAGGCGGATATTGCGCATCGGAAGGCCGCAGTATCGCACGAATCCGACGCATGGCTAGCAATGGGGACCAGCGGTTGCTAGACTACGTCGAATCCTTTGCCGGTGGCGAACCGACACTCTCGCCGCAAATATTTGAAACATCTGGGTTGTGGCGTGCGTTTTAGAATGCAGGGAATTCCAGAAATCATTGGGGGGGCGAGGCGCTCGCTTTACGGGCGGATCACCCGGAAGCTGGAGAGAAGAGAAATGAAGTCCAATCGCTGGTTGGCAACGATTGTATCCATGGCCCTGGTGTTCAGCCCAATCGCAGCATCCGCACAGAGCCCGGGCCCGGGCCAGGATGCGCAGCAGACGCCCCCGGCGAATCCGGCACAGACGCCGGCCCCGGCCGGGTCTGCCGGGCAATTCCGCATGCACCTGTACGACGAGGACTACACAAATGGGCCGCGCGTGTTCCCCAATATATTCAAGCCCTACGCGCAAATCCACCTGCCCCAGCCCGCCGTCGAGAACGCGGCCTCGCTCGACCAGTTGATTCACGACGGCAAACTTGTCCTGAGTCTTCAGGACGCCGTACAGCTCGCGCTTCAGAACAATCTCGACATCACCGTCCAACGCTACCTCACCTACCAGGCGGACACGCAGGTGCTCGCCGCTAAGGCGGGACCTGGATTCGTGACCACCACGGACCAGCTCGTTTCCTTCGATCCCGTAGTCTCCTCAACTGTGGAATGGGTGCGTAGTTCGACGCCGATCAACAACCCGTTTACGTCCGGTGCAGGTACATCCGGCCTGTTGGCGCTGAATACCGAGGAGACTGTGGCGAATGTGTCCTACGGCCAGGCATTCCCTACGGGTACCTCGTTTTCCGTGTCGCTGGACAACACGCGCACGTCGCAGAGCCCAACGGCTAACTTTTTCAACCCCTCGGTCAACTCGCAAATGACGGTCGGGTTTACGCAAAACTTGCTCCAAGGCCTCGGCTACTCGTTTAACCTGCAGAACCTGCGCGTGGCGCGGATCAATAAGAAGGAGTCAGACCTGCAGTTCGAACAGCAGGTGATCACCACCGTGGTTAATGTGATGACGCAATACTACGAACTCGTCTTCGCGCAGCAGGATGTGGGCGTGAAGGAGAAAACGCTGGCGCTCGATGAAAAACTCTACAACGACAATAAACGCCAGGTCGAAATCGGCACGCTCGCGCCCATCGAAATCACACGAGCCGAGTCGGAAGTGGCTTCGGCGAAGGGCGCCCTGATCACTTCGCAGACCCTGGCCCTCCAGCAGGAAACACTCCTGAAACAGCTCATCTTCCGCAACGTGATGGATAAGCGCATCGCGGAGGTCAGCGTAGTACCGACGGACAAGCCCGATGAGAACATGGCGGTCCCGGAGATCTCGCTCACAGATGCCGTGGCGGAAGCAAGCACGACCCGCCCCGACGTCAAACAGGCCGCGCTGGACTTGGACGCGCGAAAAGTTGTAGTAAAGGGGACGCGCAACCAACTGCTACCGGCCTTGACGCTCAGCGCCGAATATCTGACCCAGGGACTGGGCGGTAACAGCACTCCAACTGTCGCGGAGCCCGGCGTCTTCGTCACCCCGCTATCTTGTGTCAGTGCTGCCAGTACTCCGATCGCCTGCCCCATAGTCAACAGCGATGGCACCCCGGTGCTCGGAACCAATGGCCTGCCCATCTCCACCACGGTTCAGGCCACGACCGCGGGCACTCTGCAGACGGGCGGCCTGCGCCAGGCTCTGGCACAGGTGTTCCAAAGCAACTTCCCGACCTACGGCGTGAGCCTGAACTTGAACCTGCCCATCCGCAACCGCGTGGCTCAAGCGCAGAACATTCAAGCTCAGCTTCTGGAAAAGCAAAGCGCAGCAAACCTGCAGCGGCTGCGCAACACGGTAGCCGTGGACGTCCGCAACGCGCAAATCATGCTGGCTCAGGATAAAGCGGCAGTCATTGCTGATATCCGCGCGCGGATCCTCGCGGAGGAAACCCTCGACGCCGAGCAAAAGAAATTTGTGCTGGGCGCCTCCACAACCTTCTTCGTGATTCAGGCAGAGCGCGACCTGGCCACAGCCAAGAGCACGGAAGTACGCGCGCTAGCTAACCTGGCGGAAGCAAAAGTAAACTTCGACCGCGCCCTCGGACGCACCCTCGACGTGAACCGCATTGACATTGCCGACGCCATGCATTCCCAGCCGGTGCGCGTGCCCCTAATACCAGGGACGCCGAGCGCAGAAATGGACCGCGCAGCCGCTCGCGACGGAAATTACTAGCCCGCTCTTCGGCTCCGTCCACTTCTCCAATTCTGGCCGGGAGTTGGGGGTCGCGCCCGTTTTCACCCGCATCTCCCCGAGGCGTCGTGCCTTCGAATCGCGCGGTCGCCAGAAAACTCTAGTTCTCTGCGCCACCGCAGTCGCGTAGTGGACATTGCTCGGCCCGCCGCTGCTTTGGTTGCCCCTGCCTGCCCCGTGCCGTAAAATTGCCCAAGCGATTCATTCCCATCGAAATCCGGCTCGGCGGGAGATGCCATGAGCGATACGACGAAGACTGCGGCCACGGTGGATGCGGCACAGAAGCGCCACCCGTCGCAGCGCGAGCAGGAATGGGAAGAGAAAACGCTCCAGCCCACGCTCGCAAAATCCCCCGAACGGCTCGCAGAATTCACCACTATCTCCGGCCATCCCATTCGGCGCCTGTATACCCGGGCAGACCTCGCGGACTGGGATGCGGACCGTGACCTAGGCCTGCCCGGCGAGCCACCGTATACGCGCGGAATTCATGCCACGATGCATCGCGGCCGCCTGTGGACCATGCGCCAGTTCGCCGGCTTTGGAAGCGCCGCGGACACCAATAAGCGATTCCGCTATCTGCTGACTCAGGGCCAGACGGGGCTCTCGACGGCATTCGATTTGCCCACGCTGATGGGCTACGACAGCGACCATCCGCTTTCCGAAGGCGAGGTGGGGAAATGCGGAGTCGCCATCAGCTCGCTCGCCGACATGGAAGCGCTCTTCGACCAGATCCCTCTCTCCCAGGTCACCACCTCCATGACCATAAATTCGCCCGCCGCAGTCATTTGGGCGATGTACTTGGCGGTGGCGGAAAAGCAGGGCGCGGACTGGAAAAAGATTTCGGGGACCATCCAGAACGACATCCTGAAGGAGTACATCGCCCAGAAGGAATACATCTACCCGCCCGAGCCTTCCATGCGTCTGGTCATTGACACATTTGAGTTCGGCATGAAACACACGCCGAAATTCAACACCATTTCCGTCAGCGGATACCACATTCGCGAGGCCGGCTCGACGGCCATCCAGGAGTTGGCTTTTACCTTGAGGGACGGAATTGAGTACGTGGACTGGGGACTGCGCCGCGGCTTGCCCGTGGACGAATTCGCGCCCCAGCTTTCGTTCTTCTTCAATTCGCACAGCGATTTCTTCGAGGAGATTGCCAAGTTCCGCGCGGCCCGGCGCATCTGGGTGAAGACGATGAAGGAGCGTTTCGGAGCGCGCAGCCCGCGCACCTGGGCGCTGCGGTTCCACACGCAGACAGCCGGATGTTCGCTCACCGCCCAGCAGCCCTACAACAACGTCGTGCGGACCGCGCTCCAGGCGCTGGCAGCGGTGCTCGGCGGCACGCAATCCCTGCACACGAATTCGCTCGACGAGGCCTGGGCGCTGCCCACCGAGTTTGCCGCCACACTCGCGCTTCGTACCCAGCAGATTCTGGCCCATGAAAGCGGCGTCGCGAACACCGTGGACCCGCTCGGTGGATCCTATTTTGTCGAAAGCCTCACCAACGAAGTCGAAGCCGGCGCATGGGAGTATATCCACCGCATCGACGCGCTCGGCGGGATGGTGCACGCCATCGAAAACTCCTATCCGCAGCGGGAAATTGCGGAAGCCTCGTACCACTACCAGATGGCCGTGGACCGGAAGGAAAAGATCGTGGTCGGCGTTAACGAATTCACAGCCGAAGAGCAGCCGCTCGAAGTCCTGCAGATCGACGAGAGCGTGGCGCAGCAACAGGCTGCCGCCTTGAAAAGGCTGCGCGCCGAACGTTCCTCGGAGGAGGTCCGGCGCCGGCTGGATGCCTTGCACAAAGCGGCGGAGGGAAAAGCGAACTTAATGCCCTTTATCTACGACGCGGTGAAGGTGTACGCCACGCTGGGCGAAATTTGTGACGCCATGCGCACTGTTTTCGGGACTTACGAGGAGACGGCAATAACGTAACAGGCCGAAACCCAGCGCGCTTCGAGAGAATTTCCGCTTCAACTCTCTTCTTGACGTATTCATTCGGAATCCGCCCGCCGCAGTCCCGTGACCTCCCTGCACTTTTCGCCACGCGCGACTTGCAGTATTCTTCCCACGCGATGACGGAACGAAAAATCCGCGTCCTGATTGCCAAACCAGGCCTCGACGGCCACGACCGGGGCGCTAAGGTAATTGCCCGGGCCCTCCGCGATGCCGGCATGGAGGTCATCTACACCGGCCTGCGGCAGACCCCGGAAATGATTGCGGCCGCGGCCGCCCAGGAAGATGTGGACGTCATCGGCCTTTCGATCCTTTCAGGCGCGCACAATACGCTCTGCCCCCGGCTGCTCGAATTGCTGCGAGAGAAGCAAATGGAGGATGTTCCCGTCATCATCGGTGGCATCATTCCGGAGGCGGACATCCCCAGCTTGAAGCAGGCGGGGATCGCCGCGATTTTCCTTCCCGGCACGGCGACACAGGAAATCGTGGATTTCATTCACAAGCGCGTTGGGCCCGCAGCCGGCAAATCAGCCTGAATCAATCGAGAACAAATTTGGCGCGAGTATAGGCCACACGGAAGCCGTGGCGCTCACAATTGCGCTGCGAGCCCGAACCGGGAAGCGTCAAGCACATCGCTAGGTCGCAGCCGGCCCTGGCGGCATGTTCCAACCGCGCGGCGATCAGCGCCCGCTGCACGCCGCGGTTGCGAAATCGTTCCACCGTTCCCGCGCCGCCCAGCAGCCCCACACATGCATTCACTGCCACGCTGCCGCCTCCCGCAATCTCACCGTTCACATAACCGAAATAACAGGACCCGATGCTCGAGTACGTCCAGCAGCTCACCACGTCGATGAGCTCCTGGGTTATGGGCATGTGTCCCGCGAAGCAACGAGCAACGGTATCCGCCCACAGGGGCCCCTCGGCGGGAGTGGCAATGCGCGTGGTAATGTGGTCATCCAGGGCACGCACCTCCGTGCGATGCCCCGCCGCCAACGGGCGGGCGAGCATGTTGGAGAACTCCAGCAGCCGGTATCCGCGGGCCGCGAGCAGTTGGTGGAGCGTGGAATCAGCCAGGGGGCACACCTCGATGCGGATGGAATCACTTCGAGAATGATAGAAATACTCCAGCCGGTCCATCTCCACGGGTGTGACGGGGCCGTCCATCCCCAATCCTCGGGCTTCCGAGATTGGCGAACCGACGCCCGTAAACACGGCCCAGCCGCGGGCGATTTGTTCCACAGCGGAAGGAATTTCCGGACGAATCCTAGCCACAGTGCGTGCTGTGTCCACGCAGCAGAAAGCTTCCATGGCCTCCAACCGGCGTGCCAGCGCAAGATCGGCAAAGGCTGTCGTTGTCATTGGTTTCGCAGGAAGGAAAAGACTCTAACACGGAGTACGATAGGGAAGGCGAGGTGACTGAGGTGGCGAATCCAGTCGAGCGGCCGAAAACCAGGCGCGATGCTCCCGACTTCGAGCGCAATACGCGGCGCATGGTGGATTTGCTCACGGAAATCAAGAACGAGGAAGAGCAGATCCGCCAGGGCGGCGGCAAGGCGGCCATCGAATCGCAACACAAGAAGAGCCGGCTGACCGCCCGGGAGCGCGTCGTGCGCCTGATTGATCCGCACACGTCGTTCTTCGAGCTGGGAATTTACGCCGCCTACGACATGTACGCGGAATGGGGCGGAGCTCCCGCGGCCGGAACGATCACGGGCCTGGCCCGCGTTGCAGGACGCCTCGTCATGGTGATCGCCAATGATGCCACGGTAAAGGCCGGCGCTTTTTTCCCCATGACCGCCAAGAAAGTGATTCGTGCGCAGAATATCGCCATCGAAAACCGCATCCCTACGATCTATCTAGTAGATTCGGCGGGCGTTTTCTTGCCCCTTCAGGAAGACGTGTTTCCGGACACGGACGACTTCGGCCGCGTCTTCCGCAACAACGCGGTGATGAGCGCGATGGGCATTCCCCAAATCACGGCCATTATGGGCATGTGCGTGGCGGGCGGCGCATATCTCCCTGTGATGTGCGATCACATTCTGATGACCGAAGGCAGCGGCCTCTTTCTCGCCGGCCCCGCGCTCGTACAGGCTGCCATTGGGCAGAAAGTTTCAGCGGAAGATTTGGGCGGAGCGAAAATGCACGCCCAGATTAGTGGCACCGTGGATTTTCGTGAGGCGGATGACGATGCTTGCCTTCGCCGCATTCGCGCCCTTGTAGACAAAATGGGCCGCCGCCCCGGCGCGCCCTTCGACCGCATTGCTGCCGAACCTCCGGCCCACGCCGCGGATGAGATTTACGGAATCTTTTCGTCTGATCCCGCGAAATCCTACGACACTCATGAGATTCTGGCGCGGGTTCTGGACGCCGGACGCTTGGAAGAATACCGGGCCGAGTACGGACAGACGTTGCTCTGCGGTTACGGCCGGATTGGCGGGCACGCCGTGGGAATCGTGGCCAATCAACGCAAGCACGTGCAGACCCGCGCGCCACACACCGGCGAGCAACGATTGGAGTTCGGCAGCGTGATCTACACCGAGTCCGCCGAAAAGGCGGCCAGGTTCATCCTCGACTGCAATCAGAATCTGGTGCCGCTCGTGTTTTTCCACGATGTCAACGGGTTCATGGTGGGGAAAGAAGCGGAGTGGAGCGGAATCATCCGCGCTGGAGCGAAGATGGTGAATGCAGTGGCCAATAGCGTGGTCCCGAAGATTGCCGTAATTTGTGGAGGCAGCTTTGGAGCCGGCCATTACGCCATGTGCGGCAAGGCGTACGACCCGCGCTTTTTGTTCGCATGGCCCACGGCGCGGTATGCCGTGATGAGCGGCGATTCGGCCGCGGGCACGCTGGTGGAAATAAAAATCAAACAAATGGAGCGCGAAGGGAAAAAGCTGAGCGAGGACGAAAAACAGCAATTGCATGAATCCGTCCGCGCGACCTATGAGCACCAGTCCGACCCGCGCTACGCGGCCGCGCGCCTCTGGGTGGATGCCATCATCGACCCTGCGCAAACCCGCGATGCTCTGCTCTGGGCGCTTGACGCGGCCTCCTTGAATCCGGATGTTCCCGAGTTTCGAACTGGCGTGCTTCAGACTTGAATCTTTCCAGTGGGGAAAGTGTTGAAATGGAGAGCGTCAAACTCATTGAGTGCCCGCGCGACGCGTGGCAGGGTTTGCCGAACCAAATCCCGGTAGAAGCCAAGATCGCCTATCACCTCGCTCTGATTGAGGCGGGATTTCGCCACATCGATGCCGTCAGCTTTGTCTCCCCGAAGCACGTGCCGCAAATGGCGGACAGTGAAGATGTGATGCGCGGCCTTTGCGGCGCAACCGGACAAATGGCCGGAGCTCCCGAAATCATCGGCATCGTGGTGAACGAGAAGGGTCTGGAGCGGGCCCTCGCCGCCCCGGGAGTGACTACCGTCGGATATCCCTACTCGATTTCTGCCTACTTTCGCCGCGCCAATGCGAACATGTCGCGCGAGGAGTCGCGCGCACTCGTCGGGCGGCTGCGGGCGGCCACGGAAGCTGCCCGGCGCAATCTCGTGGTTTATATCTCGATGGCGTTTGGAAACCCTTACGACGAACCCTGGAGCCCCGAGATCGTGGCCCACACCTTGACGTGGCTGAAGAAAGCCGGCGTGCGCTGTGTTTCTTTGGCGGATACGGTAGGCACCGCCTCCCCTGCGGAGGTGGGTGAACTCTACGCCGCCGTCAAGGAAGAGGCCGAGGGAATTGAGCTCGGCGTTCACTTGCATAGCCGGCGCGAAGGCGCGGCCGAGAAAATCCTTGCGGCCTACGAGGCAGGATGCCGCCGCTTCGATAGCGCGCTCGGCGGCCTCGGTGGCTGCCCCTTTGCCGGCGATGAGTTGGTAGGCAATATTCCGACGGAAATCGTCGTCGAAACGCTTTCTGCGCGCGGTCTCGAGACTGGCCTGGATGCCGCGCGGCTCGGCGAAGCTTTGGAAATGAGCAGCCGGATCCGGGCGATGTACGGCCAGCCGGCTGGCACCGCAGTGCAATAACGGAATGCCGCGCGGGCAGTCGTGCTCCGCGGCAAGAGTTTTTCAGGACAATGCGGCAATGCAATACGAAACGCTGAAGCTCGAGTATGACGGGCCCCTTGCGGTGCTCACTCTCAATCGGCCGGAGAAGCGCAATGCCATTTCGCCACAAATGATTGATGACCTGCTGGCAGCGCTTGCCGAACTCGAGATCAGCCGGGCTCGGATCGGCATTTTCACCGGCGCCGGAAAAGCCTACTGTGCCGGGATGGACCTCGAGGTTCTTCGAACTATCTCCTCACAGTCGCCCGCACAAAACCTTGAGGATTCCCGGCGCATGGCGCAACTGTTCCGCCGTTTGTGGTCGTTCCCGAAAGTCCTCATTGCAGCCGTCAACGGCCCGGCCCTCGCCGGGGGCTGCGCCCTGGCGACACTGCCTGATTTCACTCTCGCGGCCCCGGAAGCCACATTCGGATACACGGAGGTGCGCATTGGATTCGTACCTGCGATTGTTTCCGTTTTTTTGCGCCGTCGCGTCGGAGAAGCCGCCACGCGCGACCTGATCCTTACTGGCCGCGTTTTTGCTGCGGAGGAAGCGCTGCGTCTGGGGCTGGTCAAGGAACTGGTTGCGTCGGACGCCCTCATGGACCGTGCCCGTGAATTGGCCCGCACTCTGCTGGCCAACAGCCCGGCCAGTTTGCTGGCTTCGAAGAAGCTCCTTGTCGAGTCGGAAGAGCCAGCGATTGACCGCGAAATCAGCCTCGCGATTCAAGCGAACGCCGCAGTCCGCGCCACGCCTGATTTTCAGGAGGGCGTTTCGTCCTTCCTGGAAAAGCGCAGGCCGCGCTGGCAGGCCGAATGAGGATGAGGGCCGTGGCGTGTTGAATTCAGCGAGGCGGGACTCTACACTTCCCAGCGCGATGCCACACTTCTCTGAAACCACATTTCGCGTCCGCTACGCGGAGACAGATCAGATGGGAGTGGCCTATTACGGAAACTACTTCACCTGGTTCGAGGTCGGCCGAGCTGAGTTGATGCGCGAACTCGGCTTCGACTACCGCACCCTCGAACGCGAAGAGGGATGCTACATCGTCGTGGCCGAAGCGAGTTGCCGGTACAAGGGCGCGGCGCGCTATGACGACCTCCTGCGCATCCGCACCGAGCTGAAAGTAATGCGTGGCCCGGTCCTGCGCTTTGCCTACAGTGTGCTGCGCGATGCGGATGGCGCGCTCCTGGCCGAGGGCGAAACGGCGCACCTAGTGTCCGATCACGAAATGAAGGTGCGTTCCCTTCCCCAGAAATACGTGGAAGCCCTCGCGAGCATGATGACGCGCGGAGCAGAGAAATGAGCGGCGCGCCACAGTCCAGAACCGAGGCGTTTCAGGATCGTGTTCGCCGCGACTGGGACGACCCAGAAACCATTGCGGCATGGCGGAAATGGAGCCGTTCGAACTCCGAGACTTTGGCCGGCGTTACGCGTGCGCTGGTTGCGGCCGCGCAGCCGTCGCCGGGACAAGCCGTCCTGGATCTGGCGAGCGGCAGCGGCCAGCCGGCGCTATCCCTCGCGGCTGCCGTCGCCCCGCAGGGCTACGTCACCGCCACCGACATGAGCGCCGGCATGCTGTCCGTCGTGGAGGAGAATGCCCAGAACGCAGGCTTGAAGAACATGCGTTTTCGCCAGGCCATCGCAGAGTCGCTTCCCTTTCCCGATCGTGTCTTCGACCGGGTCACCTGCCGCTTCGGCGCCATGTTTTTCGCCGATCCTGTCGGTGCCATGCGCGAATGCCGCCGCGTTCTCTTGCCGGGAGGACGCGCTGCCTTCGCCGTCTGGGGCCATCCGCAACAGCCATTTTTCGCCATCACTGCCGGCGTGCTCCGGAAGTACGTTTCCATCCCCGAGCCCGAACCTGATGCTCCTCATATCTTTCGTTTCGCCGCTCCTGGGACCCTT
>JASHRU010000127.1 GCA_030037225.1 Candidatus Acidiferrales bacterium | reverse complement strand
TCGGCCTGTATTTCACCGACAAGCCGCCCGACCGCTTTCCACTGCTCGTCGAACTCGAACACGACGGCGCGCTGGATATTCCGCCCGGCGCGCGCGATTTTACGGTCGCGGACGACTTCAAGCTTCCGGTCGATGTGGACGTGCTCGCCGTTTATCCCCACGCGCATTATCTCGGGCACGTGCTGGAGGGCTACGCCACGCTACCGGATGGCTCACGAAAGTGGTTGATTCGCACCCATCATTGGGACCCCGCATGGCAGGCCGTCTACCACTATCGCGAGCCGGTTTCTCTTCCGAAAGGGACGGTCATTTCCATGCGCTGGCATTACGATAATTCGCGATCCAACCCTCGGAACCCGCACAATCCGCCGCAGCGCGTAGAGGGCGGCGATCAATCCACCGACGAGATGGGCCACCTGTGGCTCCAGGTGCTTCCGCAGGGCACGGGCGACCGGCGCGCGGAACTCGAGGAAGCGATGATGCGCCACAAACTTGAGAAATATCCGCGGGATTACGCCGCGCATCTCTGGCTCGGCGCGCTGATGCTCTCGCGGTCCGATCCCGCGGGCGCTCTGGACGAAATCGCCGAAGCCGTGCGCATCAATCCGAAAAGAGCGCTGGGACACAACTGGTACGGCGTCGCGTGGGGAGCGGCCGGACGCACGGATGAATCCATCGCGGAGTTTCGCGCCGCGCTCGCGATCCAGCCGGAATACACCGATGCCCGCTACAATCTCGCCAAGGCGCTCGCGAAGACCGGCCATCTGGAGGATGCCGCGAAAGATTTTTCTGAGGTCATTGCCGCCGATTCGAACGACGCGCAAATCCACGTCGATTTCGGCGAGTTGCTGTTGCGAATGGGAAAGCCCGCGGACGCGCTCGCCGAGTTCGACAAAGCCCTGGCGCTCGATCCCGCCGCGAAGCGGGCGCGCGAAAACCGCGAATTGGCGCTGCGCCGGTTGTCCAACCACTAGCCTGCCGGGCGGGTTTCCGCCGGGATGATTCCCAATCTCTTGGCAGTCGTTTAGGAGACAGCCCGAAGATTCCTCCGCAAGCGTTCGGGCTCGCCATCGGGCAGAAGTGCTTCGACTGCAGCGTGGGTTCTCCTCCAGATGGGAACGGCGCGCGCAAGCAACCTGCGCCCCCCGGGCGTCAGCGTAACCAGACGGCTTCGGCGGTCCCCCGGGTGAGCCGCGACCTTCACCAGGCGCCGGCGCCGCAGGGGTTTGAGTGCGGCAGTCAGCGTTGTCCGGTCCATGCCGAGCAGCGACGCGATGGCGCCCATATCCGGCGGTTCTGGACGGTTCAGGGACATCAGCACCGAGAATTGCCCGTTTGTGAGTCTGATGGGGCGCAAGGCGTCATCGAAGCGCCGCGCGAGCGCCCGGGCCGCGCGCTGCACATACAGGCACAGGCAGGCGTCGCGAACCGCAAGCGTCGTCTCAAACCCTGGCTTCCCGGCCGCCGGCATATCCGAATCATATGGATATCAATGTAGGTTGCCAAGACCCGCCGCGCTCCTGTATGTTGATATCAATCCATTGGAGGGATTCGTTGTGGAGAGACAAATCGTGCATGGAAAAAAGACCGCCGCACTTACGGTGATCGGTGTCGCACTCGCGGCCCTGCTTGGCGCGGCGTGGCACGCGACGGCACAGGATGCGAAGACGCCTTATCCGAGCATGGCTCCTGTTGCTCAATATTTGATGGACGACCGGAACTCGGAAATCGCCCTGGCACGAAGCGCCGCGCCCGAGTCCATCTCGCGCGATGCGGAGGTCCTGGTTCTGGGGCGCCACGGCTACGAAACCGCGGTCAAAGGGAAGAACGGTTTCGTGTGCCTGGTCGAGCGTTCCTGGACGGCTCCGATCGAGAACCCGAATTTTTGGAATCCGAAGCTGCGCGGCCCCCTCTGCCTTAACGCGGCGGCCGCGCGAACCTATCTTCCGCGCACAATCAAGAAGACGGAATTGATCCTGGCGGGACGCACGAAAGCTCAGATGGTGGAAATCGTCTCGGCGGCAATCGAAAAAGGGGAATTGCCGGCCATGGAGCCCGGGGCGATCTGCTACATGATGTCGAAGGATGGGTATCTGGACGATCAAGCCGGGCACTGGCACCCCCACCTCATGTTTTTCGTCTCGCAGGCCGACCCGGCCACATGGGGAGCGGATCTACCCGGATCCCCGGTCCTCTCGATCAACGCCACCTGGGAACACCTGACTACGTATCTGGTCCCCGTGCGGCGCTGGTCGGACGGAACGCCTGATCTCTAGAGGTCTCTAGCTTTCTCGCCGTGTCTGCCCGCATTGACGGGCATTCAGGAACGAGTCCCCCGCCGCCTGCCCGCGCTTCGCGTTGACTGCCCTCGCCGCCTAACATACGCGGCAATGCCGGAGGTGGACCCGCTGAATTTCGCTCCCCGCGTCACCATTCCCGTACTGATGCTCAATGGCCGCTTTGATTCCGTGTTTCCGTTTGATACCTCCCAGGAGCCGATGTTTCGTTCGCTCGGAACTCCGGCGAAGGACAAGCGGCACGTCCTGTTCGACTCGGACCACGCTCCCCCGAACGATATGGTGATTAAAGAGGTCCTCGACTGGCTGGACCGCTATCTGGGGCAGTAGCCGGAAGGCCGCCGGCACAAGGATCGTGTAGGGGCACGACATGTCGTGCCCCTATTGGCAATACGTCGAGTGCTTGAGTCCCGCTGTCCTCTGCGCCATCGCAGGAAAGAGAAACATTTGGATTCACGACGCCCGGGCCGGATGGGGCACGACATGTCGTGCCCCTACGGGTAGAATCTCCGCATGGGTGGACGGGAGTGATTCGGCCCGCGACGCTCCATACGTCTGCCGGGATTCCATTACAGGGGAGAAGGCGCGTATTTCCTCACCATCTGCTCATTCCGGAAAAGCTGCGTCTTTGGAACCGTCGGCGATAACCATGTGGAACTCACCCAGCTGGGGTGGCTAGTAGCCGAGTGCTGGATTGCAATTCCGCTGCACTTTCCGCATGCGGAGTTAGGCGCTCACGTCGTGATGCCAAACCATTTGCATGGAATTGTCATTCTGCATTCTGGAAAAGGCCCGGGTAAAGGCCAACGCGAGGAATTTCAAGAATCAGTTCCGGGCTCACTCCCCACCATGGTACGAGCGTTTAAGGCCGCAGTGACGCTTCGGGCCCGGCGGTCGGGAAGTGGGCCGGGGCATCCTCTGTGGCAGCGGAATTACTTCGAACGTGTGTTGCGCAACGGAAAGGAATTTACAGACGCAACGCGCTACATCCTGGAGAACTCGACGCGGTGGCAATTTGACAAGGAAAACCCGCATAGACGCAGCCCTGCCGGCACGAGGATCTTGTAGGGGCACGACAATGTCGTGCCCCTACAAGAGGCATGCCCTTTTCCTACGAGGGCGAAAATTCGAACGATTCCAGGTGTGTGCGCCTGCCAGTAGGCAGGCCGGGCGCACAGGCCTACCGGGGGCCACCGCTGAACCGGCAGACGGCGCCCCCCAGGCACGCGAAACCGCCTTTCGCGTCTAAACCTTAACGGTGCCGCTGCGTCTAATCGGGCGAGGGGTAGCCGATGAATTCCTTTGTCCAGGACCTGCGCTACGCGCTGCGGCAGTTGAAGAAGAATCCCGGGATCACGGCAGCCGTGATTCTTGTGCTGGCTCTCGGCGTGGCGGCCAACGCGGTCACGTTCACGGTGCTGAAAGCTACGCTGCTTCGTCCGCTTCCCTACCCCGAACCCGAACGGCTCGTCCAGCTCTGGTCCACGCGAAACCGCGGCATCTTCTCGCGCATGGAGTTTTCCTATCCGGATTTCGTCGACTTCCGCGAACGCAACCAAGCGTTTGAGGCGTTGGGCGGCTACCAGGCAGTCAACGCGACGCTACTCGGCCCGCAGGGCGCCGAGCAGGTGATGGCGACCACATGCAGCGCAAATTTCTTCGACGTTCTGGGCGTTGCGCCCGCGCTCGGCCGGAGCTTTGCTGCCGGCGAAGATTCACCCGGCGCCGCGCGCACCGCCGTGCTCACCTGGAACGGCTGGCAACGCCGGTTTGGCGCTGATCCCGGCATTGTCGGAAAATACGCCGTCATTAACGGCGAGCCCCGCCTGATCATCGGCGTGCTTCCTCGCGAATTTCAATTCGCGCCAAGCGACTCCTCCGATTTCTGGATACCCTACCGCATCGCCGGCTGGCGCGAACGGCGCAACGCTCACTGGCTTCATCCCATCGGCCGGCTGAAGCCGGGCGTCACAATCGCGCAGGCGCAGGCGTCTCTGGCCACGCTCGCCGACGCGCTGAGCGCGCAGTATCCGGATACGACTGCGGGAGTGGGCGTGCAGGTGGTGAGTCTGCGCGAGCAGATTGTGGGCAATGTCCGTCCCGTCCTGCTGCTGCTCATGTCCGCCGTGAGCTGCTTCCTGCTCATTACCTGCGGCAATCTCGCGGGCCTGCTGCTGAGCCAGGCCATCGGCAGACAGAAGGAAATGTCCATCCGGCTTTCTCTGGGCGCGAGCCGCGGCCGCATCGTGCGGCAACTGCTCACCGAGAGCGGCGTGCTCTCGGTGGCCGGCGGACTGGCCGGAGTGGCGCTCAGCGTCTGGCTGCTGCCCGCGGCGATTGGCAGCATTCCGAAGGATTCGCTGCGCACCATGCCCGCCTGGCAGAATCTGCACGTGGATTGGGGTTTTCTGGTGGTGGCGCTGGCCCTGGCGCTCGCCACCGGAGTGCTCTTCGGTCTTGCGCCCGCGCTTCTCGCCCTTCGTCCCGATCTGCGCGCCGCGCTAGCGGAAACCTCGCGCGCGTCCGCGGGCTCCGGGCGGCACCGCGTGCGCAATGCTCTGGTGGTCGCGGAGATCGCGCTGGCCATCGTGCTGCTTTACGGCGGCGGGCTGATGCTCAAAAGCCTCGCCATCGTCATGGGCACGGATCCGGGTTTTAACACGCGCGATTTGCTCACGCTTCAGCTCGTGCTTCCGGGCAAGAAGTATGCGAAGAATGCGGACATCGTGGCGTTCCAGCAGCGCATGCTGGATGCGCTCCGGGCGCTCCCCGGCGTCCGCGCCGCGGGAAACATCAGCACGCTGCCCCTCACCGGCGGCAACAATACGTCGCGGTTCGTGCGCGAGGGCCGTCGTACGCCGGGTGAAACCGAGGCGGGAGAAGCGAATAACCGCCAGGTGAGCGCCGATTATTTTCAGGTGATGGGCGTGCCGCTGCGCGCCGGCCGCATGTTCGACGAACACGACACGGCAGCGGCCAAGCACGTCGTCATCATCAATCAGACGCTCGCCGACCGCATCTTTCCCCACGAGGATCCCATCGGCCAGCGCATCGACTTCACCTATACGAGCGAGCCTGACCTCTGGGAAATTGTCGGCGTCGTGGGCGACGAGAACATGACGGCGCTCGACGCCGCAGCCAATCCGGTCGTGTACGTGCCTTTCAGCCAGGATCCGGACACGTATCTGAGCGTGGTTCTGCGCACCGCGCAGCCTCCCGCGAGCCTGGCCGCTTCCGCCGAGCGCGCTATCCGCGAAATGGACCCGACGGCTGCCGTTTACGCCGTCCAATCGATGGACGAAATTATCGCCCAGTCGCCGTCCATCTTCATGCGGCGGTCTCCCGCGTATCTCATCGCGGGATTTGCCTTGGTGGGCCTGCTCCTTGCAGCCGTGGGGCTCTACAGCCTGCTGGCCTACGCGGTAACGCAGCGCCGGCGCGAACTGGGAATCCGCATGGCGCTCGGCGCACAGCGCCGCGACGTGCTTTCGCTCATCGTCGGCGGTGGACTGCGCCTGGCGTGCGTGGGAATCGCGCTGGGCCTTGCCTTCGCGCTCGGAGCGGCGCGGCCGATCGCGGGTTTTCTCTACCGTGTGAGTCCCGGCGATCCGTGGACGGTGGCCGCGGTGTGCGCGCTGCTTCTGCTGGTAGCGCTGGCGGCGACGGGAGAGCCCGCTCTTCGCGCGGCGGCGATCGATCCCATCGAATCGCTGCGCGAAGAGTAGGCGCAGCGCTATCCGCCGGAGGCGGCGGCCTTACTTCTCTTCGCGATGTCGCACAACAGGTCTGAGTGGATATTGAGGCCGATGTTCACCAGGTTGTAGTAATGCTCGCTGGCCACGAGCCAGGCGATTTCGCAAATCTGGCGTTCGGAATAGTGCTCCGCCAGCCGCGCAAACGTCTCCGGCGAGACGTTCTTTTGCCGGGTCAGCTCGGTCACATAGTCGAGCGCGGCGCGCTCCGCTTCGGAGAAGTGCGGACTGGTGTGGTATTCGCCGATAGCGTCGAATTTCTTCTGATCCATCGAGGCGCGAATGGTGATGGAGCGGCCGATGTCGATGCAGAACTCGCACACGTTGATGCGTGCCACCTGCTCGCGCACCAGCATCGCAGTCTCCGCGGGCAGCTCGAGCTTGCGGTCGAGCTCGGCGATCTTCGACGAGAACAACGCGAAGGCCGCCGGCAGCCGCGCATACACCACCTTGAGCGGCGTCAGCACCTTGCCGAACCGCTTCTGCGTCATGCGGTAGGCCTGCTTCAGAAACAGACCCTTGGGTTTTTCGATGGGAGCGAGATAAGTGTCCATGATATTTGTTTGGATTCCTGCGCGGGCATCCGGGTAACAATATCGCGGAACGTTGAAAATACGCTGCGACGGGAGTGAACTATGAACCCCTTACGCGCCAACAGAGAAAACTCGAATGCCGCGGGGCCGCGAGCCGCATGGCGTGTGCCGCTCCTCACAGGCACGCTCGTGCTGCTGCTCGTTTATTTTCCGGCCGCTGCGCCGCTTTCCTCCATTTCAAAAGGCGCGCCGGCGGCCCGGCTGGCCCCGGTACGGCCCCTCGAAGACCGGATCATCGGCGCCTGGCGGCTGGTTTCGGTGGAGGGGAATTCCCCGGTGCGAAAAATCGATTACGACCATCCCGGCGGCCTGATCGTGTATGACCGTTCGGGCTGGATGAGCGTGCAGATTGCGATCCACGGCGAGCGCCAGCCGTTTGCCAAAGGCAACTCCAGCGGAACGATGGAAGAGAAGGCCGATGCGTTCGACAGCTACTTCGGCTACTACGGCACGTGGACGCTGGACCCCGCCAAGGAAACCATCACGCATCACATTGTGGACGACACCTATCCGGGCATGCGCGGGAAGGACAATGTGCGCTGGTATGAAATGCCCGACGCGAACCACCTGGTCCTGATTCCCACCGAAGACGGCAAAGGCGGAACGATTAACCGCAAAGACGCCACGTACAAACTCACTTGGGAGCGCATCCGGTAACGCGCCTCTGCGCTGTGTTATCCTCGAATCGTGGGAGACGCGCCGAAATCCCGCCGCGAAATGCTGGAGGAATTCCTGGCCGCAACCCCGAACGACGCGTTTGCGCGCTACGGCCTGGCGATGGAATTGACGAAAACGGGCGAAGACGCCGCAGCGGAAACTCAGTTTCGCCAGCTTCTCGCCTCACACCCGGACTACCTCTACGGCTATTTCCATTACGGCCAGCTCCTGCTGAAACTGGGCCGCGGCGCCGACGCGCAGGAAACCCTCCGCCAGGGTGTCGCGGCGGCGAAAAAGGCTGGCGACGCGCACGCGCTCGGCGAGCTGGAAGGGGCGCTGGAAGAGTCACTGGCGAGTGGCTAGTGGCAAGTTGAGAAATGTCAATTCCGCGGCCCGCTCAGTGCGCACAAGGGATCAGGACCGCCGCCAGCGGAGATGAAAAGCTGCGGAATAAAGGACAATGACACGCATACCCATCTTTCCGCTGGAAGTAGTGCTCTTCCCCGGCGAAATGCTGCCGCTGCACATCTTCGAACCGCGCTACAAAGAAATGATCCGCGAGTGCGACGAGAAGAAGCAGCCCTTCGGCGTCGTGCTGGTGGTGGACGACGGCCTGGCCGAAGTGGCCTGCACCGCCGAACTGCTGCAAATCGCCAAGACCTATCCCAACGGGGAACTGGACATCATCACCGTGGGGCGGAGGATTTTCCGCATACTGGAAGTGTTCGAGGAACGCAGCTTCTACGAGGCCGACGTGGAATACCTCGAGGATTCGCCCCCGCCGCGGCAGGTGCCTTCGACCGCGCTCCTGCAACTCTACGAGAAATGCCACCACGCCACCTTCCAGCAGGCTCCGGACCTAGGCGCGCTGGCGAAGGCGCCGGCGATCTCTTATTACATTGCCGCCGCGCTGCCGCTCGAGCTGGCGTACAAGCAAAAACTGCTGGAAATGCGGGATGAGGAGGAACGGCGGCACAGCCTGGAAACCAATTTGGCTCACTGGCTCGAACGGCTGGAGCTGACCAATCGGGCGCGTCGCCTCTCGGGCGGAAACGGCCACCCGCACTACAACTGACAGGCTGCCACGGAATTCCAGACTTACCCAAAGGCGCGTAAGGTGGAGGGGGACGGGGGAGGCCAAAGCGTCCGTGCTGCTTTGGCACGGCTGGGCGGATTATGGACCTAGTATGACAACCTGTTCCTCGGGTACCGGCTTGCCGCCGCAAGTCGCGGGGTCAAGGCGCTCCGCAGCGGTAAGGGCCAGCGCAGACCGTTTCGCGGAGGTTTCGTCTCCCGTGAAGCTCACTACTTCCACATTGTGCCAGCGCCCATCCACACCGACGATTCCGTAAATGACGATTCGTCTTTTCTCGACCTGCGGGCTCATAGGGGGCGGGCTTCCTTCAAATCCCTTAAAAACCGCCGATCGGAGGTCCGGACACCACGGCAGGGCGAGTGCCTCCTTCAGTGGGAGGAGCGCTGATTCGTCCGGGGTCTCGGCCAGAAGCTCCTTAACCTCCACCCGGAGGGAGACCTTGTCCCGGTCGATTCGCGTGAGATCGGTCGGAAAGCGGTGGCCCTCAAAGACCGCATACTTTGCGAACTGAAATTCGTAATGGATCGGTTCAGCGATTATCCTCTTCGGGACGGGGAATGCAGAATCTAGATCGATCTTGCGCCACGTGTTCCCCTTTGTCGTGAATGCTATCCACCGATCTGGGTCCTTTCCGCGCGGACTCAGAACTCGCACCTCCGTCTCGGGAGTGCCTCGAAGCAGCAGCGCGGGGTCCATCAGCCTCCGAAGTTCAATGAGATCGAGGCTGAGACTCGGCTGACTCCGGGCGAGGTAGAGGGTGTCGCCAGCGACGACGCGAACCTGTGAAAAGTCCGCGAAGTTAAGTTCATCGCGCCAGGAAGTTGGCGTCTTCCAGATGAGCGTGTAGCTGCCTTC
>JASHRU010000126.1 GCA_030037225.1 Candidatus Acidiferrales bacterium | reverse complement strand
GAAATAGGCCCCCGCCGGACAGGACGCGACGAGGCGGGGACGCCCGCCCGCGATCGGCTGCGGATCAGGACTCCGTCCTTGACCGCGGCGCGCATCCACCGAGGAGCCCCGCGTGTCCGGAATTTCGCGCAGAAAGTTGCTGAAGGCGATGTCGGCCGGCGCGGGGGCGCTGGCGCTGGGCCGGTTCGCCGAAGCCGCGGCGCAGAGCCGCGGGCCCGACGAGCTGCCCACCTTCACGGGTCCGGGCGCGAATCCGTACTGGACCTCCGTCGGGCCGGTAGCCACATATCCGCAGAAATATCCGCTGGTGCTGCTCACCGATAGGCCGGTGCAGCTCGAAACGCCACGACACTACTTTGAGAGCGCGTTCACGCCGAACGGCGCGTTCTATGTGCGCTGGCACCTGGACGAAATCCCCAACACGGTAGACCTGGCGGAGTGGCGGCTGGAAATTACCGGCAACGTCGAACGGCCGGTAAAACTTCCGCTAAGCACAATCGTCACGAAGATGCAGCGCGTGAGCGTCGCGGCGGTGAACCAGTGCTCCGGGAACAGCCGCAGCCGGTTCCAGCCCCGGGTCGCCGGAGGGCAGTGGGGAAACGGTGCGATGGGAAACGCCATGTGGGCGGGAGTGAGCCTGCGCGAATTGCTGGAGACAGCGAAGGTGAAGCCCGGCTCCGTTCAGGTGCAGTTCCAGGGAATGGACCGCGGGAAAGGGCCGGAGGGGCTGGGCTCAAATGCGTTTCTGAAGTCGATCGAGCTCACGGATCCGGTGATGAACGAGTGCATCCTGGCATATGAAATGAACGGCGAGCCGCTGCCCATGCTGAACGGGTTTCCGCTGCGGCTGGTCGTACCGGGCTACTTCGCGACGTACTGGGTAAAGGCGCTGACGACGATTCGCGTGCTCGACAAACCGGACGAGAATTTCTGGATGAAGACGGGCTACCGCGTTCCCAACACGCCGCGGGGAAACACGACGCCGGAAGAAGTGAAAGCCGGAGGGGTGAAGACGGTTCCGATCTCGCGGATGCCGGTGCGGTCGTTCCTCATCACGCCGGAAGAGGGAGCGAAGATTCCGATGGGCATGAGCGTGATGGTGCGGGGCATTGCGTTCAGCGGGTACGGAGGAGTGACGCGCGTGGAGGTTTCCGAAGACGACGCGAAATCCTGGGCTCCGGCGCGGCTGGGCGAGGTCCACGGTCCCTACAGCTTCCGCACGTGGGAGTATCTGTGGAAGCCGCAGCGGGCGGGGATGCACGTGCTCGCGGTGCGAGCCACGGACGTGAAAAGCAACGTGCAGCCGGACGAGCCGGTGTGGAATCCCGGAGGCTACCTGTGGAACCGGATCGAACGGCAACAAATTATGGTGGGAGCGGCGGAATGAGTCCGGGCACGCGGAAGCGACCCTCGGCGGCGTTTTTTGCCGCAGCCGCGGCGTTCACCCTGGCGGCCGCGACGCTGCTGTTCGCCCAGTCGGATACGGGGGATTACGCGCAGCGCAACCTCGGCTCGCTGGCGCAGCCTGTGATGCCAGATCTGAACGCGAGCGCGAAGTATTCGGTGGGCAGTTATCCGCTTTACTGGCCGGAACTGGAGGCGGGGGAGGGGCGCGAGTTGGTGACGGGGTATTGCAACGCCTGCCATAGCCCGCGTTACATCCTAATGCAGCCGCCGTTGACACATGATCAGTGGGCGGCGGAAGTGACGAAAATGGTGAAAACGTTCGGCATACCGATTCCGGAATCCGACCAGACGGTCATCATCAACTATCTGACGGCGCATTATTCCCTGGAAACGCGAAAGAGGTAGGAAAAGAGGGGCTCGGGCGGGGACGCAGACGAACTAAGAAGTCACCTTTGTAGGGGCACGACATGCACGCCTGCCGCAGGCGGGTCGTGCCCCTACGGGCACGCGCGCGGAGAAGCCTGGCGCCCGACGCGCGAAAAGCGCGTTAGAATCCATGCCCGCGAGCAATCCGTTGTGCGCTGAAAGGAATTCGTGAGCGAGCCGCGCAATCCGCTGTTCGACGGCCTGCAGCATCAGACGCAAATCTACCTTCGCGGGTTGATGGGCGAACGCTCGTCCATTCCAGTTGCGCTGGAGCAACTGGAAGAAAAAGCGCGGGAGGCGCTGCGGCCGGAAGCATGGGATTACGTGGCCGGAGGAGCGGGGTCGGAAGACACGGTGCGGGCGAACCGCGAGGCGTTCCGGCGGTGGCGCATCGTGCCGCGGATGCTGCGCGACGTGTCCGAGCGCGACATGAGCGTCGAACTGCTGGGCATGCGGCTGCCGGGGCCGGTGTTGCTGGGGCCGGTGGGAGTGCAGAGCATCCTGCATCCGGACGCGGAGCTGGCGTCGGCGCGTGCGGCGGCGGCGCTGGGAGTGCCGTTTGTCTATAGCACGGCGGCGTCGCGAACGATCGAGCAGGTGGCCGACGCGATGCACAACGCGCCGAGGCTCTACCAGCTCTACTGGTCGCGGGACCGGGATATTGCGGCGAGCATGGTGGCGCGTGCGGAGCGGGCGGGTTATTGCGCGGTAGTGGTGACGCTGGATACGAACATCCTGGGCTGGCGCGCGAGAGACCTGGACCGGGCGTACCTGCCGTTTCTGAAGGGCGACGGCGTGGCATGCTTTTTCAGCGATCCCGTGTTCCGCAGCCGGCTGACGACTCCGCCGGAGCAGGACCCGGGCGCGGCCGTGCGGCTATGGGCCGGAGTGTTTGGGAACAGCGCGCTGAACTGGACGGATCTGCCGTTCCTGCGCAAACACACGAAGCTGCCGATTCTGCTGAAAGGAATCCTACACGCGGAGGACGCGGCGCGGGCGGTGGATTGCGGGATGAACGGCGTGATCGTATCGAATCACGGCGGGCGGCAGGTGGATGGCGCAGTGGCCGCTCTGGACGCGCTGCCGGGAGTGGTGGAGGCGGTGAAGGGAAGAATTCCGGTGTTGTTCGACAGCGGGATCCGCAGCGGGTCGGACGCGTTCAAAGCCATCGCGCTGGGGGCGCGCGCGATTCTGCTGGGACGGCTCTACGTGTATGGGCTGGCTATTGCGGGGGAGCAGGGAGTGCGGGACGTAGTGCAGAATTTTCTGGCTGATTTCGATCTGACGCTGGCGCTGAGCGGCTACCGGAATTGCGCGGAACTGGGGCCTACGGCGCTGGTGAGGCAGGCCGCAGACGCGGAGACGTGAAGCGCGTCCGAGGGGAGGAGAAGTTATGAGGAACCGGTTCGTCCGGAGCCGCCAGCTCGTCGCGGCTGTGGTGGCGTGCCTGCTCGCGCCGATGTTTGCCGCGGGCCAACAGTCTGGCGGAGAAACGAAATCCGAGCCGCCGGTGGAGATGATCTGGGGCGTGAAAATTCCGCTGCGGGACGGGGTGCAACTGAACGCGACGGTCTATAAGCCCGAAGGCCAAAAAGAACCGCTGCCGGTGGTGTTCACGCTGACGCCGTACATCGGGGATACGTACCTCGAGCGGGCGCTCTACTTCGCGCGGCACGGATACGTGTACGCGCTGGTGGACGTGCGGGGACGGGGAAATTCGGGCGGAAGCTTCGAACCGTTCGCGAACGAGGGACGCGACGGGCACGACGTGGTGGAATGGCTGGCGCGGCAGCCTTGGTGCAACGGGAAAGTGGCCATGTGGGGCGGATCGTACGCGGGATTCGATCAGTGGTCGGTGGCAAAGGAGTTTCCGGAGCATTTGGCGACGATCGTGCCCGCGGCGGCAGCGCATCCAGGCGTAGATTTTCCGATGAGCTCCAATATCCCCGGCCCCTACCTGATGCAGTGGCTCACGTTTACGAGCGGAGTGACGAGCAACGCGCAACTATTCGGCTCGTTCGCGTTTTGGAGCGAGAAATTCTACGAACTGTACTCGCGGCATCTGCCCTTCCGGGGGCTGGACCGGCTGGTGGGGAATCCGTCGCCGATGTTCCAGAAATGGCTGGATCACCCCACGCCGGATGCGTACCTCGACGCCATGGTACCGAATGAAGAGCAATATCGGCGGCTCCGCATGCCGATACTTACGATTACCGGCGACTACGACGGAGACCAAGCGGGCGCAATGACGTATTACCAGCGTCACATGCGTTACGGCGCCGCGGATGTGACGGCGAATCATTATCTAATCATCGGCCCGTGGGACCACGCGGGGACGCGCACGCCGCGGGCGGAGGTGGGCGGATTGAAGTTCGGCCCGGCGAGCGTACTAGACCTGAATGACCTGCACCGGCAGTGGTACGACTGGACGATGAAAACAGGCCCGAAGCCCGAGTTTCTGAAAAAGCGGGTGGCCTATTACGTGACCGGAGCGGAAGAATGGAAGTATGCGGACACGCTGGAATCGATCGCCCCGGAGCGGCGCGTGCTTTTCCTGGATTCGAGCGGGACGGCGGCGGATACCTTCCATTCGGGAACGCTCAGCGCGGAGAAGCCACACGGCGCGGCGGCTGACCAATACGTGTACGACCCGATGGACACGCGCTACGGCGAACTGGAGCGTAAGGAGGAAGAGAAGCCGGTGCTCAGCGAGCGGGGGGCGCTGAATTTGTTCGGCAACGG
>JASHRU010000125.1 GCA_030037225.1 Candidatus Acidiferrales bacterium | reverse complement strand
TGGCAGAATTCGGGGCCGATCCGGGTGAGGAAAGCGTCGCACCGCCACCCTCCCTGACGGCTCAGGAAACGAGGGAGGAAAGCGGACAGATCATGTGCTCATAAAACCGGACATCTCGATGTGCTAACAACAGGAGTAAATAATATGAAACATGGAAGGACGCCTCGAGATTCGGAGTCAAAAGGTCACAAATGAGGCAGGGCATACGGGAGATTCAATCACGGCCCTGAGGCGGATTTGTGACGGGTGGGGAGGGGGCGGGGAGAAACAGGGTGAGAAACGAACCGCACCCTTCCGCAGACGGAAGGGCTGCGGCACCCACACATTGGCTTCGCCACCCGCCGGGGAATTGTGCAGACCAGGGCGGGGATGCAAGCAGTCGCCGTGGCACAGGGACCTGCCGCTGTACAGGGGCCCGGCGTTTGGGG
This sequence comes from Candidatus Acidiferrales bacterium, assembly GCA_030037225.1. GTDB lineage: Bacteria > Acidobacteriota > Terriglobia > Acidiferrales > UBA7541 > JOPF136. The sequence continues at coordinate 16,853 of JASHRU010000125.1, read as the reverse complement.
TAAAAGGAGGCTGGCAGGAGGAGACTATGCAGAAAGCATTCATCATCCTCGGGGCGGCGGCGCTGGTAGTGGGGCTAGCGGCGCCGGCGCGCGCACAGGCGCAGGCGGCTCCGGCGACCGGAGTGAAAGCGGAAATCATCCGCTCGATTGAAGCGGCGGAAAACCACCTGGAGGCGCTGGCAGAAAAATTTCCGCAGGAGAAATACGGCTGGCGGCCGGGAGAAGGCGTGCGGTCGACGAGCGAGGTTTTCATGCACATCGCCGCCGGGAATTACGGCTATTCGAGGATGATCGGCACGCCGGCGCCGGAAGGCACGACCGGCGCGGCACTCTCGAAGATTACCGACAAGGCGAAGGTGATTGAGACGCTGAAGGCCTCGTTTGCGCACATCAAGGAGGCCATCCAGAGCGCTCCAGACGTGGACAAGGCGATAAAACTTTACGGCCGCGATGCCACGGTGCGTGAGGCGATGATCGTCGCGGCGGCGCACTGCCACGAGCATCTGGGCCAGCTTATTGCCTACGCGCGCGTGAACGGGATCGTGCCGCCGTGGAGCGAGGAAACGCCGGCGCGGCCGCCGTCGAAGAACTAGCGAATCGCGCGCGGCAACCCCGGCGCGCAGAGCGGGAATCCCATTTTCATGCGTTCCTCATTCGAGCCACGGGTGTGCGCGAGCCGCCCGGTCCGCAATGTTGCCCGCGCGTGCATCTCGTTGGCGCTGCTGTGCGGCTGGCCCCTTGGCGCGCGCGCGCAGCAGACGACTGGGGCGCCCCCGGCCGAAGAGCTGCGCCAAATTCTCGAACGCATGATCGCCACCATGCACCGCAGCGACGCGGCCGATGCGGAATACGCACGCACGGAGCATTGGGTGGAACGCAAACGCGCCGCCGACGCCGATCCGGTGGTGGACCGCGTCTATCGGGTGTATCCCACGGGCACCGGCACGGTGAAGGTGGTGCTGGCGGAGTCGGGCAAACCGGTGACGCCGGAAAAATACCGCGAGGAACTGCGCGAGCTGGAGCAGGCCCTGGTGTGGGCGCTCGATCCGGAAGAAGAGCGGCAGCACGAGCGCGTCGAGAAATGGAACAGGCGGACCGGAGAACGCTTCCGCGCGGTAGAAGCGTTTCGCAACGAATACAATCTGAGCTGGCTGGGCACGGAAACGGCGCCGGATTCCTCGCCGCCGCGCGCGCTCACGAAGCTGCTGCTCGACCCCAAGCCCGGAACGGGCTCAGGCTCGATCGCTACGGAACTGCTGGCCGCAAGCCGGCTGACGCTGTGGGTGGACGCGGAAAGCGGCGCCGTGGTTCGTCTGGATGCCGAGCTGGTGCGCGACCTGCTGTTTGGCGGCGGGCTACTGGGGAAAATCGACAAGGGCGGACGAGTGCACATGGAACAGACCGAGGCGGCTCCCGGCATCTGGCTGCCGCGCGTGACGTCGAGCCAGGTGGAGGGCCGCAAACTGTTCACGCACGAGGAGTCCGTGCGCACAGTGGAGGCGCGCGATTTTGCGCACGTGGGCCCGCCGGCGAAACTCCTGCCCCAGGTGCGTCGCGAATTGAGCAACGCCAGCCTGCAAGTTCCCGCCCCCTAGCCCGTGCGGAGGTATACTGGAGTGTGAGCAGGAGGTGTTGTATGCAGAGCTACCTCGCAGCGGGAATGCTGGCGCTGGCCATTGGCGCCGCGCCCGCCCTGGCGCAGTCCACGCAGTCCGCTCCCCCACCGCAGAGCACGGAAAAACCTGCGCAGAAGGCGGAGGAGAAGCCGAAGAAGGTTTGGACCGACGATAACATCGGTCAGTTGAGCGGTGTGCAGATCACCACGGCTACCGCCTCGGCCCCCGCGGAAGGCGAGAAATCAGCGGAGAGTGGCGCGGCAGCGGCCGGCGCTACAGCGGGCAAGAAGGAGGAGCAAGTGCCGCCGGAAAAAACGGCGGAATACTACAAGGCGAAACTAGCGCCGCTGCGCAAAGAGCTGGCCGACACGGAAGCGAAGATCCAGGAGATTCAGGACGCAATCGCGAATCCTTACAAGGGGACGGACAAGGTCAATCTCAACCAGCAGGCTCCTCCGGGACCGCCATCGGAACCGAACTCGAACCCGCCACGGGCCGATAACAGCATTTACGGCAACCAGCTCATCCAGCCGAAGGATCAATTGACCTATTACGAGAAAAAGCGCGACGAGCTCCAGCAGAAGATTGACGATCTGGAAGCCCAGGCAATCGCCAACGGGCTGCACCGCGGCGAGATTCAGTAGGACTGATACGGCGGGTGAAAAAGAAAGGGGCCCTAGGAAGGGCCCCTGGTTGTAACCTTTTCACCGGCTGCTAGCCTGTACTCTACACCCCGGGAAACAAAAAGCAGTGAAGGAGGGTGAGCACGCTCTCTTCCACGCTGGAACTCCCCACGAGGTGTGTCAATCGTTTTGTTTTCAATTATTTACAGGATTGGACTCACGAGCCTGGGTTAGGCTTTCTACACTTTGTAGTATGCCATCGCCGGAATTCTATGCCGTTTTGGAGGTGCCTGGGGCAACTACGCCCGCTCGGAATTGAACGGCGGTGCGGCACGCCCCTGCTCGGGATTCATTGGGCCGCGGTTGCCGGGGTCGCAGCCATGCGACGGCGGACCCAGCGTACCAGGCGCGTGACCGGCCAGGCTAGAATCGCGGCCAGCACCAGGAGGGTCGGCACATTGCCGAGCAGCCAGAGCACGAGACCGATCAGGAGGTCGGCCGCATCGCGCAAACCGCCGACCGCCGCGTTGTTCAGCCGGGTGCCGAGCGAGGGCGCGGGAGTTTCGAGCGATTGCTTGTACTCCTCGGCGATGCGCAGATCGATGGCGGCGTATTGCACCTGGGTATCGAGCGTTTTGCGCTCGGCATCCATTTGTTCGATACGCTCGCGGGTGCGCGCAATCTGCTGTTCCACCTCAAGGACGTCGCTCACCCGGCCCGTGCGTTCGCGCAGGATTTCCACGAGGCGCTTTTCCGTCTCGCGGGCGTTGTACAGCCGGGCCACGAGATCCACATACTGGCGCGTGACGTCGTCGGCGGACTGATTTTCCTGCTCGACCTTGCCGAGGCTGCGCAGTTCGACGAGCACCAAATCGAGCTGCGCGGCGGGCACCCGAACGGTGGCGGTGAGCGTGCGGCCGGCGGCAGAGGGCGTGGCCACGTTGAGCTGGCCGAAGTAGCCCTGATGGGCTCTGATCAGGTTTTCGAGCGAGGCGCGCGCGGCGTCGAATTCCTTCGTCAGCACGGCGAGCGACGCGGTGCGGACGATCATCGGGCCGGTCTGAGCCGGCGGGGTTTGCGCCGCGCGCGGTCCCGGGGCCGGGCCCTGGGCTGCCGGCGGCATCGCTTGTGCCACCTGGCTGTTCGCGAACCGCCGCATCTCCACTGCTTGCCCGTCCGTTGAGGCTATGCGCGGAAGCACAGCCGGGGGTATTGGAGCAGGCTCGGAGGTAGGCGAGTTCGATCGCGTGCTCACGGCCACGCGCGAGCGAAGCATGTTGGGAAGACTGATGGCGATGAGAAGCAGCGCGAATGCTCCGGCAGCCGAACCCCAGAGAACCCAGCGTAGCGGCCGGCGGGCCGAAGCGGCGGCCTTTTCCGGTGACGCGGCTGGAGTGGCGGCCTTCTCCTCCGCGGCGCGGAGCACGTTTTGCTCGACGGCCGCGGGGATCATTTCGACCTCCCATTGCGGCAACCGGCTAGAGAGGGCACGCAGGCTCGCGGCCAGGGCGCGGCACTCGGCACACTGTTCGAGATGAGCGGCGGCGGCAGAGGCGCGTTCGGGCGCGAGCTCGCCGTCGAGATAGGCCATTACTTCTTCGCGATTGAAAGGATGTGTAGTGGGTTCCATAGTCGTTTCTCAGGCCGCGCCCGCGCGCGGCTGGCGTGCCACCAAAAGTTCGCGAAGCGCCATGCGCGCGCGGAACAGGCGCGAGCGCACCGTATTCACGGGAATTGCCAGCACCTGGGCAATCTCCTCGTAGCTCAATTCCTCGTACTCCCGCAGCATCAGGATTTCCCGTTCCGTTGCTTCCAGCCGCTCGACGGCGTCGCGCACCCATGCCGCCGTCTCCGCGCCGGAGCCGGCGGCCTGCGCCGCATCGAGCGCATTCTGCGCGCCGGCTACTTCGCGTCCCGCCTTCCGGCGTTCGACGGTGAGCATGCGAACGGCGATGCTGTAGAGGTAGGTGCGGAAGAGCGCCCGGGGCTCGTACCGCGACGCACCTTTGAGCACGGCGACAAATACGTCCTGGGTGAGTTCTTCCGCCCGCGTGGGGTGCGCAAGGCGGCGGCGGAAAAATCCATAGAGGCGCTGCGCGTAGCGGTGGAACAGCTCGGTGAAGGCTTCCGTAGAGCCTTTCTGGAAATCAAGCATCAACGCTTCATCGCTGGACATAGATGCATGCAGCCTTCGCGGCCCGGGAGGGCCCCATGGAGGGCCGCATCTGGGCCTGATTCCTTCACTCACTGTAATGCCGTGAAAGCCGAAAAAGTTCCCGAACCGTCCCTCGCTGACCGGTGAGCTCGAGCGCCGCGCCGGGGGAAGTAAACCCCGCCAGTACCAATCCTCTAAGGTAGACTGCCCACTCGCACGGCGCCCGGCGCACCGCCGGGAGGAGAGCGGCTTGAGCTTTACGGCACTGGATTGGGCCATCGTTTCTGGGTACCTGGCCGCTTCGGTTGCCATCGGGCTACTCGGGAAACGCTATATCGGGAATTTGTCTCACTACCTGGTGGCGGGCCGGGAGCTGGGCGTGTATCTGGGCATCGCCACGCTGGCGGCCACGGAAATCGGAACGATCACGTACATGTACAACGCGGAGCTGGGCTATCGCTACGGCTTCGCGTCGTTCGCGGCGGCACTGATCTCCGGAGTGGTGATGATTTTCGTAGGCCGCACGGGGCTGGTGATCCACCGCTTCCGCGAGATGCAACTCATGACTGTGCCGGAGTTTTTCGAACGGAAATACAGCCTCGGCCTGCGGTTGCTGACCGGAATTCTAGTGGCCACCGGCGGAATCCTGAACATGGGCGTGTTCCTGAAGATCGAAGGCGAGTTTCTGACCATCGTCAGCGGGACACCGACGAAATACCTGGTGCTGGTGATGACCATCATTCTGTCGCTGGAGATGCTCTACACAGTTCTGGGCGGGATGGTGTCGGTGGTGATCACCGACTTTCTGCAATACGTGCTGCTGTCCGTGGCGACGATTCTGGTGACGCTGGCTGCGGTGCGGCACGCGGGATGGGGCAACATCGTGCAGAAAGTGACTGCCACGATGGGGCTGGCGGGCTACAGCCCGCTGGCAAATCCTAAATTCGGTGCGACGTTTCTCATCTGGCAGGTCCTGTTGTGGCTTTCGGTGCATACCTGCTGGCAGACCACGGCCATGCGCATGTTTTCTACACGGAGTCCGGAAGTCTCCAAGCGCGTGATGACTGTGACCGGTTTTATTTTTCTCGGCCGCGGGATGCTGCCGATGTTGTGGGGAATCGCCGCGTTCGCTCTGTTTGGGACGGGAGCCGCGGACCATGGAATTCCGCTACCGGTGGTCAACGGACAAACGCTGGCGCCGCTCGACGCCATGCCCGCGATGCTGGCGAGCATCCTGGGGCCGGGACTCAAGGGCGTTGTGGTGGCGGGAATGCTCGCGGCTACGATGTCGGTAAACAGCTCGTACCTGCTGGGATGGAGCTCGATCATTTCGCAGGACGTGATTCTGCCGTTGCGGCGGCTGCTGCGGCGGGCTCCGCTCGACACGCGCCGGCAGATTCTCGTCAACCGGCTGGCCAATTTGTTCGTCAGCATGTTTCTGATGTTCTGGGGTCTTTATTACACGCCGCCGGGAGCGGTGTATCTCTACCTGAACATCACGGCGACGATTTTTCTTGCGGGCGCGTTCGTTTCCGTGATCGGCGGGCTGTACTGGAAGCGCGCTTCGACGCTGGGCGGCTACCTGGCCATGCTGATGGGGGCTGCGGGCGCCATCGTGCCGTACTTTTTCCTGCATTGGAATGAAACGCTCGCCGGTTTCGGCGCCTTCGGCCTGGCGGCGCTGGGCCTTGCGATCGGCTCGCTGGCCGGACCGCCGAAGCGCGGGCCTGGGCCGAACGGCGCGGTTGCTCCTGTGGAGGCGCGATGAAAGCATGGCAACTGTTCTGGGCCGTGAGCCTGGTCATTTCCGGTGTGGCGTTTGCCGGAATCACGCTGGTGGTTGCCGTCCGCGGATTCGGCGATTTGCGGCAGATGTTTGCGCACCTGCGCGAACGAAGGAACACGCTGGAATGAACAAAGCGGTGGTGCTGGCACGCGGCCTGGGAACGCGCATGCGCCGGCCGGACTCGTCGGCCCGGCTGGACGCGCAGCAGGAGGCCATCGCCGCCAGCGGACTGAAGGCCATGATTCCCGTGGGACGGCCGTTTCTAGATTACGTGCTCAGCGGCCTGGCCGATGCGGGGTATCGCGAGGCATGTCTGGTGATTGGGCCCGAACACGACAGCGTGGTGGAGCACTATTCCCGTGCGGCGCCGCCGAAGAGGATTGAGGCGTGTTTTGCCGTTCAGGAAAAACCTCTGGGCACAGCGAATGCGGTGCTGGCGGCAGAGCCGTTTGCTGCCGGCGAGGAATTTCTGTGCATCAACTCCGACAACTATTATCCGGTGACCGTGCTGCGCGCACTGCGCGGCGCGGGCGAGCCCGCGATTGCCCTGTTCGACCGGCAAACGCTGATGGCGAAAGGAAATATTTCGGAAGAAAAAATCCGGAAGTACGCCATTTGCGAAGTTGACGCGCATGGGTATCTGAGCGGCATCCGGGAAAAGCCGCCTGAAGATGCGTGGGCTGCCGCTCGCGGCGACGCGCTGGTGAGCATGAACTGCTGGCGATTTTCCAGTGCCATTTTCGAAGCCTGCCGCCGCGCTCCGCTTTCTCCGCGCGGGGAATATGAGCTGCCGGTGGCGGTCGGCGAGGCCGTTCGGAAAATGGGCCTGCGTCTTCGCGTGATGCGGTGCCAGGAGGGCGTGCTGGATTTGTCTTCGCGCGCGGACATCGCCGAGGTTGCCCGGCGGCTGAAGAATGTTTCCGCCGAGCCATGAATTCCGGGAACATGGACCGGTTGCTGGCCCCCGGGCTCGGCCCGGCTGAGGGGGAACGAAAAGCCGAACTCTTCCGGCAGGCCGAGGCGATTCTCCGCGCATGGCGCGGCAGCGATTCGGAAAACTGCATTCGCTGTTTCGTGCCCGGCCGCGTGGAAGTGCTGGGGAAACACACCGACTACGCCGGCGGCAGGAGCCTGCTCTGCGCCGTCGAACGAGGGGTCTGCGCCGCGGCGATGCCCCGTGGGGACGCGACGATTCGCATGGCGGACGCGGCGCGGAATCAGCAATGCGAGTTTGCTCTCTCGCCCGATCTCGATGCCCGCGCCGATCACTGGCCCGTTTATCCCCGCACCGTCGCGCGCCGCCTGGCCCGCAATTTCTCCGGCCCGCTCCGCGGCATGGACGTTGCCTTCGCGAGCGATCTCCCGCGCGCTTCGGGAATGAGCAGTTCGAGCGCGCTGCTCACCTGCGTCTATCTGCTTCTCGAAAAATGCAACGATCTCGGCGAGCGGCCGGAGTTCGCGGCCAACATCCGCGCGCCGGAGGAAAAAGCGGCGTATCTGGGTTGCATCGAGAACGGGCAGACGTTCGGAACGCTGGCCGGCGACGCCGGAGTGGGAACCTTCGGAGGCAGCGAGGATCACACCGCGATTCTCTGCTCGCGGCCAGGCCTGCTGCGGCAATACGCCTTCTGCCCTACGCGATTCGAGGGCGAAGCGCCGCTGCCGTCTGAGTGTGCGGTGCTCATCGGCGTAAGCGGCGTGGCGGCTGACAAGACGGGAGCCGCGCGCGAGCAGTACAACCGGGCATCGAACGCGGCCCGCGAGATTCTGCGGCTCTGGCGGGAGGCCACGGGCCGGGACGACCTCACACTCTTCGGGGCGGCCGCGAGCGCGGAAGGGGCGCCCGAGCGAATCCGCGAGGTGCTGCTCCGGCCCGGCTCCGCGTCGTTTTCCTCGCAGGCCCTCCTCGACCGCTTCGACCAGTTTTTCGAGGAGTGCATGGAAATCGTTCCGCAAGCCACACGCGCGCTGCGGGAGAATCGCTTGCAGGCCTTCGGCCGGGTGGTGGACCGCTCCCAGGCCCTGGCGGAAGAGAAGCTCGGCAATCAAGTTCCGCAAACCATCCAGCTCGCGCGTTCCGCGCGCGAATTGGGTGCCATCGCAGCTTCCGCGTTTGGGGCCGGATTTGGCGGGAGCGTCTGGGCCATGGCGCGCGCGGAGAACGCGGCCGAGATGTTGAAGCGCTGGGAAGAGCTTTATCGCCGTAAGTTTCCTGTCGAGGCCCAGGCGTGCGAATTCTTCATCACCGGCGCCGGCCCCGCGGCGTTCTTGATATGAAGCGCAACGAGCAGCCACGAGGCGCGACCGCGGAAACCGGGCGCGGGCCGGCGAATGAGAGGATCACGATGAAAGATTTGCGAAAGTCGGATGACTGGCGCACGTGCCAAGCGGATGTGCACGAGATGACCCGGCGTGCGTTTGTGCGACATACCACGCTGGCCATCGCCAGCTGCTGCGCCCTGCCATCGCGCACTTTCGCGCTGCTTTCCAGCGGCTCCGACGCGGACAACGTCTCAGCCCGCGCGCGTGAGGGAAGCCTGCTGCTTGAAAACGGCGCCATTCGCGCGGAGTGGCGGTTCGACTCCGGCGGCCTGCATGCCATGGCGCTTCGCGACAAGCGCAACGGCACAAGTTTGGGCGATCCCGTTCCCGTGTTTCGGCTTTCCTTTCTTGATGGTTCTGCCGTCGATTCCGCCGGCCTGGTCGTCACCGCGACTCCACGTGTGGAGAACCTGGCACCCGTCTCCGTCGCCTCGCGCTATTCGGATCGTATACCGGGGAAACAAATCGTTGCCGCATTTCGAGACCTGGTCCGCAATGCCGAGGTCGAATGGCGCGCGATCCTCCGCGAGGGCTCGCACTACATCCGCCAGGAACTCGTGCTGAAGGCTCCGGGCGGCGAAGTGCCAATCCACGAAATCATTCTTGTTGATGTGGAGGCGCGGAACAGCCGCGTTGCCGGCTCGGTCGATGGCTCGCCGCTCGTTGCCGGCGAGTGGTTTCTCGGATTCGAGCACCCGCTGAGCCAAAGCTCCGTGGAAAATAGCCGAGCTCGATCAAAGCTCGTCCGCCGGCTTCCGCTCGCCGCGGGCCAGAGCATCATCTACTCGTGCGTCATCGGGAGCGCGGCGCCGGGCCAGCTTCGCCGCGATTTTCTGCGCTACGTGGAGCGCGAGCGCGCTCATCCGTATCGTCCCTTTTTGCATTACAACTCCTGGTACGACCTCGGTTATTTCACGCCGTTCGATGAAGCCGCCGCGCTCGATGCCATCCACGCTTTCGGCGAAGAGCTGCACGTGAAGCGCGGCGTCGAACTCGATTCCTTTCTATTTGACGACGGCTGGGACGACCACAAATTGTGGGGCTTCAATTCGGGTTTTCCGCACGGGTTCACGCCGCTCAAGGAGGCAGCAACAAAATACGGCGCCGCGCCGGGCGTATGGCTTTCGCCCTGGGGCGGCTACGGCAACCCTAGAAAGGAGCGCCTCGCTTATGGCGCTGAGCACGGATTCGAGCAAAACGAAGACGGGCTAGCCCTCTCCGGCCCGGTGTATTACCGCAGGTTCCGCGAAGTGTGCCTCGAGATGATTCGCAAGTATGGAGTGAATCAGTTCAAATTCGACGGCACGGGCAACGCGGCGCGCGTGATTCCCGGCAGCCAGTTTGGCAGCGACTTCGAAGCCGCGCTGCGCCTGATCGCCGATCTGCGCGCCGAGAAGCTGGGTCTCTTCGTCAACGTGACCACGGGGACCTATCCATCGCCCTTTTGGCTCATGCTCGCCGATTCCACCTGGCGCGGCGGCGAAGACCACGATTTTGCCGGCGTAGGCACGCCGCGGCAGCAGTGGATCACGTATCGCGATGCGGACACCTACCGAAACGTGGTCCAACGCGGGCCGCTCTATCCCCTGAATTCGCTCATGCTGCACGGGCTGATCTTCGCCAAGCACGCGAAGAATCTGGCCAACGACCCCGGCAGCGATTTCCGAAACGAGGTGCGTTCGTATTTCGGCACGGGAACGCAGCTCCAGGAGATGTACATCACGCATTCGCTCCTCTCAGAAAGTGACTGGGACATGCTGGCGGAGGCCTGCCGGTGGTCGCGGCGCAACGCGGCGGCGCTGGTGGACACGCATTGGATTGGAAGCAATCCCGCGGCGCTGGAGGTTTACGGCTGGGCTTGCTGGTCTGGTGTGAAGGGACTCGTCACGCTTCGGAACCCGAGTGATCGTCCTCAGACCTTCGAATTCGACCTTCGCGCCGCGCTCGAGTTGCCGGAGGGGAGCGGGCGCGCCTTCCGTGCCGTAGTCCCGTGGAAAAATTCCAGCCGGGGCGAAGCGATTTCGCTCACAGCGGGAGAGCATCATCCCATCGCGCTCGATCCCTTCGAAGTTCTCACGCTGGAGGTGACGTCCGAGGCGCGGTTGTGAGCGTCACTCAGCGCAGCGCCTCGAGCGCCGCGATGTGGTCCGGCGTCGTTCCGCAGCAGCCGCCCAGGATTTTCGCGCCCGCCTGCTTCCACGCGGCGCACTCCTTCTGATACTTCGCCGGTGGATATTCGTCGGTGAACATCCATTCCGGCGGGTTGAAGCGGCCGATGTGCGCATAGGCTCCGGTGGAAATTTTCGCCCGCGGTTGAAGTTCTTTCATTCCCGTAGTGATGTCGTCCGGGGGCGCGCAGTTGAGCAGCACTGCGTCCACATTTTTCTCTTGCATGGCCTCGACGGCGTCGCCCAGCGTCTCGCCGGTAAAGAGCTTTCCCGTTTTTGCCGGCACAAACGACACCCAGCACGGCAGTCCCAGCTCGTGCGCCACCTCGGCGGCCACTCTGGCCTCGCCGATGCTGTTCACCGTCTCGAACAGCACCAAGTCCGCGCCGTTCTGTTTTACGACACCGAAGATTTCGCGATACTCGCGCCGCGCCTGCTCGTCCGCGGGCACCAAGTCGGGCCGGAAGCACCACTCGAGCGTGGTGATTGCAGCAGCCACGGCCACAGGACGTTTTGCCGCCACTTTTTCGCGCGCTTCCACCGCCAGCCGCACCGAGGCCGCCAGCAGCAGGCCAGCGCGCTCGTCCAGATCCTTCGCCCCGACGTGATGCCGGTGCGCGTCGTCGCGGAAGTGATTGCACAGCGCACGCTTCGAGAGCTGGAAGCTGTTCGTGCTGATCACATCGGCGCCCGCGCGGATGTAGTCCTCGTGGATGCCGCGCACGAATTCGGGTTTGGTGGCAAGCTGGTGATCCGCCCAGGTGACGTTGCGCCTCAGAATCTCCGTCCCGATGGCGCCGTCCAGAATCACCGTCCCGCCCCGCTTGAGCGTGTCGCGCAGAGGTTCGTAGTACATGTTAGTTTCCCCTCCCCGCGCCCAGCATTTCGCGCAGCGCCTTCGTGTGTGCCGGAGTGGTGCCGCAGCACCCGCCCACGACGCGCGCGCCCGCATCCCGCCAGCGGCGCGCTTCCGCCGCATACTTTGCCGCTGGCCACGCCTCCGTCTCGATGAATTGCGGATGGAAATCGAATTTCCAGCTCGGCGGAGAGAACCGTCCGATGTGGGCAAACGCGCCGAACGCCAGCTTCGCGAGTCCCTTCATCCGCGCCGCCGCCCTCGTGATGTCGTCCGGCGGGGCATTGCTCACCAGCACCGCCTCCGCGCCGCCCTTCTGCATTTCGGCAATGGCATCAGCGAGCGGCTCGCGGCTCAGCAGCTCGCCTTCCGGCCCGAGCACAAAGCTCACCCACACGGGCAGATTCGCCGCGCGTCCCGCCGCCAGCGCTGCTTTCGCCTCGTGCAGGGTGTTCATGCTCTCGGCAATCAGAAAATCCACTTTCTCCGCGGCGAACACCTCGGCCATCGGTTGGTGCTCCCGCAGCGCGGTCTCGTAGGGCGGCGAGAGGTCCGGCCGGAAGCAATGCTCGAGCGGCGTAATTACGCCCGCGATGGCCACTTTCTTTTCCGCGCCGGCCTTGCTGCGCGCGCCTTTCGCCAGCGCCACTGCGGTCTTCTGCAGCTTGGGCACCAGATGTTCGAGCCCGGGAGCGCCAATCTGCCGCATATGTTCGAGATCACGGAACACGTGCAGGTAAAGCCGCGGATTCAGTTGAAACGTGTTCGTGCGCAGGATGTCGGCACCTGCGTTCAGATATTCCGCGTGGAGTGATTCCACCGCAGGCGCGTCCGTTTCCAAGCCGTGCTTGCGCCAGCGCACGCCGCGGCGCACGAGCTCCGAGCCCATCGCTCCATCCACCAGCAGCGTCTCGCCGCGGTCCAGCCGCGAGCGCAACTCGTTGTACATTGGTCTTCCCCCTACGCCCCGATCGCTCCGCGCACTGCCGCAGCCAGTTCGCCCGTCCAGCGCTCCACGTCTTCTTCGCGCTCCGCTTCCACCATCACGCGCGCCAGCGGCTCCGTACCGGAATAGCGCAGCACCACGCGTCCCCTGCCGCCGAGCGTGGAGCCGGCTGCCGCGAGCGTACGCGCAACTTCGTAGAGCGATTCGAGCGGCGGCTTCGCGCGCACCCGCACGTTCACGATTTTTTGCGGATACACCTTCAGGTTCGCGGCCAACTGGTCTAGTGGGCCATGGAGCGACACGAGGCTGGCAATGATCAGCGCGGTGAGCAGCCCGTCGCCGGTGATGGAGTCGTCCAGAAAAATCACATGTCCCGATTGTTCCCCGCCCAGGTTTGCACCGCGCCGCTGCATCTCCTCGAATACATACCTGTCGCCCACGTTGGCCCGTACCAGCCCGATTCCTTCCGCTTCGAGCGCGCGCTCCAGCCCCAGGTTGGACATCGTTGTGCCCACCACCACTCCGCCGCGAAGCGTGCCCGCCGCTTTCATGTGCCGCGCGGCGATGAACAGCACCGCGTCGCCATCCACAATGCGGCCCGAACCGGACACCAGAATGGCGCGGTCCGCGTCGCCATCGAACGCAGCGCCCATTGCGGCCTGCGTCTCCAGCACTTTCTTCTGCAGGCTCTCCGGATGCAACGAGCCGCAGTTGTCGTTGATGTTTTTCCCATTGGGCCGGTTGTGGATGGGCGTCACGCGGGCGCCGAGCGAACGAAACAGAGCCGGTCCCAGCTCGCTCACCGCGCCATTGGCGCAATCGAGCACCAGCGGCATTCCTTCCAGCCGCGCGCCCGGCAGCACGAATCGCCGCAAATATTCAAGGTAGTGCGCATCGAGCACCGTATCGGCCGGAAGATTCGCGTCTGCAACAGCGCCGGCGGATTCGCGCCTCCTCAAGATGTCTTTTTCGAGCGCGGCTTCGACGGCGTCGGGCCATTTGGTGCCCTGTGCGGAAATGAGTTTTACGCCGTTGTCCGTGTAGGGATTGTGAGAAGCGGAAACCACCACCCCTGCGGAGAATCCAGTTTCGCGCACCAGGCACGCCACTCCCGGCGTCGAAATAATCCCCGCGGAAACCACCTCGGCGCCCGCATCCATGGCCCCTCTTGCCAGCCGCGCCGCCAGATGTCCGCTCGACTCCCGCGTATCCATCCCCAGCAGCACCCGCGGCCGCGCTCCACCGCCGGCCGCCTTCAGAAGGGCACCCAGCGCACCGCCGACCGCTTCCAGCGTCGCATTGTCCAGAGGGTATTCGCCCGGCACGCCGCGGATTCCATCGGTTCCGAAGAGTTCTTTGGGCATCGGGGAGCTCCGCCGGGACAGGCGGAAACAGGCGAGTCTAGCACACGTGGCTCAGTGCGGCAGTTGCTGGACGCTCACGGGCTGAACGCTTTCCCCGTCCTGGGCCGCCTGGCCGACGCTCAGCGCCACTACGTCGCGTTCATCCACGCCGCCGGTCACCTGCACGTGAACTCCGTCATCGGGCCCCAGTACCACCGGGATCAGCCGCAATTTGTTCTCCCGCACCACGGGAACATACGGTTTGCCGTCGCGGAATATGAGCGAGTCGTCCGGAACCAGCAAGCCCGCCCCATGCGCCGCGATGCTCAGCTTCATCAGCCCGTACATGCCGGGATAGAGCGCTGAATCGCGGTTAGGCAGGTCCACTTCTACGAGCATGGTGCGCGTAGAGAGGTTGAGCGCTTCCGGATGCCGCGTCACTGAGCCGCGGAATTCGCGGCCCGGATATTCGTTCACGGTCACGATTGCAGGGTCGCCGTCGCGGATAAACGGCGCCACGCTCTGCGGCGCGTCCGCGTAAATACGGATGGGCGAGAGCGTGGCCAGCGTGAGGATGGGCGTTGAAGTGGCGGGCGAAGTGGCTTGCGGGATCAGAGCTCCCGGATCCACGTTGCGCGCGGTCACTACGGCGTCAAACGGCGCAGCAATCGTCTTATACGCGCCCAGAGCTTCCAATTGGTCGAGCGTGGCCCTCGCCGCGAGCAGTTCGTCGTGCGATTCATCTGCTGTCTGCTGCGGGATGGCGCCGTCCCTGGCCAGCGGCTGGTTTCGCTTGTCGGTGATCTGCGCCAGGTGGTAGTTGGCCTGGGCGTTCGCCACCTGCTGGTCCAGCTCGGGCGACTCGAGAGTGGCCAGCACCTGGTCCTTTTTCACCCGGTCGCCCTTATCCACGGTGATTGACTTCAGGTATCCCGCGATCTTCGCGTACACCGGCGTCTCGATGTAGCCGTGCATTGTGGCCGGAATTTCGACCGAACGGGACGTTTCCGCGCGAATCACCGGCGTCACCACGACGCGCCGGCCTTCTGCCAGCTGGCTGCCCAGATTTTCCGCGCTCTGCTCGAGCCGCGCTCCCCGCACGCGAATCAGGCCCACCACCAGGCCCACCACCACGGCCACGGAGACGAGCGCCGCCAGGTAGAACAGCACACTGGCCCGTTTCGGCGGACTCGCTTTGTGCTCGTCGCTCACGATTGGCCTTCTAATGACGCGTGTTTCTTCGGCAGCACGGCCTCAATCCGCGCGTCACGTTCTGCCTTGGTGATCAGGTGCCGGCTGAACACCGAGTACACGGCGGGGACCACAAAAAGCGTCATTGCCGTGGCTGCGATCAGCCCGCCGATCACGGCGCGTCCCAGCGGCGCGTTCAGTTCCGAACCGGAACCGATCCCGATCGCCATCGGCAGCATGCCCAGGATCATGGCCAGCGCCGTCATCAGGATGGGCCGGAAACGGATGTGTCCCGCTTCGATGGCCGCTTCCGTGGCCGTGTAACCCTCCTCGCGGAGGTCGTTTGCGAAGATGATCAGCAGGTTGCCATTGGCCACTCCCACGCCCACGGCCATGATCATTCCCATCAGTGATTCCACGTTGATCGTCGTGCCTGTGGCCACCAGCAGCCACAGCGCCCCGGCCAGCGCCCCGGGCACGGCCAGCAGGATGATGAAGGGCTCGAGCCAAGACTGGAAATTCGCGACCATCAACAGATAGACGAGCACGATGGCCAGCACGATTCCCCCTTCGAGGGTGGTGAACGACTGGCTCATCGCCCGGCTTTGCCCGCGCACGATGATGTCAGTCGCGCGGGGCAGTTGGCCGAGCTGCCGGATGGCCTTTTCAACGGCAGCCGAGGCGCTGCCCAGATCGCGGCCCGCCACGCTGGCGTTCACGTTCACCACGCGCTGCACCGTGTAATGCGACACTACCGCGGGGTCGAGCGCGTGCGTGATGCGCGCGATGTTGGCCAGCAGCTGCGGCGGCGCGCCGGCGGTCGGCTGTCCCGCAGTCACCGGAGTGGAGGCGAGCGCCTGCGGCGAATCCGGTATCTGCTGCGGCGTCTGCGAAATCACCACGTAGTTCACCCCGCTCTTGGGATCCAGCCAGAAGTTGGGCGTGAGCAGGCTGTTGCCGCTCAGCGACGTGAGCAGGCTCGAGGCCACCTGTTCTTCCGTGATGCCCAGCTCGAGCGCTTTCGCCCGGTCCACGTCCACGTGCAGCGCCGGATAGTCGAGCGGCTCGGCAATCCGGATGTCGGTCAGGCCCGGAATCTTCTCCATGGCCGCCTGCATGCGCGTCGCAATGGAATAATCCGTATCCAGGTCCGCGCCGGAGACCTGCACGTCGATCGCTGAAGAAAGGCCGAAGTTCAGCACCTGCCCGATTAAATCGGCGGGCTGAAAATACGTGAGCACGGTGGGGAACTCTTGCCGCAGGAGTTTACGCAACTTCGCCTCGTACGCGGCCGTGGAAGAATGCTTGGGCTTCAACTGGATCAAAACATCGGCGTCCATCGAACCAATCGTGTCCGTTTGATAGAACGCCAGGTCGTAGGAAACGGGCAGGCCGATGTTGTCGCTGATGCCTTCCAGCTCCGAGGCCGGGATCACCCGGCGCACAGCCTGCTCGATTTCGTCCACGATCTGCTCCGTGCGTTCGATGCGCGTTCCCGTGGGCGCGCGAACGTGCAGTCGGGTCATTCCGGCGTCGACCGCAGGGAAAAAATCGGAGCCCACCACGGTGACCAGCCCGAGCGACACGGCGAGCACGATGGCGACGCTCACCAGTCCGGTCACACGCCCCGCGATGAACTGCATCAGGCACTTCCGGTAGAACTCGCGGAGCGCCTCAAACCTCCGCTCGAACCACCCGATGAATCCGCGCGTGTGTTCCTGGTGCGCCTCCCGGATCAAATAGCTGGCCATCGCCGGGACCAGCGTGCGCGAGAGCAGATACGACGTGAGCATGGCGTACACCACCGCCAGCGCCAGCGGCGTGAAGAGAAATTTCGAGACGCCCGA
>JASHRU010000124.1 GCA_030037225.1 Candidatus Acidiferrales bacterium | reverse complement strand
GGCGGGAGAATGGACGGGTCGGTGTAGGTGACCAGCGAGCCGAAGACTTCCAGCATCGCGGGAGATAGGCCGGCAACGGTCATGGGTGAAGGCTGGGACGAATGGAATGCGGACTCAACGCCGGCGGGACGCCGGCGCTACCGAATAAAAGCAGATCCCTCATCCGCTCTCGCGGATTCGGGATGACACCACAGTCGGCGCGGTTCCAGGGCAGCCTCAGAGCCACGCCACGGAACTCGCGGCACGGTCAGTTGACCAAACGCCGGCCCGGGCGTAGTCTCGCGCGTAAAGTGCCTGGATCCGTCTCCCTGAAGCGGAGCGAGAAATTCCGATGCCAGGAAACGTCAGGACCCCGGGCCCACAACCTGTAAGTCCGATCCAGCTATGGGCCGTCCGTATCGCTGCTGCGGCTGGCCCAGTGATTGTCTCCGTTGTTCTGATTCTGATCATTCAGGCTCTGGACAAGGAAGGACACCGCAAGGCCTGCGCTCCCTCCGGCCGCTGGCTCTACGACTTCGCTCACGCCGCCGGGCTCCTTTTTGCAATCGCTGCCTCTCTCCCAGCCTGCCTCTTAATTCTCTGGTTGCTGGCGGGGCCTGACCGCGAGCGCGGACTGGCTGTCGCCAAGAGCACGGGATGGACAGCCCTGCTGGGTTCGGCAGTAATCTTCGGGCTGTTACTGCTGAACTTGGCTCCTACACAGGGCGAGAACTGGTGGATGCTTGGCCCAGCCATAATCTACATGGGCGTGGCGGAGTTATTGGGCATCAACGTTGACACCCCTCTGCCACTAAGTCCCACGCTTGTGCTCATCGGACTTCTTATGCTCTCGCAACTGTTGCTCGTGGTGTTTGCGTCCAGGGCCCGCGCGGCAATGGGACGCGGGCGCAGCGACGGATCGACTTTGGGGAGCATTGGCATCGCTGCGGCGTGTCTGGCGCTGTTTGTGCTGCTGTTTCGAGCCGGAATGACCCTGCTGAAGGAGCCCGGCCACCGCGATCCACAGCTCGAACGGGTCGCGCGAGTGCTTAACCAGATCCGCGAGAGCGAAACCACGTATTCGAACACCTTCCAGCAGGGCTATAGCCCGACACTCGCGGCCCTCGGGCCGCCACCGAGCGGGACTCCACCCTCCGCGGAAGCCGCGGGGCTGATCGGCGAGGACCTGGCCAGAGGCAAAGCGGAGGGCTATACCTTCCGGTATGGAAACCTCCAATGGGATCACGGCAAGCAGCTCTACATGGTCGCCGCGCATCCCGCCGAGGATTGCCAGGGCCCATGCTTCTGCAGCTACCTTCTGGATTACAGCGGAACAGTAAACGAAGAGCCCAACCCGCGAGCCAACTTCCATGTGATCGAGGCGAAACCGGAGCGGCCGCAACGTCGCATAAGAAACGCAGGGCGTCTTACGGTCGTAACTTCTCCTGAGGCACAGGTGTACCTGAACGAGGTGTTCAAGGGCCGAGCCGGACCCGATGGCCGGCTCGAGATCGAAAACCTTTTTCCCAACTACTACACCGTGCTCGTGATGCTCCCGGGAAGCAGGTACTTCGAGCAGCGGATCATGGTGGCGGGCGGAAAGGAGACCACCATCGAGGCGACGGAGGGCCAGCCAATCAAGCCTTAGGCGTCCCCCTGCGGAGTGAGGCGCCCCCAATTCAAAGCGGATGCGCCGCCTGCAGCGAGCAGGCCTCACCCTACTCGGCGTGCAGAAGAAAACGCGCAGCTAGGATTGGCTGCGCCACCGCTACTGCAATTTCGGATATACGGCGCTGAAGGCGATTACGTCGTTCAGAATCGCCGAGGGGTACGCGCCGGCGGCGATTTCCGTGCCGGCATTGTAGATTTTCACCTTGTTGTTGTTGAGCGCGGTGCCCTGAATAAACGTGTAGTTGTACACCTGGCCCGTCTGCGTGAAGAGCGAAGCCTGTTTGGGCAACTGCGCCGAGGGAATAAACGATTGGTTCGAGAGGTCGAGCGTGTCGCCGCCGGTCGAGTAACTGCCGCTGGCGGTGACCACACCAGCGACGTACACCTGCTTGCCGGTGGAATCCACGTCGAATTGATGGACGGTCAAAGACAAAGCCATTGGAGAGCTCCTTTGGGACTGCTGTCGAATCTCGCGATGGGTGCCAAGTAGGGGCACGACATGTCGTGCCCCTACACCACAAACTTTGCGGGCGAGGCAGAGCACGCGGACAAGAATGTCCGCGCCACAAAAGGCTCACAGGAAGACGTTCTGCGAGCGCCAGCCGTAGGGACGCCGCCGATGCATGGTGTGCTGCTGGCGGCGAGTGCCGCGGACCAGAATCTTGCGGATGGCTTCGTCGCCCGCCGAGGCCAGATCGCGCGCCTGCGGCGAGCCGCGCGACTGTGCCGCGAGCGCCGCGGCATAGAACGCGATTGCATCCTGCGCGCCGCGGAGCTGAATCGTGTCGGTGCCCTGCGCCACGTCGGGCAGCACGGATTCGTAGCGCAGGCGGATGTCGTTCGACTGTGTGGCGCCGATAAAGATGATGCCGTCGGTGCGCCACTCCCAGTAACGCAGGCGCTCCTGCTGTTCCTCGGAAGGCAAGCCGTCTTTGCGCTGGTACATGGGCAAAAACGGGTCGCACGAGCCGGTCTGCCGCTCCCAGATGCGCACGGGCACCAGCAGATCGGTGGGAATCTGCGGCGTGGGCGAAACGGTGGTCATCTGGTTCTGCGTATCGTTGCACACCACCTGGATCGA
>JASHRU010000123.1 GCA_030037225.1 Candidatus Acidiferrales bacterium | reverse complement strand
TAGCCGCGGCCTTCGTTCGAGGGCAGCACACCGTCGGCAATCAGAAAGGCTGTGGCGCGGGAGTGGTCGGCAATGATGCGGAGTGAAGCATCGTCGCGCGTGCCGGAGCCGTATTTCGCGCCGGTGAGCTCTTCGGCGCGGTGAATCAACGGCTGGAACAGGTCGGTGTCGTAATTCGAAAACTTGAGCGGGTCACTCAAGTTCAGGACTGTTGCAGCCATGCGCTCGAGACCCATGCCGGTATCCACGCAAGGCTTGGGCAGCGGATTGAGCGCGCCCTTGGCGTCGCGATTGAACTGCATGAACACAAGATTCCAGATTTCGATGTAGCGGCCACAATCGCAGGGGAATCGGCAATCCGCATGGCCAAGCTCGGAGGCAGCCGGGCCCAGGTCGCAATGGAGTTCGCTGCACGGGCCACAGGGGCCGGTATCGCCCATGGCCCAGAAGTTTTCCTTGATGCCGAGTTCGAAGATGCGCTCGGCGGGGACGCCCGTCGAAAGCCAGCAATCGTAGGCTTCGGCGTCGCGCGGGAGGCCCTGTTCGCCCTGGAAGATGGTGGCGTAGAGACGGTCCTTGGGCACGCCGAACCAGCCGGGTGACGTAACCAGTTCCCAGGCGTAGGCGACGGCGTCTTTCTTGAAGTAGTCGCCGAACGAAAAATTGCCGAGCATTTCGAAAAACGTGTGATGGCGGTTGGTGAAGCCGACATTTTCCAGGTCGTTGTGTTTTCCGCCGGCGCGCACACATTTCTGCGCAGTGGTGGCGCGGTTGTAGGGCCGCTGCTCGAGGCCGAGAAACACGTTCTTGAACTGGTTCATGCCGGCATTGGTGAACAGAAGCGTGGGATCGCCCAGAGGGACGAGGGAGGAGCTGCGCACGCGCGTGTGGCCCTTGCTCTCGAAGAAACGGAGAAAGGCCTCTCGAATTTCGTTGCCGGATTTGGGGCCACTCGCCATAGCTTGCCAGCAAGCATTATGGCAGAGGCAGGAGTGGCACAGCCACTCCCGGGTCTCGCTCCGGCATGGGTCGTTCGGCGGAGCCCTGCTTCGCCGGCTCTATTTCTTTGCGGACGGGGCGAGCGCGACCGCAGCCTCGGTGGTGAGCAGCAGAAACGTGAACGATTCCTCCAGGTACAGGCGAACGGCGGTATCGGTGTGGCTCAGGTAGCCGATGGACGTGTCCTGGCCGATGTGCAGATCGAAGTCGCCGCCGCGCGTGGTGAGCACAAAAGCGCCTTCGATGGCTGGCGCCCAGATGATTTTGTCTTTCACCAGGCGCTGGACGTGTTCCAGCACCGGGTAACCCTGGTCGCTGGTTTCCGCCAGCGCCGTGTATTCCTGGGCCCCGAGCAGCACGGAATAGGGGCCGTTGACGCCCACCAGCCGCAACTGGCTGAGACATTGTGCAATGGCCTCCGGATACTTACGCACGTCGGCAGGAAGAGTCTTCTTCGGATTGCTGGTGCCCTGGCGAATCCCCACGATGCCGGCGGCGTCGTAACCGTCGAAGATGGCACGGTCTTCCGCAAAGGCGATGGCGCGGGCGGCATCCTTTGCGGGCTGCCAATCGGAGTCGTTCGCGCCGCGCGCTACGTCATCAATTTGCTGCCGGTCCAGCTCGAAGGGAACGCGCAGTTCAACCATGGCGTTGACCACGCGCTGTCGGGCGAGGATGCCGTCGCCAGGCGACGTAATCTTTTTCAGATGGCCGGTGCCCACGGCGGAAACCTGTGTGCCGGCCGGGCCTTCGACGTCCACAACGCGGCGCGCAGCCAGATAGCGCTTCAGCGTGCGCGTCGCTTCCTCTTCAATCTGCGTCCAGGCGCCATCGGAAATGGGAGCGAGTTCGCGATGCAGGTTATTCATTGGCGGTGTCTCCTTTGAGCGAACCGATGCCGAGCGAGGCGTCGCTTTCCCGTAGAGCTGGCGGCGAGGGTTCTGTCTCCGCAGGCGTGGCAGCAGGCTCCGGGGCATCCGCGGGCGCAGGCGGTTCGCCCTCCAGGCTGTCCAGGAACGTCGCCGAGGGCGCGAAGAACAAACCCCCGGTGACGGCGCGGCTGAAATCCAGCAGCCGGTCGTAATTGCCGGGCGGCCGGCCGATAAACATGTTTTCCAGCATCTGTTCGATGGTGCGCGGCGAACGGCTGTAGCCGATGAAGTAGGTGCCGAATTCCCCGTAACCGGCGCGGCCGAAGGGCATATTGTCGCGCAGAATCTTCACTTCATTTCCATTCTCGACAATCACGGTGAGGGCGTTGTGCGCCGAGGTGGGCTTGACGGAATCGTCCAGCTCGACATCGGAGAGCTTGGTGCGGCCGATGATGCGCTCCTGGGCTTCGGTAGGGAGCGCGTTCCAAGCCGCCATATTGTGCAGATATTTTTGGACTATGAGGTAGCTGCCGCCGGCGAAGACGGGGTCTTCGTCGCGCACGAGCACGGCATCCAGAACGGCTTGCCCGCGGGGATTTTCCGTTCCATCCACAAAGCCCAGCAGGTCGCGGTCGTCGAAATAACGAAAACCGCAGACTTCGTCGACCACGGAAACGGCGCTCCCGATGCGCTCCATGATTTGTGTGGCCAGCTCGAAGCACAGATCCGCGCGCTTGGCCCGAATGTGGAACAGGATGTCGCCGCGAGTGGCTGGGGCGTGGCGTCCGCCGGAGCGGAATTCGCGGAAAGGGTGCAGTTCCGCCGGACGGGGCGCGCCGAAAAGCTGGTCCCAGGCGCTCGAGCCGAAGGCCATCACGCAAGAAAGGCCACCTTCCAGGTCGCGAAACTCGACGGCGCGGAAGAGAGCGGCGAATTCCCCGCAGAACGAGCGGACGACTGCGCGGCTCTCTGCGCGCGGATTCAGCTCCACCACCAGGAAGATGGCGGAGCGCGTGAGCGGAGCAGCGACGGGCTGCGGCACGGCGGGGACGGCCGCTCCTGCCTGTGATTCCTTGCTGGGACCGCGTTCCATGGGCCTCTGTCCTGCTGTCGCCAGAAAAATGCCGCGCTTCAGATGAAGGCCACAACTTTCAACGAAGATGCGGGGGCGGAAGCTTACCACCGGCTCCGGGGACACGTCCACGCAGGGTGGTGGGCAGGACGGAAAGGCGACGCAGAAGCCCACGGCTGGGAAAGCGCTGATCGCGGCTAGCGGTTATCGACCGAGGTTGAAGATTACGCCGGTGCTGTAGCGGAAGCCGTTCTGCCGGTTGTATTCGCCGTCGGGAAATTTCATCAGGAAGTATTCGGCTTGCAGGGGACGGACGGCCAGGTGACGGTTCACGCGCACGTCGGCGCCGCCGCCCACGGCCATGCCGAATACATTCGTATATCCGGTGTTATTGACGGCGTCTCTCGAGTAGGCGCCGCCAAATAGCGTGTGAACGTAGGGTATTAGCCTGCCACGATGCAGCGTGAACCGCGGGCCGGTGAGGTAGGTCATCAGGACGGGCCGGATTCTGTCGGAGAGCAGCGAGTAGCCATCGACTTCGGAGACCGCGCCCACCCAATTGTTCACGTTATAGACAAACTGACCGCCGCCGCCGTTCAAATTGAAGCTGGACTGATTGTAC
Source organism: Candidatus Acidiferrales bacterium (assembly GCA_030037225.1). GTDB lineage: Bacteria > Acidobacteriota > Terriglobia > Acidiferrales > UBA7541 > JOPF136. The sequence continues at coordinate 6,563 of JASHRU010000123.1, read as the reverse complement.
GCGCCGCTTTCGTCGTTGAAGTTGGTGTGTAGAAGGTCGTAGCCGGCGTAAACCTCCATGCGCGGGGCAGCCCATTCGGAGGATTCCTGAGCCCAGGCCGTCGGCACAAACGCCAATGCCACGAGCACCGCGAAAACGCCCAAAATCGTTCGCATATCCCCTCCCCCTTCAGACGCGATCAAGTGCTTTGGTTTGGAACCGCGGATGCGGGCGAGGGTTGCCCGTGACGGCGGCGGCGCTATTCCGAAGTGTCGGAGGAAGTGGAACTTTCCGGATCGAATTGGGCGTTCCGGGCCACGGAGTTGATTGCCGTGCGCACCTGATCGGGGGAGAAGCCGGCGCGGAGCAGGGTGCGGTAGAGCGAGGCGAGGCGGCGCTCATCGAGCGGGCCGCGGATGCTCCGCAGCTTGCGTTCCAACCGCTGGCGCACCAGCGCGGCTTCGTCGTGCGCGGCAAACACCTCGTCGAGCGCGGCTTCGATGTGCCGGTCGGACACGCCGCGGCGGCGAAGTTCCTGTGCGATGCGGAATCGTCCCTGGCGGCGGACGGCGGCGCGAGCGCGCGCGAATTCGCGGGCGTAGCGGGCGTCGTCCAGGAGATTCTGCGAGCGCAGGCGAGCGAGTTCTTCTTCGACCAGTGCGGATTCGGCGCAGCGGCGTCCCAGCGCGCGGCGCATTTCGAAAACGGAGTGCGCGCGGCGCATGAGCGCGCGAACGGCGGCAGCATGAAGCTTGTCCGCAGAATCGAGTTGCCGGGGAGGCCGCATCGCAGGCAGGGCCGACTCTTGCCAGCCACTCGCCACTAACCACTCGCCACTGATTTATCGGTTGCCGGTGCCGAAGCGCTCGAATTCGGAGATGGCGCGCTCCATTTCCTCGCGCGCGGCGTCGGCGGTGGAGCGGATGCCCTGCATGCGGAGCTTCAGCTCATCGGGGTTCGATGCGCGCATCATGGCTTCGTCGTAGGTAATCAGATTCTTCGTATGCAGATCGTAGAGCGACTGGTCGAAGGTCTGCATTCCGTACTGGCTGGTGCCGGCGGCAATGGCGTCGCGGATCAGGCGCGTTTTATCCGGATTGATGATGCAATCCCGGATGTAGGAGGTCGCGATCATGATTTCCACGGCCGGCGCGCGGCCCAGACCGTCCGACTTGCGCACCAAGCGCTGGCTGATGACAGCTTTCAGCGTGGAAGCGAGCTGCAAGCGAATCTGCTTCTGCTCCGGCGGAGGAAAGACGGCGATGATGCGTTGAATGGTCTCGGTGGCGTCGAGCGTGTGCAGGGTGGAGAGGACCAGGTGACCGGTTTCCGCAGCGAGCAGCGCGGTGCCGATGGTTTCCAGGTCGCGCATTTCGCCCACCAGGATCACGTCGGGGTCCTGGCGGAGTGCGGCGCGCAGGGCGGTCGAGAAACTGGCCGTGTCCACTTCCACTTCGCGCTGGTTGACGAAGCCCTTCTTGTCGCGGTGCAGGAACTCGATGGGGTCCTCGATGGTGATGATGTGGTCGGAGCGCTGGGAGTTGATGCGGTCGATCATGGCCGCGAGCGTGGTGGACTTGCCCGAGCCGGTGGTTCCGGTGACGAGGATGAGCCCGCGCTGCTCGTCGCAGATTTTTTCGCAGACTTTGGGCAGCATGAGCTCATCCACCGTCTTCACTTTGGTGGGGATGACGCGGATCACCATACCCACGTTGCCGCGCTGCTGGAACACGTTGACGCGGAATCGGCCGAGGCCCGCGACGCCGTAGGCCATGTCGAGCTCGGCGGTCTCCTTGAATTTCTGCTTCTGCCGGTTGGTCATCATGCTGAAGGCCATGGAGAGCATTTCTTCCGGCGTGATGCGGGAGAAATCGGTCATGGCCTGGAGCGCGCCGTCAACGCGGATGTACGGGTGGTTGCCGACCTTCAAGTGCAGGTCGGAAGCCTTGTTTTCGATGGCGTGGCGCAGCAGATCTTCAATCGCGAGTGCCATTGCGCATCCTCGGGCTAGAAATCACTGCGGCGAAAGTAGCATGCGTCTCCGGGCATAGCAAGGGCGGGATGGGAGGACGGGGCTTGGTGGTGACTGGCGTGGGGACGGGAAATTGGAGTCCGACGCTGCTGAGCGGTCTGGGTTGTAGGGGCACGACATGTCGTGCCCCATCTCGCCCAGGCGCAAGGTGTCCATCCTTTGCTTTGCCTGCGGCTGAGGCACAACGCATGGAGACTGTACGGCCTGGCGTGTCGTCAATAGGGGCACGACATGTCGTGCGCCTATGGCCACGGCTTCTGGAGTGGGAAAACATGAGTCAGGACGCCGGTTTACGCATCAGGAAGACGCTGTACAAACTCCCCGCGACGATGCCCCCTACAAGCGGGCCGACCCAATAGACGGCCTGGTTTGCCCAGTAATTGCCGACCAGTGCGGGCCCGAATGCGCGCGCCGGATTCATGGCCGCGCCCGTAAGAACGCCCCCGGCCAGGATGTCGCCGGTAATGGTCAGGCCGATAGCGAAGGGAGCGACTTTGCCGAAGGCGCCTTCTTTGTCCGCGGCCGTGCCGAAATAGACGAACACGAGCAGGAAGGTGAGCACCGCTTCGACGAGTATCCCGATCACCGGCGACACATCGCTCGCCAAAGCTGGAACGCCCAGCGTGGCGCGGCGCCACACGTCTTCGAGATAGATGCGTGTGATGAGAAAGGACGCAACGGTAGCGCCCAAAAGCTGCGCGATCCAGTAGAGCAATGCTTCCAGGGTGCCCTGGCGGCGTGTGACCCAAAAGGCGACAGTTACGGCGGGATTGAAATGACCTCCGGAGATGTGTCCCACGGCAGTGAACATGATAGCGACGGCGAGTCCGGGAGCGAGGGCCAGGCTCAGGGTCGGGGGAGCGGCTGCTCCCGCCTGCAGGGCCGAGCAGATGCTGCCCACACCGAAGAAGAGCAGCGCAAAAGTTCCGATGAATTCCGCGATCAGCTTCTGGCCGAGGTTGTGCATCGCATTCTCCGCGGGCGGTGATTTCGCGCGCAAAAGTGTACAACCGCTACGCGGCTGGACGGGCGGATTAAAGGGCAGGAGGCGGAGAAGGTCAAAGAGAAACGAGGCGCGGCCTGCGCGAGGCCGGCAGGCCGCATCCCGAGAAGACTATCGCGCGACGGGAGCGGTAACGGCTACCGGCACGTGAGTGAGCCAGCCGTGGCGATCGGCCTTGCGGCCTTCCACAACGGCGAAAAAATCATCCTGAAGCCGCTTCGTAATCGGGCCGCGGCCGCCGTTGCCGATGCTGATGCGGTCAATCGAGCGGACGGGAGTAACTTCCGTAGCCGTGCCGCAGAGAAAAACCTCGTCGGCGATGTACAGCGACTCGCGGGGGATCAACTGCTCGGCCACCGGAATGCCCATTTCCTGGGCCAGCGTGAAAATGGTGCTGCGCGTGATGCCGGGCAGGATGGAGTTGGCGAGCGGGGGAGTGACGAGCGTGCCGTTCGCAATCAGGAAGATGTTCTCGCCGGAGCCTTCGCTCACGTGGCCGTTCACGTCGAGCGCGATGCCTTCGGTGTAGCCGTTGATCATGGCTTCCATACGAACGAGCTGCGAGTTCATATAGTTGCCGACGGCTTTGGCCATGGCGGGCAGGGTGTTGGGGGCCATGCGCGTCCAAGTGCTGATGCAGACGTCCACGCCCCGCTCCAGCGCTTCAGGCCCAAGGTATTTGCCCCACTCCCAGCAGGCCATGTACACCTCGATGGGACAATTGAAGGGATTCACGCTCACGTCGCCGTAGCCGCGCAAAACGATGGGGCGAACATAGCACGCATCCATGTTGTTCGCGCGGACCAAGTCGAGCGCGACATTGCAAAAGGTGTCCACGGAATAAGGCAGATCCATACGGTACACCTTCGCCGAGTTCACCAGGCGCTGCATATGATCCTGGAGCCGGAAGACGGCAGGGCCTTTCGGCGTGGAATAGCAGCGGATGCCTTCAAATACGGCGGAAGCGTAATTCACGACGTGGGAGAGGACGTGGATCTGAGCGTCGTCCCACGGAATAAGCCTGCCGTTGTGCCAGATTTTTTCGGTTTTTTTCAGGGCCATGGGGCGCCTCGCTTCATGCCATCGGATCGTGCACGCGCGCGCGTACGGCAACTGCTGCGGGAAGCGGAAAGGGAACGACTGGCGCGCGCGACTTTCGCAGGAACCGCTCTGGAGCCATCCTGATCAATTCTTCTGGCCTGAGCGGATTATAGCAACGGGCACGGGGGCGTCAATGCCGGTGTGGCCGGGCGCGGCGGACAATTTGGCCGCCGTAGTGGCAGCCGTGGCCCGGGAGACAAAAGCTGAGCGCTGCTTCATGGCTGGTTTGGCTGCGCGGGCGGAGCGGCGGGGGCGCTGCGCTGCGCGGGACGCTCGGCGAAGGTAGAGTGGAGAATCGAACGCGCCTCCGAGAGCCGCCCGCCCTGCTTCGTTTCCCACGCACCGAGAAGCAGGAAGGGCACCAACGCGGCCGCGACCCATAGCTTTGCCTGCCGAGGCATTTTTTCTTCGGGCTCCCAACGGAAAATCTGCTGGCACACGAAAAATGCAAGGACCGAGGAGCCGCCCAGAGAGGCGAGTTCCGCGCCCAGGTGGTTCAAGGGAACAAATTCAATCAGCGCGCGCTCCAGGCCGGTCACCAGATAGGTGGCCGGAAGATAGAGCGCCACCTTCTGCAGCCAAATGGGAAGGCTCGGCAGCGGGATGGCCACGCCGGAAAGCAGCAGGAAGGAGAGCCACAGCAATTGATTGATGACCTGCGTTTCCATCATCGAGTTGGCCACGCTGGCCACCACCAGGCCGAGTGTAGCGAAGGTGACGGCGCCGAGCGCGGAGAGCACAAATACGCTCAGCAGGTTGCCCAGCGCGTCCATGTGCAGCATCCAGTGCGCCACGGCGATTTCCGCGGCAATTCCGGGCACCATCAGGATCAGGTTGGAGATGATGCTGGAAACCAGCATGGTTCCCGGCCCAAGCGGCGCCAGGCGGAAGCGGCGAAGAATTCCCTGCTCGCGGAAAATCACGAGCTGCTGGCTAAGTCCCCAGAAGCTGCCCATCACGCTCATGGCCAGCACGGAAGCCAGCACATAGGCCACGGCCGGACCGCCTTTGCTCGCGAAAACCGCGGAAAAGAGGAAGAGAAAAATCAGCGGGATGATGATGCCGAACACGAGGAAGGCGCGGTTGCGCATGGCCAGGCGCAGACGGAAGAGCGTAAGCGTCCAAACGTGTCTCATGGCTGGTTCGAAGACAGACGCACGAGCGAATCACTCCCTCAGCCGGCGCCCGGTCAGCTCGATGAACACGTCTTCGAGCGAGGGCGCGGCGATTTCCAGACTTTGGAGTTCGTTGCCGTGCGCTTCCAGATGTTTCACCAGCGCGACGATGGTCTGGGGCGGGCGCGTGGAGTGCAGCACGGTGCGGCCGTCCACGGTGCGGCAGTCGGCCACGCCTTCGAGGGCGCGAAGTTCGGCGGCCTCGACGGGTTTGGCCAGGGAGACCTCGATACGCGTGGTCCCGGCGGAGCGCTGCTTCAGCTCGCGTGGGGTGTCCATGGCGATCACATTGCCGTGGTCAATGATGGCCACACGGTCGCACAGCCGCTCCGCCTCTTCGATGTAGTGCGTGGTGAGCAGCACGGTTTTTTTCTGGCGGCGCAGCTCTTCGATGATGTCGTAGATTTCGCGGCGCACCTGGGGGTCGAGTCCGGCCGTGGGCTCGTCGAGAAACACGACGCGCGGCTCGTGGACCAACGCCAGGGCGATGGCCAGCCGCTGCTTTTGGCCGCCCGAGAGTTTTCCGTAAAAAGCGTGGCGTTTTTCTTGGAGGCCGAAGCGGCTGAGCAGCCCGGTGCGGTCTGCCCGCGTGCCGTAGAGCTGCGCGAAAAGCGAGAGCGCTTCGTCCACGCGGATTTTGTCGGGCAGGGAAGTGGATTGCAGCACCGCGCCGACCGAGCGTTTGAACTGCGCGCTACCCTTCTGCGGATCGAAGCCGGAGACGGACGCGGTACCGCCGTCGGCCGTGCGCATGCCCTCCAGGATTTCGATAGTCGTGGTTTTTCCAGCGCCGTTTGGCCCTAGGAGGCCGAAAATCTCGCCTTCGTCAATCTGGAAGCTCACGCCGCGAAGGGCCTCCACGTCGCCGTATTTTTTTGTGAGGTCGCGGACCTCGATGATGGCTTTGCTCACAGTCAGTGCAAATTTATATCACACGCGGCGATGCGGGCGCGATTCGCAGCCCTGCGCACGCGGCCGCGAGTGGAACCGGAACTATTCGTTGCGTAGCGCCGTCATGGGATCCACGCGCATGGCCCGGTACGCCGGGATGTAGCACGCCGCCAGGGCCACGGCCACCAGCAACGCGGCCACACCGAAAAATGTGGCCGGATCATGTGGCGGAATGCCAAACAGAAGCGTTGAAAGCAGCGGCGATACGGCGAGCGCGCCAGCCGTGCCGGCCGCGACTCCAGCGAGCGCGAGCCGCGCGCCCTCTCCGACCACCGACCGCAGCACAGCAGCCGGCTGGGCGCCCAGCGCCATGCGAATGGCG
>JASHRU010000122.1 GCA_030037225.1 Candidatus Acidiferrales bacterium | reverse complement strand
TGGTGTCGCGCGCTTCGATTTCGAGCTCCTCGATGTGGATCGATGTGTAGTAGTCCTCGCGAACGAGCTTCTCGCTCACCAGGATGGCGTCTTCAAAGTTGTAGCCGCGCCACGGAATGAAGGCGCACAGGACGTTGCGGCCGAGAGCGAGCTCGCCGCGGTCGGTGCAGGGCCCGTCGGCGAGCACCTGGTTCTGCTTCACGTGGTCGCCCACGCGGACGAGCGGCTTCTGGCTGATGCAGGTGTTCTGGTTCGAGCGCTTGAATTTGGTCAGCGTGTAGATGTCGGAACCGACTTCGCGGCTGAGCACGCCGGAGTGGTCGGACTCGACACGGACAATAATGCGTTCGCTGTCCACCTGGTCCACAACGCCTTCGCGGCGGCAGATGACAACGGCGCCGGAGTCGCGCGCGGTGACGCGTTCCATGCCGGTGCCCACGAGCGGCGCCTCGCCGCGGATGAGCGGAACGGCCTGGCGCTGCATGTTGGAACCCATGAGCGCGCGGTTGGCGTCGTCGTTTTCGAGAAACGGAATGAGGCTCGCGGCGACGGAGACGAGCTGCTTGGGCGAAACGTCGATGTAATCCACCTCTTCGCGGCTCTTGAGCACGAAGTTGCCGGCCTGCCGGCAGTTCACCAGCTCGGCATCGATGGTGCCGCGGGCATCGAGCGGCACGTTGGCCTGGGCGATGACATAGCGGTCCTCCTCCCAGGCGGAGAGATAGAAGCAGTGCGCCTCCGCGGTGACTTTGCGCCGCTTGAGCTCCTCATTGACGTTTTCCACTTTGTCGAGCTCGACGATGTCGCCGGCCTTGAATTCGCTGTCGCCGGCGTTGAGCACCTGCACGTAATCCACCACGCGGCCGTTGCGCACCTTGCGGTACGGCGATTCGATGAAGCCGAATTCGTTGATGCGCGCGAAGCAGGAGAGCGAGCTGATGAGGCCGATGTTCGGGCCCTCCGGCGTCTCGATGGGGCAGATGCGGCCGTAATGGGTCGGGTGCACGTCGCGGACTTCGAATCCGGCGCGCTCGCGCGAAAGCCCGCCGGGACCGAGCGCGGAAAGGCGCCGTTTGTGCGTGATTTCGCTGAGCGGATTGGTCTGGTCCATGAACTGGCTGAGCTGCGAGCTGCCGAAGAATTCGCGGATGGCCGCGGTGACCGGCTTGGCGTTCACCAGGTCGTGCGGCATGGCCGTGGACATCTCCTGGTACACCGACATCTTTTCCTTGATGGCGCGTTCCATGCGCACCAGGCCGATGCGGAACTGGTTTTCGAGAAGCTCGCCTACGGCGCGGACGCGCCGGTTGCCCAGGTGGTCGATGTCGTGCACCACGCCGATGTTCTTGCGCAGCTTGAGGAGGTACTTGATGGCGGCGATAAAGTCGGGCGTGTCGAGAGTGCGCTTGTCGAGCGCGGTCGAGAGACCCAGCTTGATGTTGAATTTCAGGCGTCCCACCTTGCTGAAGTCGTACTTCCGCGGGTCGAAGAACATGCTTTGAAAAAGCGCGGTGGCGGTATCGAGAGTGGGCGGGTCGCCCGGACGCAGCTTGCGGTAGATTTCGATGAGGGCTTCGCGCGAGCTGTGGATGGTGTCGCGATCGAGTGTGCGGCCGACGACGGTGCCCACATCGTCGCGTTCCGGGAAGCACACATCCACTTCGGTGAGGCCGGCTTCCACCATGCGGGCCCACAGTTCCGCCGTAAACGGTTTGTTGGCCTCGAGCAGTACTTCGCCGGTCTGCCGGTCCACGATGTCGGCCACGGAGACGGCACCTTCCAGGTCCGCCAGATCCGCCTGCACCTGCGCGACGCGCGCCTTGACCAGTTCCTTGTAGAGCGGTTCCGTGATGCGCCGGTTCGAGCCGACCAGCGTTTCGTCGGTCCGCGGGTGCTTGATTTCGTGCGAGAGCTTGCGGTCGATCAAGCCTTCCGAAAGATTCCAGTAATACTTTCCTTCGCGGAGCGAAATCCGCTCCACCTGGTAGAAGTTGCGCAGGATTTCTTCGTTCGACTTCATGCCCAGCGCACGGAGGAAAATGGTGCCCAGGAACTTGCGCTTGCGGTCGATGCGGACGTAAAGCGTGTTCTTGGTGTCGTATTCGAACTCCACCCACGAGCCGCGATAGGGAATGATCTTGCCCAGGAAGTAGGTGCGATTGTTCGAAGTCTCGAAAAATACGCCGGGCGAACGGTGCAACTGGCTGACGATGACGCGCTCGGTGCCGTTGATGATGAACGTGCCGTTGTCGGTCATCAGCGGGATGTCGCCGAAGAAAACTTCCTGTTCCTTGATGTCGCGGATGGTCTTGGCGCCCGTATCCGGGTCCTTTTCATAAATGGTGAGGCGGATGGTGACCTTGAGCGGCGCGGCGTAGGTCATGCCGCGCTCCTGGCACTCGCTCACGTCGTATTTCAACTGCAGGGCCACAGGGTCGCCGCACTTGTTGCAGAAGGTGGGCGTGTTGCGATTGAACGTGCCGCACTTTGAACAAATCACGTCGCCGGATTTGTAGGGATCGGTAACGACGGAAGCGCCGCAGGTGCGGCAGGTGGCGCGCAGGTGGTGCAGCCCGCGCAGGTGTCCGCACTTGCACTCCCAGTTGCCGATCGAGTAATCCACGAAATCGAGCTGCGAAAGCCCGCGGAAATCCTGAATCGGGAACACGGAGCTGAAGACCGACTGCAGTCCCGTATCCTCGCGCTCGCTGGGCAGCAGATCCATCTGCAGAAAACGCTGGTAGGAGCGCTTCTGCACCTCGATCAGGTTGGGGATCTGGATGGTCGCCCGGATGCGCGAAAAATCCAGCCGCCGGCGTTCGCGGTTTTGATAATTTCCATTCTGCATGTCGTGGTTACCTCACGCGGCCCGCCGAGGCGGACCAGACGCTCGCCGAGGCGAGCGGATCGCCCGGACAGCCGCAGTGCGTGCGCAAACACCACGGCCGCCAGAGTAAAAATTCAAGAAAAAATGGTGCCCGCAGAACTTTCCCCCGAAACTCCGCCGCCTCCGGTCACCCGGAAGCGCGGCCTGCCTGCCGCAGGCAGGGTTCGAAAACCAGTTCCTGAACGGCGCCGGACCCGCCAGAGCGGGCGCTGCGCCATTCCCTAGGTACAGTCCGCCCAGCCGGGCTACTTCACTTCCACCTTTGCTCCGGCTTCCTCGAACTTCTTCTTGATGGTGGCCGCCTCCTCCTTGGTCACGCCTTCCTTGACGGTCTTGGGGGCGCCATCCACCAGGTCCTTGGCTTCCTTGAGGCCGAGGCTGGTGACTTCGCGGACGGCCTTGATGACGTTGATCTTGTTGGCGCCCACCTCGGTGAGGACGACGGCAAATTCCGTCTTCTCCTCTGCGGCGGGCGCGGCACCGCCACCGGCAGCCCCGCCGGCAACGACCACCGGCGCGGCGGCCGCGGCGGAAACGCCGAAGGCCTCCTCCATCTTCTTTACCAGCTCGGAGGCCTCGAGAAGCGTGAGTCCTTTGAGCTGATCGAGCAGCGTATCGACTTTGCTAGACATGACTGTTTCCTGTCCTCCCTGAAAATTTATTCCGCAAACTTTTTCTCTTTGACCGCTTCGTTCACGACCACGGCCAGATTCCGGGCAACCGCGGCAGCAACGCTGGCGAGGCGCTGCGCCGGCGACTGCACGAGAAACATGACTTTGGAAATCAGCTCGTCCTTCGAGGGCAGGCTGGCGAGCTGCTGGATCTCCCCGACGGAGACCACACGGCCTTCCACGATCCCCGCGCGGAATTGGTACGCGGGAACGTCTTTGGCGAACTTGGTGAGCACCTTGGCCAGGGCCACCGGGTCCGTCGAGGTGCAGGCGATCGAGTTGGTGCCCGAGAGCGACTTGAGCAGCGGCTCGGCAGGCGTGCCCTGGGCGGCGCGCTCGGCCAGAGTGTTTTTCACCACCTGGTAGCTTCCCCCAGCCGCCTCCACAGCCCGGCGCAGCCGCGTATCTTCGTCCACCTTGATCCCCTGAAACGTGCTGAGGATGACGGTAGAAACCTGCGCCAGCTCGTGGTGCAGCTCCTCGACCCGTTTTTGCCTGTCCACTTTGCGATTCATGTCTCGATCCTTCCAATAGTCCCGCGTCAGGCCGCCGCGCCGGTGGACGATTCGATCTCGGCCAGATCAATCGGAATCCCGGGGCCCATCGTCGAAGTCAGCGTGACGCGCTTGATGTACTTGCCTTTGGCCGCGGCCGGCTTGGCCTTGACGACGGCGGCCAGCAGCGCCTGGGCGTTCTCCGCAATCTTGGGCGCATCGAAGTCGGCTTTGCCAATCGGCGAATGGATGATGGCCGTCTTGTCCAGACGGAACTCGACCTTACCGGCCTTGATTTCGCGAACGGCCTGGGAGACATCGAACGTCACCGTACCGGTCTTGGGATTGGGCATCAGGCCGCGCGGCCCGAGCACTTTGCCGAGCTTGCCGGCCGAGCGCATCATGTCGGGCGTGGCGATGACGGCATCAAAATCGGTCCAGCCTTCCATGATCTTGGCGACCATATCTTCGCCGCCGACAAAATCGGCGCCCGCGTCCTGCGCCTCGCGCACCTTCTCGCCTCCGGCAATCACCAGCACGCGCTTGGTCTTGCCCAGACCGTGCGGCAGCACCACGGTGCCGCGGATCATCTGGTCGGACTGCTTGGGATCGACGCCCATATTGATGACCAGCTCGACGGTCTCGTTGAACTTGGCGAACTTGACCTTCTTGAGCAGGCCGGCCGCTTCCAACAACGGGTACGGGTGGCCCTGCAACTGCGCCCGCGCCTTCTGAATGTTCTTGCCACCTTTGCGGCTCATCCTCGCGCTCCTAATTGTCCGAAACTTCGATGCCCATATTCCGCGCGGTGCCCAGGACCGTGCGGATGGCGGAATCGATTTTGGTGGTGTTCAAATCCGGCATCTTGGTTTTGGCGATTTCTTCCACCTGTTTGCGCGTCACCTTGCCCACCTTGGTCCGGTTGGGCTCGCCCGAGCCCTTCACGATTCCCGCGGCGCGCTTGAGCAGTTCCGACGCGGGCGGGGTCTTGAGGATGAAGGTAAACGTGCGGTCGGAATAGATCGTCACGAGCACAGGAATGATCATTCCTTCCGGCTCCTTGGACGTCTTGCCGTTGAATTGCTTGCAGAACTCCATGATGTTGACGCCCTGCGGACCGAGCGCGGTGCCGACCGGCTGGGCCGGCGTGGCTTTGCCCGCGGGCAACTGGAGCTTTACAAGCGCTTGCAGCTTCTTGGCCATCTAACGTGCTCCCTGTCGTGAATCCAAAACCGGGGCGGCCAGAGCCATGCCCACGGTTCGGACGAGTTTCTTCTGCACCGGGTCGGCCGCAAGGCCCAGGCTCTCCAGGGTATGCGCGCCCATTACTTCCAAGTCGCCCTCTTCCGCCAATACGACGGTATCGCCGCCGGTGCGCCCATTGTGGCGGAGAAAAACGGGAGCCACATCGCGCTGAATCAGCTTTCCCTCGATGGTACGCAACTCCATGCGGTCGCTTGCGACGACGCCCATAGACTCGAGCCTCCGGCGTGAGAGCCACGAATAGGCCGCGCCCGTGTCCACCCAAAGCTCGAACTCCTCCGCCCGGCTTGGAGCCGTCGGGTTCCAGACGGCGAGTTTGGTTTGAAACAGCCCCATAGCCGTCTAACTTGTTTTCTCCACCTGCGTGAAATCCAGCTCCACCGGAGTGGAGCGCCCGAAAATTGTGACGGAAACTTTGAGCGTGTTGCGGTCGGGATTGACCTCTTCGACCACGCCGTTGAAGCTCGAGAAGGGCCCGTCCACAATGCGCACCTGCTCGTTGCGCTCAAACGTAAGCTTGGGCTTCTGCTTTTCCGTGGGCGTGGCGCTGCGATTCAAAATGGCCTGCACTTCCTCGTCGGAGAGCGGCGAGGGGCTCTGGCCGCTGCCCACGAATCCGGTGACGCGCGGCGTGGAGCGGACGACGTGCCAGGTGTCGTCGTTCATTTCCATTTCGACGAGCACGTAGCCGGGATAAAACATGCGCGGCGAAATGATTTTCTTGCCTCCGCGCACTTCGATGACGTCCTCGGTCGGCACCATGACGCGTCCGATCTTGTCGCCCAGACCGAACGCGGTAACGCGGCCTTCCAGGCTTTCCTTGACCTTCTTCTCGAAGCCTGAATACGTGTGAATGATGTACCAGTTCTTCGCCACGGCCATCCTACGTGTGCCCGAATTTGTTCAGGATCATCTGAATCAGCCTGCCGAACGCGCCATCGACCACATAGAAAAACGCGCCGAAAAAGAAAATCGTCACAATGACGATGAGCGTCTGCGAGCGAACCTCGAGGAAGCTCGGCCAGGTGACGTGTCCCATCTCTCCGCGAACGTCGTGGAGGAACCTCTGGAACTGCTGCACGGACTCGAGGGCGCGCTCGAGCCACGCCGGGCGCGCCATGCCGGCTCCCGAGCCGCCTGGTCCTGTGTCGCTTCGTTCCGTCATTCTGGCTGCCTGCGCCACTCTCGTCTCCTGCTACCGCCGCTCCCAAATCCTGGCAGGGGAGGAGGGATTCGAACCCCCACATCCGGTTTTGGAGACCGGCGGTCTACCGTTAAACCTACTCCCCTGAATCCCGGGCGCCGCGTTCGGGATTCATCCTCAGCCCGCGTTCTTTGCGGGCGAAGGGCTCCTTCGCTGCGCCTCGATCAGTCTCTTTTTCTTCTCTTTCGTCCATCCCTATCAATTCCCTCTCTCTTCCTTGCGCCCGTCAGGGCCGTGCCTACTTCACTTCCTTGTGCACGGTGTGCTTGCGGCACGTGCGGCAGAACTTTTTCGTCTCCATGCGGTCCGAATGCTTCTTGCGATTCTTCATGGTGGCGTAGTTCCGGTTCTTGCAATCGTTGCACTGCAGTGTAATCAGCTCTCGCATCGTCGCAATCCTCGCCCCACGCCAGCTACTCGACGATCTCGGTGACGGCGCCGGCGCCCACGGTGTGGCCGCCTTCGCGAATCGCGAACCGCAGCCCCTTCTCCAGCGCCACCGGCGTGATCAGCTCGATCGATACCGTCGCGTTGTCGCCCGGCATCACCATCTCCACCCCTTCCGCCAGCTTCACATCC
>JASHRU010000011.1 GCA_030037225.1 Candidatus Acidiferrales bacterium | reverse complement strand
AATGCAGATGTAGGCGAATGATGCCGGGAACGGGCTCTTCGAGAACTCAAGTCCCCGCTGAATCGCGCACTCGCTCCAGCAGAGAGGCACTTGCACCAGGGATCGCGAAACAAGACATTCTCGACACTATTCTTGCTTGACCACGGTAATCGGCAGCTCGCGAGCACCTGCAGCCATCGTCCTCATGCCTGATTTCACGCTCTTGTACACCAGGGATCCGGATCCAATTACGACGTCCTTGCCGATCACCACACCGGGCAAGAGCAGGGCGCCGATACCGATCATAGCTCCGTCCTCAATCGTGGGACCGATCATCGTGTCCTTGAACCCTTCGGCTCCAAAGGTGTTGTCGTTTGCCGTATGCACATCTGTCCCCACGAATACGTGATCCCCAACGGTTACATTGCCTCCCAGCGTGCAGTGATCCAGGATCTTGGTGTACGAACCCACCACACTTACGTAGCTTAAAGATACATGTCTGCCTATCACCGTCTTTGCGCCAACCCTGCTCTGCTCCCGGATCGATGCGGAGTCCCCGACAAGTACCGAATCACCAAGATGCACGTCACGGTAGATGACTACATTGGGGCCGAGACAACAATTCCGGCCGATCCTCACCTCTCGGGCAAACTCCAGCTTCCGGGACGTAGCCCCGGCGCCTTTTGGCTGCTTGCCGACATAGGTAAAGGGAAATATCTCGGTTCCGTCGCCAATGGCTACGTCAGGTTCGATGATCACGTGCGGATGGATCGTGACATTGTTTCCAAGCCGCGCGCCCTTTCGCACGATCGAGAACTCTCCAATGGTCACGTTGGATCCTAAGTCTGACGTTTCGACAATAGCCGTAGGGTGGATCCTGCCTTCTTCCATGAAGGACTCCTTCCAGTTTTTCAATCAGCATAGTGTATGAACTGCTCTTTCACAAGCATTCCCAGAGGGTGGTCTTACTCGGCGGACGCGAGAGTCCATAAACCTTGAGACCCGGGTCGGGAACGGAGTTAGGCGGCCGGTCCACGGTATGGAAAACTGATGACTTCCGTCCGATTTGAACCCACCAAAGTTGAGTACTCGACCTAATTCGTACCCCGACAAACTCGAGCTTGAGAGAAGCCGGCCGATAGATCCAATACGATTGCCGTAGTTCTTCCGTTCGACGCTCGGACAGCCAGAGAAAAGCACTTAAAGTATAAAGAATTATGGATGCTGGCCGAATCTGTGACTTTCGAGGATCCGAAGCAATTCCGTATTCTATTGTAAATAAGGTAGTTATCGCAGATTCCCGATGTTACCCCAACAGTGGAAGATCAATTGCTCGAAACGAGGTAGCAAAGGTATCGTGTGTTCGCCGACTGCGCCAGGAGTGGCACGGGCAGTGAGTAACTTCTCAAGATATCGTAATCACCGAAGGTCGATTCCCATCCCCATGTGGATTTTGAGGGTTCCTGCGTCGAAATCGAAATGTGCAAGCTCTCGCCGAGAGTTATCGGAATTTGAGCATGCTGCCAAAGCTCGTCCATTTGCAAAGGGAGCGCAGAATCTACAATGAAATCGAGAGACACACAGAGCCTTACCGCGCCCGCCCGCGCCCGTGGCGTTCTCGCGCGCATCCGCGCATCCTGGCTGCTCGCTTTGCTATTCATCGCGATTTGGCCGTCGTCCGTTTGGTGCCAGGCAAACGTCACCGGGCAGTGGACCACCCTTTCGTACACGATGCCGATCAACCCGATTCACGTTGCGCTCTTGAACACGGGAAACGTGCTGGTAGTGAGCGGATCGGGCTACTTGGCCACCGACACAAACTATATGGCGGCTGTTTACAACCCAGTGGCTGGTACGATCACCACCCAATCGATTTCCTGGGACATGTTCTGCAACAGTATGGTGGTTCTTTCCGATGGGTTTCCTCTCATCGTGGGAGGCAACCTCAGCTATAACCCCTTCGAGGGCCTTAACCTGGTTGCCGTGTTTAACCCGAGCACCTCTACCTTTACGAATGTCCAGAGTATGGCCAACGGTCGCTGGTATCCAACCGCAACCGTCCTGGGCGATGGAAGGGTGATGGCATTCTCCGGCCTCGACCAAAATGCAAACACCAACATCACCGTTGAGATTTATACGCCGAACGTTGGCTGGAATACTCCCGTAGCCGCGCCGTGGGTTCCCCCTCTTTATCCGCGGATGCATCTGCTGCCTAGCGGTAACGTTTTCTATTCTGGGCCTACCGGTACGTCGCAACTGTTCAACCCGACAACCGAGACTTGGACCGTAGTTGCAAACACCAATTACGGAGCTACTCGCACGTATGGCTCGTCTGTCTTGCTGCCGCTTTCCCCTGCGAACAATTACGATCCACAAGTCATGATCATGGGGGGTGCCGATCCCTCGACCGCGACCACGGAGATCATCGACTTGGGGGCCGCGAACCCCGATTGGGTCTGGGGACCCAGCATGTCAGAGCCGCGCATCGAAATGAACGCCGTGATACTGCCGACCGGTAACATCCTGGCGCTAGGTGGTTCTTATAACAATGAGGACGCGACCTCGGCCAGTTTGAACGCCGACCTGTACAATCCAACCACAAACTCGTTCTCTTCGGCGGGCACAATGTCGTACCCGAGGCTATATCACTCCGTAGCGCTGCTCTTGCCTGACGGCACGGTCTGGGTGGCTGGCGGCAATCCGCAACAGGGCACTTACGAGCCTTACATGGAGATTTACCAGCCGGCGTATCTCTTCACTACGAACGCCCAGGGGAGTGTCGTTCCCGCGACCCGACCGACCATCACGAGCGTCACCTCGACACTTGCCTACGGGGCGCAGTTCACCATTCAGACGCCCGATGCAGCGAACATTGCATCGGCGGCATTGATCCGTCCGGGTTCTCCGACTCACGCATTTGACCAGGAACAACGCATGATCCAGCTTGCCTTCACGGCTGGACAGGGAGTACTCACCGCCACTGCGCCCCCCAGCGGGTATATTGCGCCGCCAGGCTATTACATGCTGTTCGTGGTGAACACTGCAGGAGTTCCTTCCGTGGCAAGCTGGGTGCAGATTGGAACTCAGCCTGGCTTCTTTGTCACCGAAACTCCTGCCTCTCAAAGCGCCACGGCGGGGTCTTCGTCGAGCTACACGGTAAGCATCACTCCCACAGCGGGATTTACTGGGACTGTCAGCCTGGGAGTCACGGGGCTTCCCTCGGGCGCGACGTACTCGTTCAATCCGTCTACGATCACGACGTCGGGTTCGTCGACTCTGACCGTCACTACATCCGCCTCTACTCCCTTGGGAAGCTATCCATTCACGATCACGGGAACTAGTGGCAGCACTTCCGACTCATCCAATGCCACGCTCGTGGTAGCAGTTCCAAACTTCTCAGTCGCCGTCAGCCCTTCCAGCCAGAGTGTTGCCGTCGGATCCGGAATATCCTACACGGTTAGCGTTACACCTACGTTGGGCTTCTCAGGCGTCGTCAGTTTCAGTGTGAGCGGCCTTCCGACCGGTGCTACGCCCAGCTTCAGTCCCTCCACAATTACCGGTTCAGGTTCCACCACGATGACCATCAACACGACTTCCGCCACTTCGACAGGAACCTATCCATTGACCATCTCAGGAACAAGCGGATCGCTGACCAACACAGCGAATGCGACTCTCCTTGTGAGCTCTTCCTCGAGCGGCGGTTCAGCGAATCTGGTGCAGTCAACCTCGAATACTCTCGCAGATGGAGACTCCTACACCTCCATTCCCATGACTTTCTCGCAGAACACCAACGCTACAGATTCGATCGTCGTGGCGGTATTTTATGCGCTGGGTTCGCCAACAGTTACCATTACGGACACTCAGGGCAACGTCTATCAGCCGGCCACTGCTGAGCAAGCGGATCCGACGGGAACGATGAAGGGGCGACTATGGTACGCCAAGAATATCCTTGGCGGGGCGGATACCATAACCGTGAATTTCAGCACCTCGGTTTCCTATATTCGTGTCGGTGCCGGTGAGTTCACGAATATCGTGGCCCTCGATACTGGATCCACGGCCAGCGGCGACACCAGTGCTCCTGCGGTTAGTTTGTCCACGTCAGTCGCCGACGATGTTCTGGTGGATTTGATCGTCGCTTTCAACGGTGATTCAGCCGGCAATTCAAGCTGGCAATTCATCGATAGCATCGCCTCGTTGGGCGGGCCCGTGTTTCAGTACTACGTCGCGCCTACGATCGGCACATACACCGGCACCGCGACTAACAGTAGCGGCACGGACGAGTGGCTCGCGGCGGGTGCGGCGTTTTCAACTGTTCTTCCGTCCGGCTTTACAATCACCTCGAACCCATCCACTCAGACCATCTCCGAGGAAGGCGCCACTTCGGAACTTCTCCAGACCAGCTACACTTTGACCGTTGTGCCGACCGGCGGATTCAGCGGCACGGTCAACTTGAGTGTAAACGGGCTCCCGACGGGAGCGACAGGCGTGTTCAGCCCGAGCTCCGTTTCC
>JASHRU010000121.1 GCA_030037225.1 Candidatus Acidiferrales bacterium | reverse complement strand
TGGAAGAGCAGATCCACTGGCGCGCCGCGCTCCATGGCCGCCAGTTGCGTGTGGATGTGCGCCAGGCAGCAGGATTGCGTCGGTGCCCCCGAGTAGCGGATCAGCCGTTCCAGCCCGCACAGAATCGCGTGCACGGTCTCGACGGAGTCCGAGGCGGGATTCACTCCGATAACGGCGTCGCCACATCCGTAGAGCAGTCCTTCAAAAGCCGCCAGCAGGATGCCGCCCACGTCGTCCACCGGATGGTTCGGCTGGATGCGGATGCCCAGCACACCACGTTCGCCCATCGTGTTCCGACAGCGCGTCACGTTGCGGATTTTCGCTGCCGCCAGCACCAGGTCCTTGTTGCTCATCAGTTTTGCTGTCGCCGCCGCAATTTCGGGCGTGATGGCCCGCGCCAGCGATTGCAACTGCTCGCCCGCCGTCTCGTCGTCCAGAACGAATTCGCGGAATTCGCCGACGGTCATGCCGGCGATCGACCGGAAGTGCTCGCGGTCTTGCGTCTCGAAAATCAGACGGGTCACTTCATCTTCGGATGGATCGATTACGGGTTGGCAAATGATTTCCGCCAGGGGCAGGTCCGCAAGCTGCCGCTTCGCAGCCACACGTTCGCGCTCCGACCGCGCCGCCAGGCCGGCCAGTTGGTCGCCCGATTTCTCCTCGTTGGCCTTGGCCAGCAGTTCGCGCAGGTCACGAAACTGGAATCGTTCGGGCATTCGATGGCCCGCATCAGGGGCGCGCGGGCCGCTGCCACTTTCTCATGTTTGGTGCCCAAGAGAGGACTCGAACCTCCACGACCTTGCGGCCACTAGACCCTGAATCTAGCGCGTCTGCCAATTCCGCCACTTGGGCACGCGTCCAGAACGACGCATTGCGGATGGTAGCTTCATTCTCTCCGGGGGTTTCTGCGATGTCAATTCACCGGCCCCTTCAGAAAGGCCCTCCGGATGAGGTTGCTACCCCTGTCCTTTCGGCCAGTTAGCGGTTTGCGAACGAAACTACACAGAACCAAATTGACCCCGCGCGGGTTGGGGCGTAGGCTTGCCGTTAGTCTCGTCGAGTTTCAAAAGGGGAAGGATTCTCTTCCGATGGATCTAAGTACTGAGGCCAAGCCACGCGAACGCAGGCGCGGTGAACGCGTCCTGATCCGCATGGCCGTCCAGGTCAATGGCACTGGAAAAGACGGCAAGCCCGTACATTCGCCGGCGGAAGCGGTTGTTGTCAACCGGAATGGCGCGCTCGTTCGCGTTCCGCATCCTTTGAAGCCGGGCAGCTCTCTCGAGGTCTACCAAGGCCAGGAGAAAAAAGCCAATGTGTTTCGCGTGGTCTGGTGCAGCGACCGGCCGCGCGAAGGCCGCCACGATGTCGGCATCGAGTTGATTGAACCCTGCGAGGAACTGTGGGGCATTCGCTTTCCCCCCGTACAACCTGGCCAGCCCACCGAAGCAGGACCACCGCGCGGTATTTGATCTCATCTGCATAGCTGAATCCTTACTCCCCTTGCCGTCCCGCCAGCTTTCAGACGCGCCGCCGTGTTGCGCCGCTACCGGTTTGGAGCTATAGTCCCGCCCGGAAGCGGGCAGGTACCCGTTCAAGCAGCCGTCAAGAGCGGACGGCCTGCGGAGGCTGGCGTTCATGGGCGTGAACATGAGTCTACTCACTATTCTGGTTGGCATTTGGCTATTGCTGGCGCTCTCGTTCATCGGCTTGATGATCTACCGCGGCGTGATTGGGCGGAACGAGGAAACGGAACTGATGGTGGACCAAGCGGAGCATCGTTTTGCCTCCGAGCAGCAGCAGATCTCGGCTCGCATCGAGCGTCTGAGCGGACCCATCCGGTATATCGGCATCGCCGCGATAGTTCTCCTGGTCGTCATCATCGCGGTTTGGATTTACACGGGCTTGCAGAATTCTTGAGCGCGTCGTTCTTCGGCACTGCTATCCCGTTTCGTCTCTCTCCACTCTTGTTACAATTCTCCCAGGACGCTTCCTGCCCTCCAGTGTGCGCCACCAAACCTTTTCGCCGGCCCGTCTTGCCCTAGGGCTTCGCAGGCGGTTGCGCGCTGGGCGCCGGAGTCGACGACGTCGGGGTCGGTGGGGGATTAGCATAGGAAGTATGATTCGTGATGATCAGCCATTTGCCGTCGTGCTTCTCGAACACAAGCGTAGTGTGCCCATGATACCCTGCGGGCTGTCCGTCCACTTCGCCGATAAAAGTCCACTGGTAAACCGCCCAGGCCACGTTTCCGTTGACGCGAATAAAAGTGTTTGAGCGCGTGATCTGCGGCCCGCGCACGCGTTCCCGCTGCCGCTGGTAGGCCTGGATATATTTGTCCAGCCCCATCACCGGCGGTTCCCACATGCCGCTCACCACCAGCACATTGTCCGCAAAATACTTCCTGAGCATATTGACGTCGCCGATTTGCCAGGCGCCCAGCATCTCCGTGATGGCCGTATCCACGGCTTGCTCGTCGGTGGGTTGGATCAACGGCGTGTCGTTCTTCGGGTCATCCTTCAAAGGCGCTTGCTTCTGCTTTTGTGCCGCTGCCGGCCAGGCGGCTAGCAGCGTGAGCACAATTGGAATCAGCAACAGCCGGCGAATCATAGTTCCCCCCAGTACCGCCGCTGCGCGGCGCGTGAGCGCACAAGAAGTAGCATACCACCCTGGCGAAATGGCGTCGGCGCGCGGTACAGCGCGTGTGCGGAACATGAAAACGACTCCGCAGTCGATTGCGCGCGTCCTCGGTGCGCTCCCGTTCAGGGAGTCTTCCGCAAACGCGATTGACTCAGCAGATTCACGAACAGCCGCAGCGGACCCTGCACTCCTGCCGGCAATTGGCGGAAGAACGAAAGACCGGTGTAAATATACGTTCCTTTTCCGACCGGCGCGACCACCAGCCCTCCCTTCAGCTCCTCTTCTCCCGGGTCGCGCAGCGCCAGGATCGCCGTATAGCGCCCGTCAACGTCGCCCAGAAAATACAGCCCACGTTCCTGCACCCAGCCCTCGAAGTCGCCTGTCGTGATCTTGTTGGGAAAATTCAGCAGCGGACTCTCTGGAGCCAGCACACGCACCGGAGAATTCCGGTCGGTAATTCGCAGCGTCGTCGGCGCCCCAACTCTTGCGGGGTACGGCGCTGGCAGCACTCGATTCCAATCCACCGCCCGCTGGTATTGGACCACCAGCGTGCCGCCTCCCGCGGCGTATTCCAGCAGCCGGTGGTTCGAAGAGGCCAGGTCGCTGCGCAGCTCGTAGGCCCGGATACCCACTGCGATGGCGTCGTACCCGCTCAAATCATTGAACGCCAGCGCGACCGGATCCAGCAGGTCCACACTGATGCCCGCCTGGCGCAGGATTTCCGGTATCGGATCGTTCTCCGCGGCCACGTACCCTACCCGCAGGTGCTCCGGCACGATCAAATCGGGGACGCACAGCGTTGCGGCGGCCGGCTCGGTCCAAAGCCAGGAAGGCAGCGTCGGCAGCGGTTCGACGGATTCGCCGTATC
The DNA here is from genome assembly GCA_030037225.1 of Candidatus Acidiferrales bacterium. GTDB lineage: Bacteria > Acidobacteriota > Terriglobia > Acidiferrales > UBA7541 > JOPF136. The sequence continues at coordinate 1,390 of JASHRU010000121.1, read as the reverse complement.
GCTCACCGCCGGCCTGTGCATACGTGTGAAGCGACAGTGTGGCCGCCGCCGCATCACGCGGCACCTCCATCTTCAGCCGCGCGAGATGGTCCCCGGGGCCATCGAATTTCAGCGCCATCGGAGCTACGCGCGGCCAGTTCGGCGGTGCGTCCAGCCCCACTTCCATTTGCGTAGCCGCGGTCCCGTAATAGTGCACCCGTGCCACCAGTTCGAGCGGCTGGCCTCGCCGCGCCGGTGGCACCAGCATTTCCCGTGGCTCCAGAGCGAGCGTCACTCTCGGTACAACTTGCAGCGGGAGGTACTCCACCTGCGTTGAGCTCGCGCGCACCTCCGTGGCCGCGGAGGAAACCTGGAAGTCGTAGCCGGCAACCTTCACCCAGACGCGCGCCTCGACCAGCGGAGGTGGCACGGGATACATCCAATCGTCCGCGCCGCGCGGCGACTGGGCCGCCGGCGGGACGCTCACAACAAACTGCACGTCGCTGCCCGCCGCCTTATCGGCGGATTTGTCCTCCACTTTCCAGCCCTCGGGCACCTCGAGTTCCGCATGGCTGAGGAAGTCCAGGGTTCCGGCGCGATGGTGCTCGGAAACGGTCACACGAATCGTTTCGCCCGGAACGGCTTCGCGGCGGCTAGCCTGCGCGTCCAGGCGCAACGCTGCGGCCAGCTCGATCGCACGGCTGATGCGGGCTTTCACAGCTGCCAATTCCATACGCCCCTGTAAGATCTGCTCCCCTGGGGCGTTGCTGTGCTCATGCGAGCAGATTTGCAGCGCGGCATCGATTTCTTTTCCAGCGACGGCGAGGCTGCGGGCCGCGCCGGGCCACACCAGCGCCAATGCCTGCCGCCGCGCATCCTGGATGAACTGGTCTGCTCGATCCAGTTGGCCGCGCGCGGGAGCGAGCACCGCGTAGCGTCTGGCGAGCGCCGTCACCGGCTCCGCCAATTCCTCCGAAGTGGGAGCAGCGCCCTGGTCGTCGATCAGATTTATGGAGAAGCGCGGTCCCGGTCCCGTCAGGAATCCTGCGATCCCCTGCGTGCGATGCTGGTAATCGCCTTCCCGCCCGATTTCCACGTACGTGCGCCCCCAGAGCGGCGAAATCTCGTCGACAGGTGGCGCCCAGCCTTTTTCGCCCTCGCCGCGGTAGCGCTCCAGAACCCGGTCCACTTTCCACGGCGCCAAATCGCCCGGATATTTCGCGGGGTCGGCCGCGGCGGCCACGGCCATCGGGGTCAGGATTCCGGAGGTTTGGTGGTGGCCATGCCCGGAATGCACGCCGCCCCAACTGTTGATCACAATGTTCGGCTGGTACGAACGGATCACGTGCACCATGTCCGCCAGCGCCGTATCGCCCCATACCTGTTCCGCCGCTTCCACCGTTTTCACGAA
>JASHRU010000120.1 GCA_030037225.1 Candidatus Acidiferrales bacterium | reverse complement strand
TGGTTTCCGCTGGCTGGCTGGAGACTCTGGGCATTCATCCCGCGATGGGTCGCCCCATCGCGCCGCAGGAGGACGTGCAGGGCGCCAGCCCGGTGGTGATGATCAGCTATTCACTTTGGCAGCGGCGGCTCGGGAGCGACCCCGAGATCGTCGGGAAATCCATCGTTCTGAACGGCGTCGGCCACACAGTGGTCGCCGTTCTTCCCCGGAACTTCGAGCATCACTCCTTCTCGCCGGTGGACGTATTCGTCCCGATCGGCGCCGAGCTCGAGAACCGGGTCCGCGAGAATCATCCCGGGATTGCGGTGCTGGCTCGCCTGGGGAACGGCACAACCTTGGCGCAGGCGCGGGCGGAAATGGCCACCATCGCCGCGGCGCTGGAAAAAAAATACCCGGATTCCAATCGCGGCCACGGTGTGCGCATTGTCGCGCTGCGCCACTACGTCTTCGGCGATGTGCAGCCGATTCTCGTCGTTCTGCTCTCCGCCGTGGGAGTGGTGCTCCTGATCGCCTGCGGGAACGTATCGAATCTGCTCCTAGCCCGGGCGAGTGCGCGGCAGAGGGAACTCAACATCCGCCGGGCCCTGGGCGCCAGCCGCGGGCGGCTGGTGCGGCAGCTCTTGACGGAGAGCGTGCTGCTCTCGCTCGCGGGAGGGGCGCTCGGACTGGCGGTGGCGTATTGGGGAGTGGATGTTGTGCGGGCGCTGCCGCTGGAAGACGTTCCGCGGATCGGAGCCGTCGCGGTAAACCCGGCGGTGGTGTGGTTCACGCTCGTCGTTTCGGTTGTTTCTGGAATGATCTTCGGCATTGTGCCCGCACTGCGCGCGTCGTCGGGCAATCTGGTGTCAGCTCTGAAAGGAGATTCGACGCATTCCACTGCAGCACGCGCACACCAGCGGCTGCGGAAGGGACTCGTGATCGGCGAATATGCCTTCACACTGGCTCTGCTGGTCAGCGCGGCATTGTTGCTGGAGAGCTTCCGGCACCTCACGCGGATCGAACCCGGATTCGACCCGCGACAGACGCTGAGCATGTTCGTGGCGCTCCCGGAGGCGAAGTATCAGGGACGCCGTGCACTCGATTTTCACGAGGAATTGCGCCGGCGCCTTGCCGCGCTCCCACAGGTCGAGTCCGCGGCATACACCAGTGACCTTCCGTTGGCGGGCGTGGACGATGAGGCGACCTTCTACGTGGACGGCCAGCCAAAGCCCAAGCCGGGCGAGATGCCGCTCGCGCTCGAAAACATCGTCAGCCCCGGCTATTTTCAAACCATGCGGATCCGGCTGCTGGCGGGCCGGCTATTCAGCGAACAGGACACATCCGCAGAGGCGCCGTTGGTCGTGGTGGACGAAAATCTGGCGCGCAAATTCTTTTCCGGCAACGCGGTTGGAAACTACCTGCGCTTCGACTCCGATATGCCCCCGTTTCAAATTATCGGGGTCGTCTCGCACGTTTCGCATTTCAATATCGACGGCGAAGAATTCACGCCATATCAGTACTACTTCTCCTATCTTCAGGTCCCGGAGAAGTATATCTACCGTGCGGGAAGCATGATGAGCCTGGTGGCGCGCACGAGCGGAGAATCGAACGCGCTCGCCCCGGCCGTGCGCGCGCAGGTGCACGCGCTCGACCACGATCTGCCCGTGTTCGAAGTGCGCAGCATGGAAGAGCGTATGGCGGGATCCATCGCGCCCAACCAGTTCCTCTCCATGCTGGTCGGCGCGTTCGCCGGGCTGGCTCTGCTGATGGCCGCAGCCGGACTCTACGGCGTGATTTCTTATTCCGTGGCGCAACGCACGCGGGAAATCGGAATCCGTTTAGCGCTCGGTGCGGAGCAGACCCGCGTCTTGCAGATGGTGATCAGCGAGGGTGCGAAGATGGCGCTGGCGGGGATGGTTCTGGGCCTCGCCGGCAGCCTGCTCGCGACGCGGCTGATCGCCAGCCAGCTCCATGGCGTGGGCGCCACTGATCCGGTCACATTCACCGGCGTGACGCTTCTGCTGGGAGCAGTCGCGCTCGCCGCCTGCTGGGTGCCGGCCTGGCGCGCCATGCGCGTGGACCCGCTCGTCGCGCTGCGGTACGAATAGCGCGGGCCCGGGGCTGCGGATCGCACCGCATCGCCCCCGTCACAGCTTCCCCCGCACCTCAACCCAGGCCAGACTGCACGACAGGAGCTCGGACCGCTGCGCTTGCCGTCGAGAGGCGTGTTCTGCGAGGAAACGTGGCATACTCTCCCCGCGTAAAACAGATGCGACATCTCGACGCAGCAAACAGACATTCCATTCTTCCCGATGGAGGGGCGATCGAAATGAACAGCACTCGCAGTCGAACGATTTGGTTTGTCCTGGCGCTCCTGCTCATGGCTTTTTCAGCCCGCCTGCGCGCGCAAGAGGCGCCCAAGGCGCCGGAGGCCAAGCCCGCGGAACCGGCAGAGAAGAAAGAGCCGCCGAAGGAGGAAACGTCGGCGACCGAACACAGCGTGAAGGTGGGCGGCCAGGTGATCAACTACACGGCGACCTTCGGCTCGATCCTGATCCGCGACGACAAAGACGAACCCACCGCGCTCGTCTTCTACACCGCTTATACGCGCAGCGACACGAAAGACCTGAGCCAGCGCCCGCTGACGTTCGCATACAACGGCGGCCCGGGATCCGCTTCCGCGTGGCTGCACATGGGCGCGTTCGGCCCGCGCCGCGTGGTGACAGAAGACGCGAAGTTCACTCCGCCAGGGCCCTACCGGCTCACGGACAACGCTTACAGCCTGATCGACAAAACGGATGTGGTGTTCCTCGATCCCGTAGGCACAGGTTTCAGCCACGCGGTAGGCAAAGCGGCGAACAAGGACTTCTGGGGAATCGATCAGGACGTGCGTTCGCTCGCCCAGGTGATCCGCCTGTACGTCACGCGGAACGGCCGGTGGGATTCGCCGAAGTATCTGCTGGGTGAGAGCTACGGAACGTTCCGCTCCGCGGCGCTGGGCAATTATCTGCAGCAGCAGGAAGGCATGGGGCTGAACGGCATCGTGCTGATTTCCAACGTGCTGGACCTGAGCCAGTTGCGATTCGGCATAGGCGACGACCGCTGCTACATCCTCTATCTGCCCAGTTACGCGGCCACGGCGTGGTATCACAAAATGCTGAAGGATCCGCCGAGCGACGTGCACGCGCTGATTGCCGACGCGCGAAAGTTCGCGGCAGGCGAATACGCCTCCGCGCTGATGAAGGGCTCGCAGCTTACCGACGCCGAGAAGGCGGACATGGCGAAAAAGCTCACTGCGTACACCGGGCTGAGCGAGGACTACCTGATCAAGGCGAATCTCCGGGTGACTCTCGGCCAGTTTCGCGAAGAACTGAAGAGAGCCACCGGCGAGACCACGGGCCGGCTGGACGCCCGCTTCACCGGCTTTACATACGACCTGCTGGCGGAAAATGCCGAGAGCGACCCGCAATCGAACGCCATCACCGCGGCCTACACCGCGGCGATCAACAACTACATTCACGAAGAACTGAAGTACAAGACCGACCGGAACTACAACCTGCTGGGCGGCGAACCCGGGCGGAACTGGGATTGGAGGCGCATGCAGGGCCCGGGGCAGTTTTTCCCGGGCGCGCCAAACGTGATGGGCGACCTGGCCAATGCGCTGCTCACCAACCCGCACCTTCGCGTCGAAGTCGAGAACGGCATCTACGACATGGCCACTCCGTTCTACGCGACCGAGTACACCATGGAGCATCTTGGCCTGCCGGCCAAATTGCAAAGCCACATCGTGGAGAAGTATTACGATGCAGGGCACATGATGTACGTAAACGAAGCCGAATTGGCCAAATTGAAGGAAAATATAGGCAAGTTCATAGACGAGACCTCGCACCACTAGCGGTTCGTTGGCGAGAGCGAGTGGCCCGAGGTCCGAGGGAACGGCCATGACCCGGAAACTCGCAATCATCGCGCTCGGCGCCGTCTCGGTGGCGGCACCAGCGCTTCTTGCCCAAGCAGGGGGCGGCCAGCAGGCGCCGCCCGCGCAGAATCCTCCGGCGCAAGCGCCGCCGCCCGCCGCTCCCGGTCCGGGACAGCAACCCGGAGGTGCTCCTGGTGCGCAGGGGCAGCGAGAGGGGCCGCTCAGCCAGCTCAATCTCACCGACCAGCAAAAGAAGGAAATCCACAAAATCCGGCAGCAGGCCGAAGAGAAGGTGCAGGCCATTCGCAAGGACACGTCGCTCACGCAACAACAGCAGATGGTTCAAATCCGCCAAGTCCGCCGCAAGCAGAGAGAGGAAGTGGAGGCCGTGCTCACTCCCGAGCAGCGGGAGCAGTACGAGGCTTGGCTAAAGGAACATGCCCGGCGCCGGCGTCCGCAACAGCAGCCCCAGCAGCAGCCGGGGTAGCCACTGATTCTTTTGCCGCTCCCCAGTGTGCAGCAACCAAGGTTTGAGCGTTGGACTCGATTCAACAGAATCCGGGCACGGGAAGCGGCGCGAAGCAGCCAGAGGGAAGCCCGCAGTTGCTCCGCCAAGTTCAAATTTTTACGCGCCTGGTGGCCGGGATATTCCTGATCGCCGGTCTGCTGGCAATGGGCGCGGGCGCGTATCTCGCCTGGGTGCAACTGGACAAGAATCGAATCTGGCCCGAGGTGAAGGGAACCGTTTCCCGGAGCCGATTGGTGGGCGAAGCGGGAGGTGATTCGGGCCCGCTCTATAAGGTCTGGGTGGAGTTCCACTATAGCGCCGGGGGAAAAGACTATGTGGGCAATACCGGCGATGGGTGGAGCAGCAATGACCGCTCGATTCTGATGGCAGAGTTGCGACGCTATCCCGACCGGAGCGTACACATGATCCGGTACAACCCCGCGGACCCGACACAGGTGCAGATCGAAAGGGAGCTGACCGCCGGGTCATTCACACCGGCGATGGTTGCCGGAGGGATTGGATTGTGCGTGGTTGTGGTATCGCTTTTCGGGCTGGTTTCCAGGGTGACGCGGGAGCCGCTGACGGAGGCGCCACCTCCAGGAAGCGCTTAGGGACGGCCGTAGGCGCCGGGCAGCCTCTACCCCTTAGGGCCAAACGGTCGTCGAAATTGGACCCTGTGCGCCGGGCGCACAACCCCAATTAGGAAGTGGTGTTTGGACGC
>JASHRU010000119.1 GCA_030037225.1 Candidatus Acidiferrales bacterium | reverse complement strand
GGCGGTTAGCAAAAAGGGTGACCCATTCTCCTCGTACGGGCGCTGTCCCGACACTTCGAGACGGGCCCGCGCGCCGTTTGCGTCCCGAGCGAAGCCGAGGGGCGCCCTCTTCTCCTCGTAGCGCCGCCTCGCGCCGTCCCTCTGCCGTAGCGCCGGCTCCCGATACTTCGGGACCGCGCCGGCCCCAGCGCTGTCATCCCGAACCCAGCCCTGCGAAGCAGGGATGGGGGTGAGGGATCTGCTTCTATTTTGTACCCCCTCCGCCTCGGGACGGGACCGCGCGCTCCCGATGCCTCGGGATTGCGTCCCGAGCGAAGCCGAGGGGCCACTAGTCTCTCGATCTCGCCCCCTCACTTCAGCTTCGCGTATTCCGCTTTGGCTTGCTTGAGGATGGGAATATCGGCGTCGGCGTCTTTCCACAGTGTGAAGAAGTCCTGATACTTTGCGCGCGCTTTGGCAGTGTCTCCCTGCAATGCGTACGCGCGGGCGAGACCAAGGTGAGCGAGTGCGCCCACTGTGTCGGTAGAGACGAGATTTCGATGGTCGAGAACTTTCTGGAATTCCGCGGCCGCTTCGGCGCCCTGGCGCGCCTGCAGGTAGGCCAGCCCACGGTAATATGCAGCGGGTACTTGCCAGAACGTCCTGAGGGCCGTCGTTGGCCGCAGGAGCTCAATTGCGCGTACGGGGTTATTACGATTGAGCTCGATAGCGGCGCCAATCACCGGCAGCCAGAAGGTGTGGACCTCAGCCTGTGTGTCTTCTGGGAAGCGCTTCTCCAGATCGTCGGCAATCGATTTTGCGCGAGCCGAGTCCCCGGCCCTGGCAAGGGCGATTGCGGCAAGAGGCTGCAAATACCACCAGCTCGATTTCGTAGCCAGTGCGGCCAGGGCATCCCTCCGGGCACGCTCGGAATTGCCAAACTCGGCTTCCGTCCCGGCCTCGCAAGCCTCGTACCATGCTGCGGTTTCCTTCCGGTCGCTCGCCAGCGCCGAGTCTATGGCGCGCTGCCTCAGTTCCCGCGCCTTCTTGAGGCGGCCGTTGAATTCCTGCGTATCGGCGGCGAGTTCGAGGAAGTCGGCTTCCGCGCCGGATTTTCCGGAGGCCCAGGCCAACTGGCGATCCATCTCCGCCGCGTCGTTCTCCAAGAAGGCGATCTCGTACCGAGCCATGTGTGCGAGGGGGGCATCCCTCTTGAGTCCGACTGCCTGCTGGTACGTGGCTTTCGCTTCGCTCAGGCGGTTGACCTGGACGTAGGTCTGGATAAGATCGCCGTATGTCAGACCATCGTTAGGATCAATGCGAATGGCTTCCTCGTACTCTGGAATTGCGCTTTCGTATTGTCCAAGATCGGAGTACGCGTTCGCCAAGTCCGCGTGAGCGAGCTTATCCCGGGGATACTCCTGAGCCCAGAGCTTAGCGGCCTCCAGTTCCTGCTCCATCTTCCCAGAGTCCTCGAAGAACATACTCGAAATGCGCAGACGCTCGCGCTCGCTCGCCCGATCCCGCAGTTCGTAGGCTTTCCTTACATTCTCCGTCCACAGTACCGGATACCCGCTGTTGCCATAACAGCTTCCGAGCGAAGCGTATGCCGAAGCGAAATTTGGGTCGCGCTCGATGGCCTGCTTGAAGAACGGAATCGCTTCGAGATACCCCTTCTCCGAACGAACCTTCATCCCCGTGGAATAGGCCTTGAGAGCTTCGAGAGACGGCGTGGCCGCCTGCTCGATGGGAACGTCGAATTTCTGGATCGAGGCCAGCGATTCGCCGGCTTTGCTTCGCAATTTCGTTGCCGCCTCGCCGAGCGACTTGAGCACCTGTTCTTTGCCTGCCGCCGTCACTTGCTCGTGGGCCAGCGAGTCGCCGCTCTGGCAGTTCACCAGATTCAGCGTGATCGCATACTGGCTCCCCAGGGCCGCAATCGCTCCGCTCACATAAGCCTTGCTCCCCGCGCGCTGGCAGAGGTCGCGAGCGATCTCCGGCGTCACCCGTTCGCCCGGCGAGCGTCCCATCAGTTTCAGCGTATCTTGCGCCTTGTTGTCCGGGAGGATGCTCAGAAACGGCGATTGCTCGAGCTCCACGGCCAGCCCCTGCTTCAGCGCGTCATCGAAGGCTGGATCGCCCGTGGTGTTCGTGAAGTCGGCCAGCACGATGGTGTCTTTCTCCGTGAGCGCGTGCGCCTTGCGCGAGGAATCGAGCCACCCGCCCACCGCGACTCCCGCGATGAGCAGCGCTGCCACCCCGCCCGCGGCCCAGCGAAGCCGGCTCGATTTTCCCCTCGGCCTCGATTCCGGCCCGGGGAACACGGCAGAGACCCGCCCCGATTCCGTGTCCCGCCGGAGCCGCTGCAGATCCGAGCGCATTTCTGCGGCGTGCTGGTATCGAAGATTGCGGTCGCGCTCCAGCGCCTTCTCGATGATCCTTTCCAGCTCCGCGGGCAGGTCGGGGTTCAGCCGCACCGCGGGAACCACAGCGCCGTCAAGAATCGCCTTGAAGATCAGCGCAGTGCTCTCCCCGCGAAACGCCAGCGTTCCCGTGGCCATCTCGTACAGCACCGCGCCAAACGAAAACAGGTCCGTGCGCGCGTCCAGCTCTTTGCCTCCGGCCTGCTCGGGAGACATGTAGGCCACCGTGCCCAGCGTGGCGCCCGGGCTGGTCAGGTGCTCCTCGCCAATCGACAGTGTCCGTGAATTGCCCGCCGCGGCCGCGCCCGGGGAACCCGCAGGCACAACTTTGGCCAGCCCGAAATCCAGAATCTTGGCGTGGCCGCGATCGGTCACGAAGATGTTCGCCGGCTTGATGTCGCGATGCACGATCCCCTTGGCGTGCGCGGCATCCAGCGCGTCGGCGATTTCGATGGCCAGCCCCAGCAACGCCTCCGTCTCCAAAGGCTTTCCCGCGATGCGGTGCTTCAGCGTGCTGCCCTCGAGAAATTCCATGGCGATAAAGGGCTGCCCCGCGTGCTCGCCGATCTCGTGGATGGTGCAGATATTCGGATGGTTGAGCGCGGAAGCCA
>JASHRU010000118.1 GCA_030037225.1 Candidatus Acidiferrales bacterium | reverse complement strand
GCGCAGGATGCGCGCTGCCTGCCAGAAGGTGATCTGCTTACTCAGAGCCCGTAGGATAACTTCTTCGGCCTTCATTGCCCGCTCCCGGGAGCTCGCTGGGTAGTGAGCCATGGCTGGTCCTCCTAGCCCGTCTCTCTACCCCGATGCCCCCTGTTTGGGGCGGACATTTCACGTGCTAATCAGGCGGACATTTCATGAGCTAACCACACCATATAATTTACTGCTTGACAAACATATTAAGCTCTGTTATCCTATCTAAGCCAAAATGTTGATGCCGCTGGGCGAACCAATTCGTGGCAGGAACGGGCGAATCCAGGCTAAGTGTACTAGAATGTGCACTTACACAACTCATGTCCGTCTCGTTCCTCTAAGCCCTTTAGAACGTGCAGTTACGAAACCTTCTCGCATCTGCACATTCTACAGCTACTTAAAGTCCCGTAGTTTCAATGCAGTAGATTCCGGAGGCCGCTAACTCTTTTGGAATGTGCAGATACAAGATGTGGGGGGTGGGGGGGTAGTTTCCGCTTCAAAATGAGACGGCCTCTCCACCGTCTCTGAGTCCCCGGTCATCTCGCCGCGTTTCGGCCATTAACCGTTTCGCATGTCTCGTCCCGCCGCCACGGCGGACGCGTCACCGGGTGCTATGCTCATTTCTTGCTCGCGGGGGAGGATGTGGTCGAGCAGAGCAAATCGACCGAACAAGAACCAAGGCGGCGCCGCAGCACGCGCATTGTCCATGCCGTGCCTCTGATTGTCTCCGGCGAAGACGCCCTTGGCCAGCCCTTCAAAGAACGCACCGCCACGCTCATCGTGAGCTGTCACGGCTGCCGCTATCAATCCAAGCACTACGTCCCGCGCAACGGGTGGGTTGAGCTCGAAATCCAGCACCCCGACCCCGATCATCAGGCGCGCCGCGTCCGCGCCCGCGTCTCGTGGATTCAGCGCCCCCGCACCGTTCGCGAGCTGTTTCAGGTCGGCGTCGAAATCGCTGTCCCTGGAAACGTCTGGGGCGTTGCTTTTCCGCCCGACGATTGGTTCCCCTGGCCCGACGAAGCGGCGCTGGCGGCCGCTGCCCCAGCCCTTCCGCCGCCGTCCGCAACCGTCCGCCCCATCGCGCCCTCTGCCGCCGTTGAGGACACGCTTCCGCTCGAAGCCGCCCCTCCGCCCTCGGAAAAGGTTCGCACTATGCCTCGTCCCGAGCCGCCTGCTCCCACGGCAGCCGAATCCGCTGATCCCGCCGCGCGCCAGGTACAAAAGCTCATCGCCGACGCGCGCCGCCAGATTCAGGACGATGTGAAGAAAATTGTCGCCGCCGTCGTCACCACAGAAAGCGGCCAAATCACTGCGGCCATGACGAATCAGATGCGCGGCGCCGCCACCGAAGCCGTCAAGCAGGCCCTGATGAGTCACGGCCAGGTGCACGCCGAGCGGCTCGACGTGGCCCTGCGCGAAGCCCTCGCCCGCTTGGAAATCGTGCGCTACGAATCGGCCCGCGCCATGAAGGAACAGACCGATATCGATACAAAAGCGGCCGCCGAATCCTCTGCCAGCGCGCTCCAAGCCACGGAAGCCGCCGTGGCCCAGGCCCTGGCCCGCCTGGAATCCGCCCGCGAAGAGACCGCCCGCGCCCTTTCCATGCAGAGCCGTGCGGAAGGCCAGCGTGTGATGGCCCAGGCCGCCACTCGCATGGAAGATTTGCTACGTCAGTCGCTCGGCCGCATCGAGGACGCCGGCCAGGCTAGCAACCAGCGTCTCACAGCCGCCGCGCGCGCCGAAATGGAGCAGTCCGTTTCTGGTGCCCTCGAAGGCCTGCGTGCGGACATCGCCGGCACATCCGCCGAACTTCGCCGCCTGGCCGCCGAAGAGTTGGACGCCGCTCGCAAGCTCCTCGAGGAAATTCGCGGGCAAATCGCTGCGACGGCCCAGTCCACCGCGGAACAGGTTCGCACTTTCACTCAAACCGCAGGCGACACAATCGCCACGACCGCCAAAACCACGTCCGATCAGGCGCTCGCGGCTCTCGACGCGCGCGTCGAGGCCACCCGCGGTCTGCTCGGCGACCTGGCACGCGAGGCTGGCGAGCTGGACGCTGCCATCAGCCAGAAGCTCGGCGCGGGACGCGGCGAATGGCAGGAGCACGTGGACCGTGAACTCGCTGCCGCGCGCCTGCGTTGGGAAGAGCTCGTGGCGCAATCGCTGGCCGGCTCGACGGAATCGCTGCGCTCGCGCCTGGCCGAGGCGGCTGCCGCCGCGATCGCTCCTGCGATCGAGAATATGAAACAGCAGGTGCAGGGCGAGTCCGCAGCCGCTCAGGAAGCCCTCGAATCCGTCCAGGCGGAAGCGGGTCATGCCGTCACTCGCATGCGCGAATCCGCCGCGGAGACCAGCGGTCAGTCCCAGCGGGCTGCCGTCGAAGCGCAGCGCCTGTTCGGCGAGCTGGAAACGGCGCTCGAAGCTCGCGCGGCCGCCGCGCGCGCCAACGTGGACTCCTTGCGCGGCACACTTGAGTCCGCCGCTGCCGATGCGCGCGCGAACCTTGAGGCTGCCCGCACCACGCTCGATTCCCACGCGGCCAACGCTCGCGCCGGAATCGACGCAGCTCGGGCATCGCTCGAAGGCCGCGCCGCCGAACTGCACTCCGCCCTCGACGCCGCGGGCAATTCGCTCCAGGCGCGCTCCGGTGAACTCCACAAGGGCCTCGACCAGGCTCGCGGCGCCATCGAATCGCGCACCGCCGAGCTTCGCGCCGGGCTCGACGGCTTGAGCGCCGCTCTCGGACTGGAAAGCCGCCGTCTCGAGTCGCTTCTCTCCGGTCTCCGCGATGCACAGGAGCGCGTTCAGGCAACTCTCGGCGAGATGGACGCGCTGCGCGGCGCCGCAACCGAGCGAATTCGCCGCGAGCTCGAGGAAGGTCTGCGCGCCCGCTCAGCCGAATTGGACGAGCGGGCCCAGAAGGTTTGGCGTGCGCTGGAAGAGAAGATCACGCCCGCTCTCGAAGCCGCCAGCCGCGACTCGCTGGTTCAATTCCGGGGCACTCTCGATAGCGAAATCCGTCAGAAGCTCGAGCCCGAACTCGAACGCGCGAAGGAAACAGCCCAGCGGCTGGAAACAAGCGAGCAGCACGCCGAGCAGGTGCTGGTCGGATTCCGCGAGCGGCTGCAAGAGGCCACCGAGACTGCCGTCCGCGAGACCGGCGCCCTCTTGCAGGAACGCGCCGCGGGCATCGGCCGCGAGTTCAACGAATCAGGTCGCGCGGCCACCGCGCGCATGCTGGCGGAAATTGAAGAGAAAGCCGACGACGCGACCCACAAGACCTTTGAGGCCTTCTACAAGGCCTCCGAGTGGTATCAAAAGAAGACGAACACCGCGTTGCAGTCGGCCATGGAACGCTCGCTCGAACAGTCCCTCGCCGCCTTGCGGGAAAAAGCCGGCGAGATGTCTAGCCTGTTCGCCAGCGAGCTCGACCATTTCAGCCGCAGCTACGCGGAGCACACGCGCGCGCTGCTGGAAGAGGCCGCGGCAAAGGTAAAGGAAACCGCAAGCGGCGAAATCGAAGTCGCCACGGAGGCCGCGCGGAAGCACGTGGTCGAAGAAACCCGCCGTCTCGCCGAGCAGCAGGTGGACCGCGCCCGCCGCGCCACCGAATTCATTGCGGGCGAGGTGATCGCTCGTGTTTCCTCCCAGTCCCGCGACGCGCAGGCCGCCGCGGGCGGTGCTGCCTCCCGCGCCGTCGAGCAGGTGGAAGACCGCGCCGCGCGCACGCGCGACGAAATGGAGGCTCTGCTCACAAAATCGGCGGCGGCGTTCGCCGAGCGCGTCGCCCACGAGGTTGCCGAAAGCCTCAGCCGCGCGCAGGCCGATCTCGACCGCTCGCTCGAGCCCGTCCTCGATCGCTGGCGCAGCGAGCGCGCCAGGCTGCACGAAGATTGGAAGACGAGCCTGGGCGAGTTGGGCAGCAAAGCGCTCGACGAGCACCGCGAACACCTGGGGAACGTCGCGAATTCACTCATGGTCACCACGGTCGCTTCACTTTCCGAACACTCGCAAACCATCCTCGACCAGTTGGCGCGGGATGCCGAGCAGCGCGTGCGCCAGAACTGCGCCCAGGTATTTGCGGGCCTCGGCGAACTGCTCCAGCAGCGCCTTTCCGCTCTCTCGAAAGACGTTGCTCCGCCGTCCGCAGGAGCACCTGCCGACAAAAAGTAGCCGCCGCGTTTGCGAAGGCACGAACATGCTCTATCACGAGAATGCAAAGCAGTGGGGTGTCAGTCCCGGCTCGGTTCGAGTCCCGCAGGCCTGGTCGGCTCGGGCACGCCTAGGACGCTTGCTTGCTCGACTGCAGCCGAAGAACCACCGGCTCCAGATCCGTAGTCAGCTTTTCCGCGTTCTTGTAACGCTCGTGCCGGTCCTTCTTCAGCGCACGGCCCACAATTTCGTCGATTTCCGGAGGCAGCTCCGCACGCAGCTCGCGCAGGGGCTTCGGTTCCTGGCTCATGATCGAAAACATCCACTCGGTCATCTTCTCGCCATGGAACGGCCGCGTGTACGTGAGGATTTCATACAGCGTGCAGCCCAGGGCCCAGATGTCGGCCCTTCCGTCCACGTGGTGGCCGCACATAACCTCAGGCGCGAGGTAGTCGATCGTGCCGACCAGATTGCCGTAGGGTCGGGATGTGGATTGCGGCAGCCGCGCCAAAGCGAAGTTGGTGAGCTTGGCCGTGCCGTTGGCCGTCACGAAGATGGTGCCCGGACGCACGTCCCGGTGGAGAATTCCGTTCTGATGAGCGAAGGCCAGTCCGCGCGAGACCTGCAGAATGTAATTCAGCAGGGTGGTGGACGTCTCCATGCTCTGCGCGCCCTTGCTCTTCTCCTGCTCGACAATCTGTTCGAGCGTCGAGCCCTCCAGCAGCTCGCTGGTAATGAATGGGCTGCCGCGATCCACGCCCAGATCGTAAATCGCGATGATGTTCGGATGCTGCAGAGCTCCGGCCGCCCGCGCCTCGCGATAGAACCGCGCCAGCAGCACGGGGCTGTCGGGAGTCTCTTCACTGGGCACCGTCAGCACGACCGTACGGCCCGTTGCCGGGTCGTTCGCGCGATAGTCCACGGTCATCGGCCCGCGGCCCAGTTCGCCCAAGATTTCGAATCTGCCGACCTTCTTCGGAATGACCAGTCACCCCTCGAGCGCCACACCCGGAAAGAGCCGTGTGATGTGGTCCGCCATCACGCGGCAAGCCAACCCGCCCGTGTTGAGCATACACCCAACCGCACCGCGGAGCAGATACGCCTCTGGGCTGGGCCATTCCTCCCGCTCGTGCGGGCGGAGATAAACTAGAAAGGGGAGCTTTATGGACAAGCCTCGGCATCCGCAAGTGATTCAGCCGTGGAAAACGCGGCAAATCCGGAAAAACAAGTGGACCGCGCAGGCCGTCCAGCAACGCCGCCGGGAACTCTCCGGATCCGCGAAGCCGAGGAACCCTAAATGATGAGCTGACCCAACCCCGTTCGACTCGAAGGCTGGTTCGGGGGTACCATCCTTTTCTGCGAATTGAGGAGCAACTCTTATGAAGCAGAATCGACGTAACTTTCTGAAGGGAACGAGTGTTGCGTGCGCCGTAGCGGCCACGAGCGCATGGACCCCGGTCGCCGCGGAATCGCCGGCGCTCGATCAGCCGCCGGCGCAGGGACTCGCGAAAGGCCTGACCCTGTTGACCATCCGCCGC
Organism: Candidatus Acidiferrales bacterium; assembly: GCA_030037225.1. Lineage (GTDB taxonomy): Bacteria > Acidobacteriota > Terriglobia > Acidiferrales > UBA7541 > JOPF136. The sequence continues at coordinate 8,401 of JASHRU010000118.1, read as the reverse complement.
GGGAGCGAATATCGGCTTGGCGTGAAGACCACCGGAGGAATCCTCGATGTCGGCGAGGCTGCCAGGATTCTCCACATGCGCGCTCCGGCCACTATGGACGATCTACTGCAAAACCAGGATGGCCCGAGCCTAAACGCATTGGTGGATGCCGCGGCCAAATCGGGCGCGGCCAAAAAGGCCATCCTCGCGGAAGACAAAATCGAGTATGGGCCCGTCGTCACGCGCCCCGAGAAGATCGTGTGTGTCGGCTTGAATTACCGCCGCCACGCCGCGGAAATCGGAGCCCCCATCCCCAAGCAGCCCGTGCTCTTCAACAAGTACAACACCGCACTCAACCATCACAACGGCACGGTCAAGCTTCCGGTCGACGCCGCCAAGAAGTTTGACTACGAAGTGGAATTGGTGATCGTGATGGGAAAGGAGGCGCACGACGTAAGCGAGGCAGACGCGCTCTCCTTCGTCGCGGGCTATGCCACCGGCAACGACTTCACCGCCCGCGATCTGCAACTCGAAACCGGCGGCCAGTGGATGGTCGGGAAAACCCCGGACCAGTTCGCCCCGCTCGGCCCCTATCTGGTTACGGCGGACCAGATCGATCCCGATCGCCTGAACCTGGAATGCCGCGTGAACGGCGAGACCCGGCAATCCTCAAATACGTCCGATTTGATCTTCAACTGCAGCCAAATCATTCACTACATTTCAAGGGTGATTACGCTCCGGCCCGGCGACATTATTTTTACCGGCACTCCCCAAGGCGTGATTCAGGGCATGCCTAAGGAGAAGCAGGTATGGCTAAAAGCCGGCGACAAAATCGCTTGCAGCCTGGAGAAGCTGGGCGAATTGAGGTTTGAACTGGTCTAGCGCCGAGAAGCCACGCTTCCGGAGCCGGTCGGAAAGAGCTGCCACAATCACTCGATGTCGAACCGCGCTTATCTGAAGATCTGGTGCCGGAGCGTGACTGCGGAGACGCTGCTGCCTATGCTGCGCGGATTTCTGGAAACCGTGCCCTCCTCGCGCGCGCGGCCGGGCTTCTCCCAATTGGTCCTCCGCGCCGTCGACATGGCCGAAGCTCCGGCACTCGAACGCGACCTCCGTGCGTCCCCTGCGTCGCCCGCGGATGTCGCTGCATTTCTCGGTGAATCCTTCCAAATGGACTCAGCGGTCGAACTTGAGGCCTGGTGGGACTTGTGGGTTATCGATTCGGCCACGGGCGAATGGGCCGAGCGCCCTCAGCGTCTCGAACTGGTCTGTTACGCGCCCGAGTTCGAGCACGAGCTTTGGCGCGATTCCGGTCACTTGAGCGTTGATCTGGGCTTCGAGCACCTGTTTACCGGCCATGCCGGACTGCTCGGCAATGGCGGTACGTCGCCTTCGGCGCCGCAGCATCCCGCCGAAGAGGAATTCCTCCGGCGGATGTCGCAGCCGGAAACACTTCGCGAGTACGCCCAACGCACGCGTGAGAATATCCGGCGATTGCAGGGTTGGATCCAACGCATCGCTCAGGCGCTCACGCTCGATCGGTTTGCGCTTACCTCCGAGGGAGAAGAGGATTTTGAGGCTCGTCTCGATGCCATCGAAGCGGGTAACTGAAACGGCCACCGCGGCTCTCGTATCGCTGGCCGTGTGGTTCGCCGCGTCCTGCATGGCGTGCGCCGATTCCAGACCCGGTTCGCAGCAATCCCAGCAAGCAGCGGCGGCTGCTTTTCCCGATGATGTGAAAAGCGCGGCAATGGCACCCTTCGGCGCGGAAGGGGAAGCACTTGCCTACGGGGATTTTGCCGATGCGGGGGGACGCCAGGTCCTCGTCGTGCACCGCCTTACTTCCGCGCCGCAACCAGCCGGAACTGCGGCATCCCCCGCGCAGAAACCGGAAACCACCGTGGATGTGATTCGCGTCTCAGTGTTGGCGCGCGAAGGCGACACCTGGAAGGAAGCCTTTCGCGCCGACGGGCATCTGAAGAACAGGCGCGGGTACCTGGACGGAAGCTCGGTCACCGTACCGTCGTGGCGCATGAGTTACGAAAAGACGGCAGCCGGCGGCTTTCGGCTCGAATTCACGGCCTTGAACCTTCCGCCGGGAACGAAACCTGTGGACGTTCGCGTGGCCTGGAATTCCAAGCTGAAGGAGTATGATTCTCTAGACCCCACGGGCACTCTGTTCTTGCGCCCCCAGTCCGCACCCGGCGGGCCCATGAAGGTGGAGAAATGAGCGCGGCAGCAACACCCGTGGCGGCAGTGGCCCCCGCGGCAGTCCGAAAGGCTTCGCCAATCGAAAATCTGCGTGCGCTTCTCCCCTACGTGAGGCGTTATCGCGGGGGGACCGCACTGGGCGTCGCCACTCTGCTGGCCGGCGGCCTGGTAGGCGCCATGCTGCCGCTCGTCATGGGAACCATCATCGACTCGATCTCCGGGGAGCACTCGCTGATCGAGCGCATGAGCGCGCTGCCGGGCCCGCTGGAGCGTTTCCTGCTCTCCTTCTACCGTCCGCTGAGCGGCGAGACGCTGGTGTTCTTCAGCCTCACCCTGCTGGGCATAGTTCTGGTGAAGGGGATTTTCTCGTTCCTGACGCGAAACATCCTGATAGGGGTCTCGCGCGACATCGAATACGATTTGCGCAACGACCTGCTCGATCATCTGCTGCGCATGGAGCCGGCCTTCTATGTGCGTAACCGCACCGGGGAGCTGATGAGCCGGTGCACCAACGACCTCAACGCCGTGCGCATGGTGCTCGGACCGGGCATCATGTACAGCCTCAACACGATCGTCATCATGGTGATGGCCATCAGCATCATGGTGCGTATCTCCCCTCAGCTTACGCTCTATGTGTTCCTGCCTGTTCCGGCCGTCGCGCTGGCCGTGCGCTACTTCGGAAAGGTAATCCACGACCGGTACGAAAAAATCCAGGCGCTGCTGGCCGCGCTCTCCGCCCGCGTACAGGAGAATCTCACCGGCATCCGCGTGGTGCGCGCGTTCTGCCAGGAAGAGCACGAAAGCCGCGCCTTCGAGCGCCAGAACAAGGACTACGTGGACAGCAACATGGCGCTCATCGCGGCGTGGAGCCTGTTCTTCCCCGCCCTCGAATTCCTGATTGGCATCGTGTTTCTCATCGTGCTCTGGCAGGGCAGCCGGCTGACGCTACAGGGCAGTTTTTCGCTGGGCGCGCTCATGGCTTTCTACGGTTACATCGCACAGCTCGTTTGGCCCAAGGTCGCTCTCGGATGGGTGACCAACATTTTCCAGCGCGGCGCGGCCTCGATGGGCCGGCTGCGCTACATCCTGTCCGCTGAGCCGGAGATTGACGATCGCGCCGTGGCCGCTCGACCCGCCGATGATATCCACGGCGGCATCGAATTCCGCCATCTCACCTTCCGGCATCCCGGCGCGGAGAACAACGCGGGCGGACGGCCCGTGCTGGACGATATAAACCTGCGAATCCCTGCCGGCTCGACCGTGGCCGTTGTGGGCCCCACCGGGAGCGGCAAATCCACTCTCGCCGCTCTCGTGGCCAGGCTGTGGGAGGCTCCTCCGGGCTCCGTGCTCATTGACGGGAGGCCCATCGCCGAATGGCCGCTCCACGCTCTGCGGCGCGCGATTGGCTTCGTCACTCAGGACACATTCCTGTTCAGCGAAACGCTGCGCGAAAATATCGCCTTCGGCGCCGAAGCCGCCTCCGACCTCGATGTGGACCGCGCCGCGCACATCGCCAGCATCCGCGACGAGGTGCTGGATTTCCCCAAGCAATTTGAGACCGTTGTCGGCGAACGCGGCCTCACGCTTTCCGGAGGACAGAAACAGCGAGCGGCCCTGGCGCGTGCGCTGATTCGCGAACCGAAAATCTTGGTCCTCGACGACGCGCTCGCCAACGTGGACACGGAGACCGAAGAGCGGATCCTGCGCGGCCTGGCCGAGGTGACGCGCCACCGCACCACGCTGCTGATTTCGCACCGCTGTTCCACCGTGCGTCACGCCGATCAGATCGTGGTGCTGCGCGAAGGCCGGATCGTCGAGAGCGGAAACCACGAAGACCTGATCGGCCGTGGCGGTTATTACGCGGATCTGTACCAGAAGCAATTACTCGAGGAAGAGCTGGCGCGCGTGTAGGCGGGCGAAAACGCGCGCACTTTGAGATGAGCGCACATCAGGAAGAAGAGGCACTCGGAAAACTTTACGACGCCCAGCTCACGCGCCGGCTGCTCGGATACTTGCGTCCCTACCGGGCGCGCGTGACTGTGGCCGTAGCGCTGTCGCTCGTCAGCAGCGGCCTGACCATCGTCGGACCGCTGCTTTTGAAAGTCACCGTGGACCGGTACCTGGTCCCCGCCCTCGCCGGGCGTCTCTCTTCCGACGTGGCCATGCATGGCGTCGGGCTGGTGGTGCTGCTGTTTCTCGCCGCACTGTGCACCCGCTTCACGCTCGACTACATACAGACCCGCATGATGCAGCGCGTCGGACAACTGGCCATGTACGATCTGCGGCGGGAACTCTTCGACCGCCTGCAACGGCTCCCGCTCGCGTTTTTCGACCGCAACCCCCTGGGCCGGCTGGTCACCCGCCTGACCACGGACGTGGACACGCTGAACGATTTGTTCGCTTCGGGCGTGGTCGCCATGCTGGGCAACTGCTTCATCCTCACCGCCATTATCGTGGCCATGCTCAAACTCGATTGGCGGCTGGCCCTCGCCGCGTTCAGCGTAATTCCCCTCATCGTGCTCGTCACGCTGCTCTTCCGCCGCAGTGTGAGGGAGGCCAACCGGCGCATCCGCGTCGCCATCGCCCGGATCAACGCCTTTCTCCAGGAACACATCAGCGGAATGACCGTGGTCCAACTGTTCAATCGCGAGAAAAAGGCGCGAAAACAGTTCGCAGAAGCCAATGCCGCGCACATGGACGCTTACAAAGACGCCATTCTCGCGTTCGCCCTGTTCTATCCCGCGGTGGAGTTCCTCGGCGTGCTGGCCATCGCCGTCTTGCTATGGTATGGCGGAATGCGAGTTCTTTCCGGGTCACTCACCATCGGAACCATAGTGGCCTTCATCCAGTACGCGCAGCAGTTTTTCCGGCCCATCCAGGACCTCAGCGAAAAATTCAATATCCTGCAGACGGCAATGGCCAGCTCTGAGCGCATTTTCCGCCTGCTGGACGAGCCCATCACCATACAATCGCCGGAGAAACCGGTCCCGCTGGGCGTGCCCCGCGGCGAGATCGAATTCAGTCACGTGTGGTTCGCCTACACGGGCGGTGCGCAGCCCGCCGAGGAGGATTGGGTGCTGCGCGACGTATCGTTCCGAGTTCGCCCAGGCCAGACGGCGGCAATTGTCGGCCACACCGGCGCCGGGAAGACCACTCTCATCTCCCTGCTGCTGCGCTTCTACGACGTCCAGCGCGGCCAAATCCTTCTCGACGGCCGCGACATCCGCGAGTACAGCCTGCACGACTTGCGACGCCACTTTGGAATCGTGCTGCAGGATCCCGTATTGTTTTCGGGCACGCTGGAATCAAACGTCCGCATGGGCACCGAAGGGATTGATCGCCCTGCCGTCGAACGCGCGCTCGACGAAGTTGGCCTCGGCGGCTTTGTGCGCTCCCTTCCGGACGGGGTGGCGGCCACGGTCGGCGAGCGCGGTTCCACATTTTCCGTCGGTCAGCGCCAACTGGTGAGTTTTGCCCGCGCGCTCGCTCACAATCCGCGGTTCCTCATTCTCGACGAAGCCACCTCCAGCGTGGACACAAAGACGGAACTGACCATCCGGGCCGCTCTGGACCGTTTGCTCACGGGCCGCACCGCAATCGTCATCGCGCACCGGCTCAGCACGATCCAGCATGCCAGCCAGATTCTCGTCTTCCACAAGGGACGCCTGCGCGAGCAAGGCACACACCAGGAACTGCTCGCGCGCCGCGGCATTTACCACCGGCTCTACCAGCTCCAATACAAAGACCAGGAGATCCGCGTTCACGCGACGGCCGGCGATGCCGCGAGCGCGGCCGTCCCCGCGAATGACTGACGCCTGTTCGGGCCGGATGTCTAGTATTCTCGCTCCATGACGTTTCCTCCTCTGCTTATCTCCGCGGGAGAGGCTTCCGGGGACCTCCACGCCGGCCGGTTGGCCGCCGCGCTGCGGGAGCGGGGCGCGACGGCGCAGTTCGGCCTGGGCGGCGAGCACATGCGCGCCTCGGGCGTGGAGCTGATCGCCGAATCACGCGAAGTCAGCGTGCTCGGTATCACAGAAATACTGCATCGTCTGCCGGATCTGCGCCGCGTTTTCCGCCGGCTACTCGACGCCGTGGATGCGCGCAAGCCTGCACTCGCGATCCTGGTGGATTTCCCCGGCTTCCACCTGCGTCTGGCGCGTCATCTGCGCCGGCGCGGCGTCCGCAACGTCTATTTCATCGCTCCTCAGTTTTGGGCGTGGCGGCCGTGGCGCGTGCGGGTGGTCCGCAGGCGGTTCGAACGCACTCTCTGCATATTTCCGTTTGAAACGGAGTTTTACCGCGAGAACGGCGTGAACGCTGAATTCATCGGTCATCCCCTGGTGGGCCGCGTGAAGCCGTCCTGCACGCGGGCCGAATTCCTGTCGCGCCTTAGGTTGGATCCTGGCCGGCCGTTGGTCGCATTGCTGCCCGGCAGCCGAGCCGGCGAAATTGCACACAACTTCCCTCCCCTGCTGGACGGTTGTCGCGAGTTGGCAGCATCGCGCGGCACGCAATTCGTGCTGGCCGCTGCTCCGGGTGTGCCCGACGAGGCTTTGGCCCCGGCGCTTGAGGCCAATCTCGGAATCCAGGTAATCAGCGGAGTTACGTACGATGCCCTGTCCGCCGCCGACGTCGCTGTGGTCTCCAGCGGCACGGCGACTGTGGAAGCGGCCCTCTGCGGTGTGCCCACGGTGGTCGTCTATCGCGTTTCTCCCCTAACGGCGGCCATTGCCCGCCCGCTCATCCGCGCGCCCTATTTCGCCATGGTTAACCTGATTGCGGGCCGCCGGGTGGTGCCGGAATTGATTCAGGACGATTTCACAGGCCCGGGGTTGGCGCGCGAGGTGGGGCGCCTGCTGGATTCTCCTCCGGCCCGCGAGACCATGCGGCAAGAACTCGCCACAGTGGAAAGCCGCCTGCACGGACCTTACGGCGATGCGATTTCCCGAGCTGCCGAGGTGATCTGCGAGATGCTCTCGTGCAAAGCAACGCTCCGGCCGGATTCGCCGTCCAAGTTGGGAGTAAACTAGAGCACATGCGAAGAGCCCTTTCGAGCGCCGTGCTGGCGGTCTTCGCGGCCATCTTTGTGGCTCTGTGTGTGTGTGCGCCCGCCGACGCGCAGGCGCCGCCACGCTCCACGTTCCGGGCCATTCACTACGATGTGAACGCCGCTCTGCTCTTCCCGCAGCATTCCATCTCCGCCCGCGCGGTAATCCAACTCGAAGCCACGGAACCTTCGGCGCTGCTCACGCTCGAGCTGCACCGCGACCTGGGCGTCCGAAGCGTCACCCTGGCCGATGGGAGCGCGCTGCGCTTTGATCGCGATCCCAAATCGCCAATGCGGCTAATGATCGCTCTCCCGCAGACGGTCCTGCCGGGCCAGCCCTTTTCACTCACGATCGATTACACCGGCCCGCTCATCAACGATGAGATGAGCCCGGTGCGCGGGGTGCGCCTGGCCTACGTGGGCGACGACACGGCCATTCTCTTGCGGGCCGGCCGCTGGTTTCCGCTCGTCGACTATCCCGGTGGCGCTTATACGGGCACGTTTAACATCATCACGTCGGAAAATATCACGGTCGTGGGCTCAGGCGTGGCCGACCCGCCGCAGAAGCGCACCATTCTGTTCGCGGAGCCCGCACCCACAAAACCGGGCGAGACCAAACCGAAGACCGATGACGCGGAGAATAAAGGCATCGTCGGCCTGCTGTACACCTTTCATGTGAATCAGCCCGAGCCCGCCGGGTCGTTTCTCGCCGGCCCATGGAAAACCCAGACTGGGCAGGCGGGCGGCCTCGACGTGACTCTGGTCGGCCCTCCTGCCGCGCTTGCCAATCCGAGGCTGGCGGAGGAATACGCCCAGTCGCTCTCGAACGCAATGGCCTTCTGCTCCTCCGAATTCGGGCCGCTGGAGCGCACACATCTCGTGGTCGCCCAGCTTCCCTCCGGAAATGTTCCCGGCTACTCGGCGCCGGGCTTCCTGCTGCTCGGTGCGCGGGACTGGGATCCGCACACGAATTCGCGCTTGCTGGCGCAGCTCGCGGCCGGCCAGTGGTTCGGCAACCGCGTTATGGCGGCCACGCCCGACGACGTCTGGCTCACCGACGGCCTCTCGCGTTATGCCGAGGCTCTCTATGTGGAAAGCACGTCTGGACGCGAAGCCCTCGATCTGGCGCTGGAAGACTTCGCTGTAGGCGCGCTGATGTTCGAG
>JASHRU010000117.1 GCA_030037225.1 Candidatus Acidiferrales bacterium | reverse complement strand
GGCTCGAGGGCGAGGCGCCGGACATCGTGATGGCAGATCTCAAGCTCCCTCAGATGTCCGGTATCGACCTGCTGCGCCACGTGAAGACGGTTCTGCCGCGCACCGAAGTTGCCATTATGACCGGCCACGGATCGGTTGAGTCCGCAGTCACCGCCATGAAGCTGGGCGCTTACGACTACATCGAAAAGCCCTTTCGCGTGGAGGCCCTCCGGCTCTTCCTTCAGCGCATGGCAGACAAGGTCCGCCTCGTGGCGGAAAACCAGTTCCTCCGCGAGCGCGTGAATGCCGAGGAGGAATTCAACGGCATCGTCGGCACGTCCGCGAAGATTCAAGACGTGCTCCGCATCGCAGCGCGTCTACGCGATACCCGCACCCCGGTACTCATCACCGGTGAGAGCGGGACGGGCAAGGAATTGGTCGCGAGGGCCATTCATTACGGTGGTGCCCTGGCCACCATGCCGTTCGTGGCTGTCGATTGCGGTTCGCTGGTGCCCACGTTGATGGAAAGCGAATTATTTGGTTATGAAAAGGGCGCATTTACCGGCGCCATGAAATCCAAGCCTGGCCTGTTCCGCACCGCCAACGGGGGAACGATCTTCCTCGACGAAATTGGCGAACTGCCCCTCGAGATGCAGGCCAAATTGCTTCGCGTGCTCCAGGAGAAAGAAGTCCGTCCTGTGGGCAGCAACGAGAATTTGCAAGTGGACGTCCGCGTGATTGCCGCCACCAACCGCGATCTCGAAGCCGCCTATCGCAGCGGGCTGTTTCGGAAGGATCTCTATTTCCGCCTGAACGTCGTTACTGTCCACATGCCCGCGCTACGCGAACGTCGGTCGGACATTCCCATTTTGGCGCATACGTTTCTCGACCGTTATGCGCCCGGCGAGAACATTCACATCTCGCCGGAAGCGATGAAAGCGCTACTCGAATACGACTGGCCGGGCAACATCCGCGAACTGGAAAACTCCATCGCACGCGCGATCGTGCTCGGCGACCGCCGCACAGTCCAGGTTACCGATTTGCCGCCTAACATCCGCGACGCTGCAGGTTCTCCCGGCCAGCCGGAAGCCAGCGCCGCCCCTGGCCGCAGGCCCGGAACGACGGATTTAGAAGATATCGAGTATCAGACCATCTTGCGAGTGTTCAAGGAAGCCGGGGGCGACAAGGCACTGGCTGGAAAACTGCTCGGCATCAGCCGCGCGACGCTCTATCGCAAGCTGAAGCGGTACGGCATCGCGTTCAAGGCCGAAGAGGGCGATGAGGCGCCGGAGCCTGCCGACCCGTCCGTGGCCTAAATGAGGCGAGCATCACTGCCCCACGGCTCGCGTCCGTCGATATTTCCCCCGCTGGTCGACCCAACAAAGAATCAAAATGCCGGCCAGTAGCGGTACCGTCCACACGACACGGCATTGGTACCGCTCTTCCACATTGGAAAAGACTCCAGCGAGAAACGCGTTCGCAATCAGCGCAGGCAATATGATTACCGCGATGCCCCGCAGGCGTCCGGAAGCGTCGCGACGCAGAAGCGGTGAGACGGCGCCGATGCCGACGATCACCAGTGACGCCACCACCGTCCAGAATTGGACTTCACTGAAAAAATCCAGCGGCAAATCATCGTTGAATTGCCGGCTTGCGAGGTAGCTCGATTTCCCCTTCCGGAGCGCGGTGTCAAAGGCCTCCAGGACCCAGTTGTTGCGATCCAGATCCCAGAGGCCGAAGGCGCCGAGCTGCTGCCAGAAGTTCGCTGCTGATACGAAGAACTCTTCGGCGGGATAGGCTCGCAGCACGGCCAGAACGAAAGAAGTCTCCTCCTCCCGAATGCGTTCGTCGCCTTCGCGCGCCGCGGTGGCCCATATTCCTTCAGGCTTCCAGAGGAACTCGTCGGAATTATCTGGCAGCTCCGTTGCGTTTTCGCAGAGAGCCAGTCGAATCCTCCCGCACTGCTGCTGCAAATACCACCGTCCCGGGCCATCCGCGATCACACGCGCGGCCAGATAGGGTGGCGAGTCTCCGCCCAGCGACGCCTTACCGTAGAGATAGGCGTGCAGCGCGGGCTGTACTCCGGCGGCAACCAGTACGATGAGCGTGCATTCTCCAATCCCCGTCAGGCGGTTTCTTACTTCCGCGCAATGGAAGAGTCTCAGCATGGCGAGTAGAACGCAGATCCCCGCCCCCAGTGCGAGGTGCGAAACGTGCGACGTAGCTGCCCAGCAGGCGATCAGGGCTACGGCCCAGTGCTCGGCACGGGAGAGCGTTTCCCGGGCGAAGACGAGCAGATAGATGCCCAGATAGAGCAGCGGGCCGAGAACGTCCGGCAGGACCACGCTCACGTACCAGCTCACGCTGGTCAGCACGCTGAGCAGCCCAGCGAGCAGAAAATAGTAGGCTACCGTTTGCCGCTCAAAGAGGGAACGAACCACCAGCCATAGCATGTAGGCCACGAGAAGCGCTTGTAGGCCAACAACCGGCCACGGACTGAGGTTCCAGTGAAATGGAAAGATACCCAGACCGTAAAAGAGCGAGCGCATGCCGTAATACTCCGAGAATTTATGGAGGAACACCGCTCGCGCCACCGGGCGCCCGCTGGCGATGTACGTGATGGAGTCGGGATAAAGAAGCGGATAGCCGTTATAGACTGCCGGCCAGAGGAGCAAGAGCGCAGCCGTCAGGACCGCGGTGCCGCGCCCGATGGAGAAACCGTTTCTTAATCTTGGAGAAATGGGCGCTCCGACGCCCTCAGAGTACGGTAGTTGTTGCCTGTTGCGCCTCGAATCCGCCCACCCTGTCTGCGTTTTTCATGCAGCACACCCTCGCGCCTCGATCTCTTACTTTTTGCTGGGTTTGTGGTATTCGCAATACTCCACAAGCTTGGTCGGGTCGATGGCTTCGCTGTCGATCTGCATCTGAATTACTTTTCCGTCCTTATCGATCAAATAGGTCACGCGCCGAGCTGCCTTGTATTTTGGATTGTACAGGCCGTACTTGCGCACCACTTCGCCGCCCCAATCGCTCAGGAGCGGGAAGGTCACCCCGATTTTTTCGGCCCATGCGGCGTTCGAGAAGGTGCTGTCCATGCTGATGCCCAGGACCTGGGTTTCCGCAGCTTCCAGGCGCTGAAGATTGGCCTGGAAGTTCTGCATTTGTTTCGTTCAACCTCCCGTGAAGGCGAAAACATAGAAAGCCAGCGCCACCGTTTTCTTTCCACGATAATCGTGCAGCGAGACCGGCTTCCGGTTCTGATCCAGCAGCGTGAAATCCGGCGCCTCGTCGCCGACTTTGACCGTTGGTTCCGGCGGACCCTCCCGCTGCGTTTGCTGCGCGCGCAACCGGTATCCGGCCCCCGAGACGAGCGTGAAGAGAGTGAGGGAAACAAGAATCGCCAGACGCTTTCGCATGGTTGCCCCTCTCGTTTGCAGTTTTCTTGCGTAGTGAGAGTACCCAGCCCGCCGGCTGGGGTCAATCAGAAGCCTCGGGCCCATATTTGGCAACTCGGTCCCCTATGGGACGCGTACAAACGCCGCCAGGAAGGTGGCGACATCAAAGATGCTACAATGCCTGGTTTATTTCGATGGCGGGGGATGTGCCGGGATGCTCCGCTTTGTTACCGCGGGAGAGTCGCACGGTCAGGCGCTGGTGGCCTGGATTTCGGGGCTGCCCGCCGGACTACGCGTGGATCTTGAATTCGTGAATGGCGAGCTGAATCGCCGCCAGCTCGGCTATGGCCGCGGCGCGCGGCAGAAAATCGAGCACGACCGTGCAGACGCCCTCTCCGGAATTCGTCACGGTCAGACAATTGGCGCCCCCATCGCCCTTCGCATCGAAAATCGCGATTGGCAGAATTGGGAAAAGGCGCTTCCCGTGGAGGACTCGCCGGAATTCCTCGATTCGAAGCGCACGCTCACTGCGCCGCGTCCCGGGCATGCGGACCTCGCGGGCGCTCTAAAATTCAATTTCCACGACGCGCGTTATGTGCTCGAGCGCGCCTCCGCCCGCGAGTCGGCCGCTCGGACCGCGGCCGGCGCGCTGGCGAAATTGCTGTTGGCAGATTTCGGTATCCGCGTGTTGAGCCACGTCATGGCCGTCGGTCCCGAGCGGTTGGAACGCGACGCCACGTGGGACGAAATTGTTTCCGTCTGCGCCAATCTCGATTCGCCGCTGCGATGCGTGGACGCTTCGACGGAACTAAGAATGAAAACGACAGTGGACGCGGCCCTCCGCGCAGGGGATTCCGTTGGCGGTATCTTTGAAGTTGTGGCCCGGGGAGTGCCCCCGGGTCTGGGCACCCACGCCCAGTGGGACGAAAAACTCGATGGCCGGCTGGCCGCCGCGGTCATGTCCTTGCAGGCCGTCAAGGCCGTCGAAATCGGCTCGGGCGTGCACAACGCCTCGGCTCCCGGCTCGACCGTGCAGGATGAGATCGGCTACGATGCCGCGGCACGCCGGTTCGTCCGGCGCTCGAACCGGGCGGGAGGAATCGAAGGCGGTATGACGAATGGGGAGGATGTGGTGCTGCGGGGCTATCTGAAGCCGATTTCCACCCTGCGCCGCTCGCTCGAGACCGCCGACCTGGAAACCAAGAAGCCTGTGAAGGCGGCCTACGAACGCTCTGATGTCTGCGTCGTCCCCGCCGCCGGCGTGGCAGCCGAAGCCATGGTGGCTTTCGTGCTCGCCCAGGTTTTCTTGGAAAAATTTGGCGGCGATTCAATGGGGGAGACGCGCCGGAATTTTGACGCCTATCGACAGCAGTTGAACGAGTTCTGACGGGCAGGTTCTTGGGATGATCTATCCGATTGTGAAATACGGCGACCAGATACTCGAGCGGCCAACACCCCGAGTCGAAAAATTCGACGACGAGTTGCGCAAACTCACCGACAACATGTTCGAGTCCATGTACGCGGCGCGCGGCGTCGGGCTGGCCGCTCCGCAGGTTGGCATTTCCCTCCGCCTCGCTGTCGTAGACGTCAGCTCCGGGAAAACTCCCGAGGCGCGCATTGTTCTCGCCAATCCGGAAATCATCCACGCCGAGGGCGAACAGCGCGAGGAAGAAGGCTGCCTCTCTCTGCCCAATTTCCGCGGCAATGTTTTGCGGCCGATGTTCGTCACCGTTCGCGCTCAGGACGCCACGGGCCAGACCTTCGAGATGCGCGGCGAGCAGCTCCTGGCCCGCGCCTTCTGTCACGAACTGGATCATCTAGACGGGACCCTCTTCATCCAGCACCTCAGCATGCTCAAGCGCGATCTCATCCGTCGAAAAATCAAGAAACTCCGTAAAGCCGGTGAGTGGTAATCCTCCCGCGCGGGTTGCCGATGCGAGTCGTCTTCTGCGGTACGTCTGAGTTCGGAATCGCGACCTTCCTGCGATTGCTGTCCCTCCCGGACTACAAGATTGTCGGCGTTATCACACAGCCCGATCGCCCTCGCGGCCGCGGCCTGGCCGCAGGTGAATCCCCCGTGAAACAACTGGCGCGGCAATCTGGGCTCGATCTATTCCAGCCCGAAAAGATTCGCTCGCCCCAGGCGCGCGACTGGCTTACGGCAAAGGCGCCCGACGTTGTTGTTCTGATTGCCTATGGCCAAATCATCCCGGCGGCTCTGCTGACTCTTCCTCGCCTCGGCTGGATTAATCTTCACGCCTCGCTTCTCCCAAAATACCGCGGCGCCGCGCCCATCGCCTGGGCCATCGCCAATGGCGAGACGCTCACCGGAATCACCACCATGCACATCGATGCCGGCATGGACACTGGGGCTCTATTCCTGCAAAGCGAGATGGAGATCAGTCCGCACGAGACTGCGCCGGAGCTTTCCGCACGCATGGCGGAAGCGGGCGCGCCGCTCGTTACCGAAACTCTCGAAGGCCTCGAACGCGGAACTCTGCGCGGCCAGCCGCAGGACCTTTCGAAGGCCACATACGCCCCGCTCCTGAAGCGCGAGGACGGCCGCATCAGTTGGGCGTTGACTGCTCAGCAGATTTGCAACCGTTGCCGCGGCTTCGATCCCTGGCCCGGCACATTCGCGGAGTTTCGCGGCTCACGCCTGCGGCTCTGGGGCCGCCCGTCTCCCAAGGAGCGGGCGCCGGCGGACACCTCCGCGCCCGGAACCCTCCGCCAGGTCGGTTCTGTGCTCGTCGCCGCCTGTGGTGAATCAACCTGGCTGGAGATCACAGAACTCCAGCCCGAGGCACGCAAGCGGATGACTGTGGCCGAATTTCTCGCTGGCGCGCGCCTCGCTCCCAGCGAGCGCCTGGCATGAAAATTTCCCCCGCGCGTGAGGCCGCGTTCGATGCACTGTGCCGCGTCGAGCGCGACGCCGCATTTGCCACTGACGCGCTCGGCTCTCTCCTCGAATCGACTGCAAAGCGTGCCGACGCCGCTCTCGCCACCGAACTCACTCTTGGTGTGCTGCGTTGGCAGCGCCTGCTCGATTTTTTCCTCGAACGGTTTACAAAGCAGCCTTTGGCGTCGCTGGACCCCGAAGTCCTCCTGGCGCTGCGCCTGGCGATTTATCAATTACGCTTCCTTACTCGCGTGCCCGCAGCCGCAGCCGTGAACGACAGCGTCCAGTTGGTCAAACGCGCGCGGAAGAGTTCTGCTGCGGCGCTGGTGAATGCCGTCCTCCGGCGAGCCGCGCGTGATCCCCACATCCGCCGCCCCGCTGAACCTCTCCTGCCGCCCGCGCTTCCCACCGCGGAACGACTTGCAATCCTCCTCTCGCATCCCACCTGGATGGTCGAACGCTGGCTCGCGCAGTACGGCGAACTGGCAACGCGCGAGCTCTTGGAAGCGAACAACCGTGCTCCGCGTCTCTCCGCAGCCGTGCTCGACCCCGGATGCCTCCCGAATATTCGCCTCGCACTCGCCAGCACGGAATTCGACGTCGCGGCCGGACGTTATCTCGCCTCAGCCTTCGAACTCCGCGGCTTGCCGCGCGGCGGGATTCAGCACTTGCGCGACGAACTTCGCCTCGGGCGCATGATTCTCCAGGACGAAGCCTCCCAGCTCATTCCGCTCCTCGCAGACGTGCACCCGGGCCAGCACGTACTCGATCTCTGCGCCGCTCCCGGGGGCAAGACCGCGCGGCTCTCGCGCCACGCGGGGCAGGGAATAGTGGTCGCGTGCGATTTGCATTTGCACCGCTTGCGGCAGACTCGCGAGTTGATGGCGCGAGTAAGCGCGGCAAATGTATGCCTCGTGGCGCTCGACGCCACGCGCCCGCTGCCCCTTGCTGCACAATTCGATCGAATTTTGGTGGATGCGCCTTGTTCCGGTACCGGCACTCTCGCGCGCAATCCGGAAATTCGCTGGCGGCTCAAACCGGAAGATCTGCCGGCGCTCGCGGCGAAACAGAAGGCCCTCCTCAGTCAGGGCTTGGCGCAGCTCGCTCCCGGCGGGCGCTCGGTTTATTCCACCTGTTCCCTCGAGCCGGAGGAGAATCGCCAGGTCGTCGCCGCGGTGCTCGCTGAATTTCCAGCCGCGCGCATCGTGAGCGGGCGACCTGCCTTGGCGCCTCATCTGCTTCCTCGAATCGATTCCACTGGACTGTTCGACACTCAAGGATATTTCCAGACGTTGCCGGGTCGCGATGCCACCGATGGCTTCTTTGCCGCGGTCATCGAAGCCCCACGCTCTAGTTAGACGCCTCGCCGCTCTCCCCCACGCGCGGCTTCTCTCGCGCATCGGGTAGCCTTTCCTGTGTTGCGCCCTGGCGAACGCCTGTGCTACCTAGAGGAAAGGCACAATGGCGCTTCAACAGTCATTTCGGTTCTGGACGCGCGTAGCGATGCGGATCTTCGTGCTTCTCGCCGTCGCCTTTCTCAGCATGTTGGCGGCCATCCAGCTCACCATCCACGGCAGGGAAGTCAAAGTGCCCGATGTCACCAAGCTCCGTGCCGGCGATGCGCAGCAGCGGCTCGAACCGCTCGGCCTCGGTATCCGCATCGAAGACCGTGTCTATAGCAATGCTCCTCGCGACATCGTCATCCGTCAGAGTCCCAAACCCGGCGATAGCGTGCGCATCGGCCAGCGCGTGCACGTCGTCACCAGCCTTGGCCCTCAGGCTTTGCCAGTCCCGGATTTGGTGGGCAAAAGCGAGCGGGCCGCCCGCATCGGATTGCTCGAGGCCGGCATGCAACTTGGACATGTCTCCTCGGCGCACCTCGATGGGCAGGACCCGGACACTGTCCTCCTCCAGGACCCTCCCAGCAGCGTCAAATCCACGCATAGCCCCCGCATGGATCTGCTGCTCTCCGAGGGTCCTCCCGAGGGCAGCTACGTGATGCCCGATCTTGCCGGGCTGATGCCCGTGGACGCGCAGCGCCGCTTGTCGGGCGCGGGCCTGGTCCTTGGCAAATTTCTCACCGTTCCGGCGCCCCCGGAAAAGCGCGGTGCCGTGGTGGGCCAGTCGGTGCCCCGCGGAAGCCGTGTCGTTTCCGGCACGGTTGTCGATCTGCAGTTAGGGGGATAGAGCCTGTGCTAGAATGTCCCCGGATCGCCGGATGATGCCACGGTTCGCAATCGCCCCCTCTATTCTTGCTGCTGATTTTGCCGCTCTGGGCGCTGCGGTGCGCACCATCGAGCAGGGCGGGG
>JASHRU010000116.1 GCA_030037225.1 Candidatus Acidiferrales bacterium | reverse complement strand
AGCATCCGCGCAGTCGCCTGGTTCATGAATTCCTGCCGGTCATCCACGTTCTTCTTCGCAACTTGTGGAACGAATTCCGAATCTTCCAGCGCCACGATCGCCGCACGGCACATTACGGAATTCACATTCTCGCGAGTGAGGTAGCGCCCGACGCTCTTTATAAGATCTGACGCCCCTATCGCATATCCGAGTCTGAGGCCCGCCAAACCGAAGATTTTTGAAAACGTGCGGGTGACCAGGACGCGCTCATCATGGATCGGGCGGTCGATGAACGAAGCATATCGCGCAGAAGGACTGACATAATCGTGATACGCCTCGTCAATGATCACGCGGCAATCGGTCGGAAGCGCCTTGATAAATGTTTCTAGATCGTTCCTCGGTGTCAAAGTGGCCGTGGGGTTGTTGGGATTGCAAATGTAGATCAGAGAAGGCTTCCTTCCCGCACTCGTCAACATCGCATCAAGGTCATGAGCAAATCTGGAGGTGAGCGGAATGGAAACGACCTCGCCCTCCGCGGAGCGCGCATAGGACTCGATGGCACCAAAGGTGGGAGTGGCTTGCAAGAGCTGGCCTCCACGATGCAGGAGCGCGGCAACCGCACTCCTAAATATCTCCGTGGAACCGCATCCGATTACGACCTGTTCGGGCCCTACTTCGTGATGGCTGGCGATTCGGTCTATGAGTTGTTCGCATTCTCTATCCGGAAATCGATTTACCGTCGCCAGTGCTCCCATCAACGCTGACCGAACTTTCTCGGAAGGACCAAACGGACTTTCGTTCTTATCGAGCCGGAGCATTTCCGACGGACCACCCCAATCCGGTGGCGGAGTGGCTTTAGAAAGACACAGCCCAACACCGCGGAATGGGACGGCGATGGCAGCCGAGCTCGAATAGACCATCCGGTGTAGAAGCTCTCTTCTTGAAAAACGCATTGGTCGGCCGCCGGCCCTCACAGAGTCCCGAATCCCCAGTCCCCCACGTTCGCGTGCGCGGCACCTCTGCGGCTTGAACGATGCGAAGCTCGCTCTCGCAGGAATGGAAGAATCGGTGACATTTGCGATGATAAAAACGAATTCGAACGACAGAACATGATCTCTCGGCTTGCTTGCCGCGAATCAGTTAACGCGCATATTTCAGTCCTGCGCGAGGACATGGAAAACGGGCGTCAGAGCATCTGCCTCGCAGGGTCGGGGCGAAGCCCAGAGAGAGGTCAATTTTCACATACCGAGACACCCAGACCGACTGTCCGCATTTCTGGCTGCGGTTCCAGATATACGTGTCGCGCCAATTCGGCCAAGAGATCGTAGCCATCCCAAAAGCGCTGAAACGTTAGGGCATTTCCAATCGGCACGACCCGGTCGATGCCGCGGCCATTCAGCAGGCGTACAAGGCCGCGCAGTTCAGAAGGCTCAAATCCGAAACAGGTCATCGTCTGGTCTCTTCGCGCAACGTGATCCGCAAGCTCTTCGATTCGCTCTATGCGAAATTGAAAGAGAAAACCACCGCCGCAATGCTCGCGCCGCGGCTCCTGGAGGGAGCCCAGATCTGCCACCATCAACTCGTTGCTCAGCCGCCGAGCTGCAATTACCGGCCGGTCTAATATCGATTGTGCGAGATAGGTCAGTTTGTTCACGGACTGCGAGGTATCGCTGACATAGCCCCGGCGTTGCAGCTCGTGCTGAAGCATGGCGAAGAACAATTCGCCGGCCTGGGCACACTCTTCCTGGTTCCCGAGCCAAATCAACAGCCTGGGCGAAGAACACGCCCTCTGGTCAAACCAGTATGTGTCACTATAAAAGTTTGAAGCAAGCTGGGTCCTTGTGGCCTCGTTCACCTGCAGAAACTTTGACGCACGAATTAGAGAGAAAGAGCAGCGATCGGCAAAAGTCAATTCCTTACAATGGGGCGGGACGGGAATCGAACGGATGCTGCTGATGGACGCATCGCCACCCCAGATTACTCGGACATCAGCAAGGGCCGAAATGGCCCTGGTGATCTCCTCTTCGTGGCCGTACTGGACTACTATCGTGTTGTTACGCAGCGCCGCGCCCGCCTTCCCGAGGCTGTCATTAAACAGCCGGCAGAGAATTCTAGTCGGCTCCGAGACGTGGTGCGATATTCGGAGGACGTTGCGATTGCCGACGAGGGCAGAAACGAGCCACGAGTAGATAAAGATCGTGTCGACATTGGCCGGAGGGATGTGGAAGACAAGGCCACGCGGGACAAGACAGGTATCCGCCGTTTGCAGTTTCTCGAACTCTTCACGGAGCCTAAACAGTGCGGATCGTCGCATCCAGAAGGCAAGTGCTTGAAGTTCGGCGAAGCGCTTTGCATCCTGATTCTGGAATAGCATGTGAGAAAAGGCTGTGCAAAATTCCAATAGTTCCGGGTCAAAAGGGCTGAGCGTATGCGAGGAACTTCGTCGCAGACCCGCGATCAGCGCGTCGAGTTCCAATACTTCAACAGCGGGAACGAGCTGCTGTATCTTCATGCGACCGCCTGAGCCGCATGGACATCACTGCAACCGCGCAGTTCTGCTCTCGGAATTCTGCCAAGTACAGAAAAGTACTTGCCTTTGCGGCCGCAGGATGAGCCGTCAATGCCGTGAACAACGCCCAAGTCTTCGGTCAGCAGCGAGTGGCCCGGATAACTCTGCGGAAGCACGCTCAAGACTTGAATTACTCCGGGGGTTCCGACAGGTACTTCTTGCCAGCTCTTGGGATCGCGAATGATGACTTCCGCGAAGTTGGGCGTGTACAGAAATCCATCCTCTCCCTCCAGAAACACGCTGCCAACCTGTTCGACCAATCCGTAGAAATTGTAGATCCGCGAAAGGCGGGTCTCTTCCCGGAACGCACGCTTGAATTCCGCATTGCTCACAGCCAGTTCCTGCATCCTCTTCCACCCTCCGCTATGTACGAGGATACCTTGCGATAGATCGATTCCCCTGTCCGCAATACGGCGGAAGAAGTATGCCCAAACCATGAAGGTAAAACCGAAAATCAGAAAAGGCCGGCTACCAAATTTCTCCAAGAACGACCGCAGCCCATCCTCATCCAACTCCATCTTGTCGTTCAAAGCCCAGAAATGATTTCTTCCGAATGTCATCATTCCCAGCACGCCGGCGGCCCGAGCGCTAAATCGAGTGCGGTCCCGAATTAATGAACCGCTCTCCACCAGCACCGTGGGAAGGCGATCCGGACCAAGGATATGGGTCATAATCCGGCTTAGGGCGCCGCTCTGCCGTCGTGCCGTTTCGATGTCCAGGAAAATCTGGCTGACTTGCTGGCCGGTGGTCCCGCTGGATGTCATTGTCTTGAAGATCTGCTCGCGCGGAATACTGCTGAGTTTGTGACTCTTGAAAAGGCCCACGGGCAAATAGGGAAGTTCCGTCAGCAAACGTGCTTCATCAAATCCGGGGTAGAGAATGGAAACGAGCCTGCCGTACTCCCGAGAATGGCGGCGGTGATGGTGATCGAGTTCGTTGAGCTCGGTCAGCATAACCCTCTCTTTCTCGGCAGAACGCAAGGTATATTGAGGCAGCTGAAGCAATTCCTGGAATTTCATAGGCGGGCGGTTAGTTCCGAATAGTTGATCTTGCCGTTTGATGTCCTTGGAAGCTCATCGACGCGCCTGAACCGGAACGCACTATGATGCACCATCAGCTTTGTGGCAAGTTCCTGACGGTAACGCGCGAAATCCTGATCCGTTCCCTGCTCACAGAAGATCACCAGGTTCTCTTGTCCTGCCACTGCAGCGGCAGGGCCGTGAATGCGGAGAATGTTTTCGACCTCGTCCAGGTTTACTCGTAGGCCGAAGACCTTCGCGTCTCTCTTCAATCGTCCTTCGATATGAACAAAACCCGAATCGTCAAAATGAGCCAAGTCCCCGGT
The DNA here is from genome assembly GCA_030037225.1 of Candidatus Acidiferrales bacterium. Taxonomy (GTDB): domain Bacteria; phylum Acidobacteriota; class Terriglobia; order Acidiferrales; family UBA7541; genus JOPF136. The sequence continues at coordinate 1,314 of JASHRU010000116.1, read as the reverse complement.
AGCGAGTTGTCCCTCCAGCAAATCTCCCAAGGTCAAATCCTCGCGGCATTCAGCGTAACCGAGCATCACATTGGGACCGGTATAGATTAATTCGCCACTTTTGTGCGGTTCCGCAGTGAGAGCATTTTCCGCCCGGACCGCCAGCGACCCCCCAGGAATTGCCAAACCGACCGAGCCGAGCTTTTCCGGCAGGCGGTGCGCGGGAAGCACGGTGATGCGCGCAGTTGCCTCGGTCTGGCCGTACATGACAAAAAACTTCCCGTTCCGAGCCGCCATGATTCCGTGAAAGTGAGCAATCAGGTCGTTTTGAAGCTTTCCTCCTGCCTGCGTCATCACACGCAAGCTCGGAAGTCTGAGGTCTTCAATGCTGAGCCGGCGTAGAATCTGGTACGAATAGGGCACGCCCGCGAAAGAAGTACAGTGGTGATCCCGGAAAAGCGTCCAGAAGGAAGGCGTGGTAAGGCCCTCAGCGGTCATAATCATACGCGCGCCCGCGAGCAAATGCGTATTAAGCAGAGATAAGCCGTAGGAATAATGAAAGGGAAGACTACTTATGCCGTAATCTTCACTGCCGATCGCCAGAGCCTCACAGATGGAAGCGGCATTGCTTAATAGATTTCTCTTCGATAGACGAACGAATTTGGGACTGCCGGTGCTGCCCGAGGTAGAGAGTAGAAGCGCCAAATCCGAATGTGGCTCGGGATCGACTGGTGTCATCCTGCGCCACGCAAAGTTGCCGACCCCGCAGTCGGAGCTCGTGAGATAGAGATACTCCTGATCGAAGGCGGACGCGTAGTCGATAGACGTCCGCGAGGAGAGAATGAGGTCTGGCAAATATCTTGAGATGAGCTTGGCTTTGAACTCTGTGTTCAGCTCTGCGTCGAGAAGCGCGACTGCATGACCGGCTTCGAGAGCAGCCAGGTACCAGATCACTGAGCCGATGTCGTTACGGCAAAAGCAAAACGCGAGAGCCTTCCGTGGAGATTGCAGGCTCCAGGAAACCCGTAAAACAACCTCGTGTAACTGGCCAAACGTCCACCAACGAGCCCTATCCGAGTCGTAGACGGCGGGAGCCGCAGCAGGAGTCAGATTGTTCTCAAAGATCACTGGCGATCTCCTTAGATCACCAGGCATCCGTCAATGCCGAGAATCTGTCCAGAGATATGGCTGGCATGATCAGAAGCCAAGAACAATATCGCCCGGGCTACCTCTTCAGCCGTCCCAATGCGGCCCAACCCGATGCTTTGGAGCCACTTAGCCCGAGCCTCTTTTTGCAGCACTCGAGTCAGGTCTGTATCTATGAATCCTGGAGCC
>JASHRU010000115.1 GCA_030037225.1 Candidatus Acidiferrales bacterium | reverse complement strand
GCAAGGCGGGTTCTGCCTGCGATTGAGACCGGCGCGCCCCGGTGTCAGTAGTGGTGTCACTGGAGGCCGCTGTAGAGGCGTCCAAGCGCTCGACTGCGGCAAGCTGGTGCAGCGGGGCACGGTGAGCGTGACGCACCATCGAAGGGTTTCACCGCTGGAATTATTTTCAGCGCCCACATGGCGTGCACAAGTGTCCTCTGCGACAGCTTCTTCATTTGTTGCCTCGCTGCCCGATTATTTAATGCTGCGCCACACAGTGGCTCAATTGTGATTCCTGAGCGAGCAGACGCATCCTGACCTCGACCCCTAAGCGGCTAGCCACAGCCACTGCCCTAGCACCTGCTCGGGCGTATGTCATGCCATCGTCGGAATCGTTCGCAAACTGGCTCTGGTTACGAGCAAGCCAATTAAGGTCGCTGCTAACGAACTCCGGCGCCGCGTAAATATCAAACAAGTCAACCAGGTCGGCATTTTGTGCTTTGGCCGCCCTGCTGAGGGCAGGCTTTACCGACTCCACGGTCGCGAGGGTGGCTTTCAGATCGTCTCTGCACGTTTGCTTGAGTGAGTCAGGGACTTTCCAAGCGTCGCACACTACCCCCGCTGCCAGTTCCTCGTAACGGTTCAAAACACAACTGGCGTCACCCAGCATCGTCTCTATTGGTGGCAACGACTGCTGGGCTTCGAGAGTCTGTGCAGACAGGATACACACGCTAATCAGGATTCCCTTCGCAAACGTAGAACTCACGGGGGCAACCTCCAGTTGCACGCATCCTACAGGCCAGCCCCCTCGTCGGACAAAAAAACTAGTCCCAGGTTCGTTGAGTCAGAACTCCACCTCTCCGGCAATTGCGAGGGGGGAGGGTGAGTCGCCGGGGGGCCTCCCTCTCGAAAAGAATTCTTCGCCGAGCGCGTCCCCAGTCTCAGAGCGGCGTTTTTTCAGGGGTCTAGAGCGCACGCCTCCCTTGATATGCTCTTGCTCAGCAGACCGTGGTAAATTCCGACTGTAAGACGCTGTGATGGGACGCCCAGCAAAAGTTACTAGGCACAGCCTTCTGATTGCCTTGTCTCGCTGCCTGAATGTTGCGGGAACAGCCCGATACCTGGAAGTTAATCGCCACACCGTTTATGACGCTGCGAAGCGATTCGGAATCGATTTATCCACAGAACTGACGCGGTTTCCCACGCATGTTTCCGATGATGAGGTACGAGGACAGTCGGCCCCCTCCGCTTGCGCCACCAGCTTCGGCGAAACCGCCTGTTGCGCCATGCTGTGACCCGCGCAGGTTTAACGTTGCCGATTACACTGGGCCGTATCGCGGCGACACAGGAAGGTCGAGAATGACGTCTCTCCTTGACCGCTACGCACGCCTGAAATGGGGGAGGCTACCCCAAGGATGTTGAAGAAAGCTGGCGTTCAATTCTTTACTCTCACCGCGAAAGGAATGAGGGATACGAGTAGCGTGACCGCCGGACAGCGCGAAGCATACGTCTTGCTGTCGGATGCAAGGCAGTTGGCAACCACGACAGCAGCCTCCCGAATCTACTCCCGCTAAATCGCTCAGTTTTTTTGTCTTCGGCAGTGGGCCCGAAGGCTCGAGTCGCCAAAGCGTGCTCGTATCTCTGTGCTTCGGGGTCAGATTTTTCTGGGTCCGCTTCGGCGCGGCCCATCAAGCGGCGCCCCGAGTAGTTGATGAAGGCAGAAGCTGTCAGTTTAAGGTCGACATTGTGGAAACCGCTGTCCAGTAATAGTGCTTCAAGACAGCGCGTCGTCGGGAACCACCAGTTGCTCCAGTGCGCGTAAATTCTGTGCTCGGCGTCGAAGTAAGCAAGCGGTAGCCTGTCCACAACTTCAGCAATTCTGTCCTTCCGCAATTTCCCAAGCCCAGATGTTTTACTCAGGACCTCGGCCAGGTGGTCTGTCCCTGACGCTCCCTCAATGAACAGCACTCCGCCATTCTTGAGTAACCTACGGATGCGCTGCAGAGCCAGCACTGGGTTCTTAAGGTGATAGTAAACACCGGCAAAAAGTATAAGGTGGTAGTTGCCCAGAGTTTCTGGCGTCGCATCATAAACGCTGCCACGAGCGTAGGTCACAGAGGATTTCTTGATTTCCTTCACCGCGTTGAACACCGTGATATCCGGGTCTTGGATATCGAGTGCGGTTACTTCCGCACCGCGTCGCTCGAGTTCGAAGGAGTAGGGTCCATCCCAGGCGCCGATGTCCAACGCGCGTGTTCCTGCCAGGTCCCGAGGAACCCCCAGTTCGTCCAAGCAGAATTTCGGATCTATCTGAATGTCATGGCCCGGCGTGAAAAGTCCGGGTTCGACTTCATACTTGTGATAGCAAGAGCGGCCAGCAAGTGCCGGGTGAATGGCCATGCAGGATTGCCCCTATGCGGTCAGCTCGAAACCACAATTCTACAGTTTCTCGGTCTATCAAACAGGAATAATTGCGTGCGTAGATGTCCTCATCGCTTGGCAGGTAAAGTGGCAGAGTTAACGAGCGGGCTGACTGGATGACAGCGTCGGCAGGTGGCCCAGCCTCGCCGGTTCGCCGACGTTTTCCATGGGCCGCAATTCCCGCCCCTCTTACAAGAAGAGCCCCCCTGCCTATTCTGATGCCGGGCGCATGCCCTGAATTGAAGCCCGGGATGCCGAAATTTTGGAGTCGGACCGCTCGCCTCTGCCAAACTGGCCCTTGCCCCATTCGCAGGCGGATTCATTCCGAGGGGGTGTCCCGGTTCATCACAGCGGCAACCGACTCGCACACAGTCACGACGCCCGCCCAGAATGCCCCGCGCTTGCGCAGGAGACGCCTGTCGTGCGATGTTCCCCGCGAAGTCGACGCACTGGCTTGCACTCAGGCCGATACGCCCCGGAATCTGGTGTCAGTTGTGGTGTCACTTGGGGTTTCACTTTGTTGCCCGCCGTTGCCCGGACCTGCTGCGAACCGTGGCAAACGAAGCTCGCAAGAGTCCCGTAAACACTGGAGTTTTTCGCTGTGTGTCCCGCTGGTGTCCGTTGTGTCCTGTCGGTGCTTGGAAGCCCCGGACGGATTCTAAGTCCCGTGCGTCTGCCTGTTCCGCCACCCGGGCCCGATAGCAATAAGCCTAATGTGTGGCACGCTCTGCCGCAACGCGACTTCGCGGGCCCAAGCCTGTTTGGAAAGGCGACCGATTCGGTTCATGTGACCTCCTTTAGGCGCAAACAGACTCAGGATGCAATTTGCCTCGCATTTTATTCCTAGCTTACGATCGGAGCATCGTGCCCATGGAGAGCAGATCTTCAGCGCCGAGGAAGTCTTCGGTCATTCGTAGGATAGCCGCATGGTCCGGCGCGGTTGCGCTCCTTTTAGCGTTGGGGACTCCGGCTTTCGGACAGGCCAGCGTGGTCTGGGATCCACTCTGGCCAAAATCGCCCTACGACCGCCTGGATTGGACGCTCACGGTTCTCTCTCTTTCCGAAGAGCACTCTTTTTACTACTGGGCCTTCCAGGATGGATTCGTGGGCGGGGGAGTGTTTTACTTTGGCCTCCAGCCATACGGCGCGTGCCCCGACAAAAAGCGTGAGCACTGCAAAATGGCGCTCTTCAGCTTCTTCGGAACAGGAGCCACTTCCACATCCGCCAACTGCCGGCCGGGAGCCGATAACGGCCCGGGCATGAGCTGCCACGTGGCTTACAACTGGCGCATGGGTGTTCCCTACCGGTTTACCATCCAGCTTTCCGCTACCGACCCGCTCCGCAAGACAGAAACGTGGACGGGAACCGTAACCGATACCCGCAGCGGCAAGGTCACCGAGATTGGCAATTGGACATTCCCGGGGCAGAAGAGCGACACACCCGGCTTGCTCGGCGGAGAGGAAATCTCATTCGTTGAGTATTGGATTCAGCCGAAAGGCGGATGCTCGGTGCAGCCCTATGCGAAAGTGGCGATGTCGGCGCCGACCGGTTTTATAGGGAAGAAAGTTTTTGCGGGGGGAGTACACCGAACTTCTCCAGCGAAGTCTTGCGAAAACGTCGTAACGTTCACACCCTACAACGAAGCCGGCGGCGAAACCGGCGTGGTCATCGAGACGGGCCCCCAGAAACATTCCAAGTAAGTACTTCCGATCGGAGCTGGCACGATCAGAAAGCCTTCGGGCACCTCGTACGTCTTCCTGATCCGGCACTCGAGCCGCAGACACCATCCCCAGGCCACCGGGAGAGAGCCCTCCGGAGTTGCTTGCCACCGGTCCAAGTGGAAAAATCCACCCCAGGGGGCGATTCTTCCCCCGACCGGCTCCCCCGCTTCCGGTCCGAGACCGTCCCCGCGGTTGTAACTCCTTTGTTTGCCCCCTGAAACCATGCGAACATGCGGCCAAGATTGGCATATGGCGTGCCATATACCGGAATAGCCCACTCGGGCTCATCTCAAGCATGGAGGCGCTCACATGGCAAAGAAAAAGCTGAAGAAGGCCAAGAAACTCACCACCGCAAAGACGCTGACGAATCCGACGGAGAGCCCGGTACTTTTCTAACTTGCGAGCGCTCCCCGGCTCCTGTTCCCGCTGCGCCGCTCGAACGGGAGCCGTGGCACCTGCGGGGCAGTTGATCCCGTGGCCTCGGGACGTGAGGCGCACCAGAGAGCTGCGGGCCTGGGTTGGCCCGTAGCGTGCCGTAAACACGACGGCCCAGTCGGACTTGACTCAAGCATGGAGGTCGCTCAAATGGCAAAGAAAAAGCTGAAGAAAGCCAAGAAACTCGGCAGCACCAAGACCCTTGGGGTCCAAGGGGAGTCCCTCTAGACGCAGACTTACTCGACCCACTCACGGATGGAGGTACTCACGTGGCTAAGAAAAAGCTGAAGAAGGGCAGGAAGCTCGCGGACACGAAGACTCTGATTGACAAGGCGTCTGTTCCGTTGTGAATGGTGCTCCATAAGTAGCAGTCCGGCGGCTGCCTCGGCATCCCCCGGGTGTTGTGCTGCGCCTGCGGAGTCACCCTCTATTTCCAGGGTTGCAAACACTCGCCCGGGTGGGGTGACCCTTCCATCGGCATCGATCGGGAAAGGGCATTTCCCCAGCACACGCACTGCTCTGCCGCGGGTTGTCCCCCATCGGTAGGTGCTACAAGGCGGACGATGGGCCTGATTCTCCGGCTCCCCTTCCAATCTCTCGGTCAGCCCAAGTATTTCTTCAACGGCTCCCAGTAATTCGCCTTCCACCCCTCGGCGAGGTGGTCCGCGGCGCCAACGGGAAAGCCCGTGTGATCAAAAACAAGCCTCGTGGAGGCTGGCGCTTCCGCCAGTTCGAACCGCGCAATCGAGTAAATCCCCGGCGCCCAGCTCCCTACGCGCCAAGCCTGCACGATCCGTTGATTGGCCACCAGCTCTATCTGTCGCCCGGTAATGTAGCCACCGAAGAGCGCAAAGGCGCTGCCGGATTCGCGGCTGAGCACGGCCGGATGGGCAGTGAGATCGGCGCCTCTCATCGCGGCGCTCAGCGCCTGCACCTTCTGGAATTGGGAAGCGTCTGTGAGCGCCTCGAAGATTCGCCTGGCCTCAGCGTTGAAGACGACTTCCTGGTGAATTGCTTCGGCCGTGCGGGAAATGCTGTCGTCCGGAGCAGCGAGTGCGCGAGGCAAGCCCGCAGCCAGGCCGCTGGCCGCGATCGTGGAATGCAGCAACACCTGCCGCCGGCTGAAACCGGAAATCAACGAAAGACGT
>JASHRU010000114.1 GCA_030037225.1 Candidatus Acidiferrales bacterium | reverse complement strand
AATTGTTGCCCCAGGCCCAGACCGTGCCGTCCAGCAGCGACGCCAGGCCGTGAAATTCACCGGCAGCGACAGTTGCCCCACCGCTCAGATTGCTGACTTGGGTTGGCGTCGGGCTCGTGTTGGCCGAGGTGCCGTTGCCCAACTGGCCGAAGTAGTTGTAGCCCCAGCCCAAGAGCAAGCCATCGCTTTCGAGAGCAAAACCCTGGAAGTAGGACGCGGCGATCGCCGATGCGCCGGCGATGCTCACCTGGACCGGAGTGTTGCTGCTGATGGTGGTGCCGTTGCCGAGCTCGTTATAGGTGTTGTCGCCCCAGGCCCAGACGGTGCCATCGCTCCTCACCGCTACGCTTTGCTCGTACCCGCCGGTGACGGCGATTGCGCCTGAGAAGGGCTGGCCGCTCGAGTCAATCACCTGCCCCGGTGTGCTGGTGCTGATGGTGTTGCCGTTGCCCAATTGGCCGTAAGTGTTCAGGCCCCAGGCCCAGACGGTGCCGTCGCTTCTGACTGCCAAGCTGTGGTCCCATCCAGCGCCAATGGCCACCACGCCGGTAAGACCGCTGAAAGTATTGACTTGTATGGCGGACTCGCTGAAAGGCTGTATGTCGCTGCCCAACTGGCCGTAGAGGTTGGAGCCCCAGGCCCAAACAGTTCCATCGTTTTTGAGCGCCAAAGTGTGGTCGACGCCCGTGGCAATGGCGATCACACCGGAAAGCGGCGCGCCGGTCGAGTCAACCACCTGGACGGGCGTGTCGGTGTCGCCGTACGAGAGGTTTCCTAATTGACCATTGCTATTGATGCCCCAGGCCCAGACCGTGCCGTCGCTCAGGAGCGCCACGCTGAAAAGGTTGCCGGCAGCCACACTGACCGCGTTGGTCAGCGTATTCACCATGACCGGGGCGGCACTGCTGTTCTGGGTGCCGTTGCCCAATTGACCGTGCGAGTTGGAGCCCCAGGCGTATACGTAGCCTGGCGATTCGACGGGAAGCGCGACGAGTGCGGAGCTGCTGGCAAGAAAATTCGTGTCGCCGCTATAGGAAGCTGAGAGCGTGTGATTGCCGGGGGAGAGCGCGGAGGCGGTGAACGCGGCGGTCCCTGCCGCGCTGAGTGGGACTGAACCCAACAGAATCGGCCCATCCATGAAACTCACGTTTCCGGTAGGCATGCCCGCGCCGGGGGAGAGTGGAGCGATCGAAGCCGTGAGGGTGACGGATTGGCCGCTCATGGCGGGATTGGGAGAGGCGGTGAGACTCGCGAACGTCGAAGCCTGATTCACCGCCTGGGCGAGAATTCCGGAGGTGCCGGGCATAAAAATGGTGTCGCCAGAGTAGCTCGCGGTGATGCTATGGCCGCCCACGCTCAACGAAGCCGTGGAAAAACTCGCGGAACCGGAAACGAGCGACGCGGAACCGAGCACTGTGGGGCCGTCGCTGAACGTGACGGTGCCGGTCGGGGAGAGAGCAGAAGGAACGACGGGCATCACAGTAGCCGTGAAGGTGACTGACTGCCCGAATACGGCGGGCAGCGCCGAAGAAGAGACGGTAGTCGCCGATGCCAGCACGGGGGCAGCCGGCTGGAAAGTCGAAACGGCGAAGAGAGAAAGAGAGGCCGGCGCGCCGCAAACTGTGCTCGTCGCGAGGTTCAGGGAGGTGGTGACATTCGTCCACGCGCCGTTTTGGAATTGGTAGAGCGCGGGAGCGCCGCTCGGAAAAGAGCCGGCCGGGTAGTTGATGCAAACGGTGAGATTGCCGGTGTATTGCGCCGAGGTGGTCAGGTAGTAGAGGGGCAAACCTGAAGCGGAGGAAAAAACCAGGTCGGTGTATCCGGCCTGCGTAACGTTTGAGAAAGTCGCCGCTGCGGGCGTCGAGCCGGTGGCGAGATCCATCGGCTGGACGATGACCGGGCCGCCCGCAGGAGTGTTCGCAGGGGCGAAGGCCATGGCGCCGGGAAGGTTGTTCAAGGGGACAGCAACCGTAGAGGAGACCATGCCGGTCGCTGTGTTTACGACCACAAGGCCATCGGGATTTGCTCCGGACGCAGAAATGTAGAACTCACCGGCGACGTATAGATCGGCGCTGCCGGGGCTGACTGCCAAGGCGGTGGAAAACTGCAAAGAAACCGGAGGAGTTGGGTAGGGGTAGGGGAAGAGCAGGGTATTTATGTTGTAGTTGGCCAAATTTATGCCAACGACGTCTGCACATTCCACGTCCCCGATGTAAGCAGTGCTCCCATTGGGAGCGATGGACGGAGGCCCGGGAACGCAGAAATAACCTTCGGGAAGGAAATACAGCAAACTGGTTGCGGAGAGAGGCAAAGCGAGAACGTAAAAGTTTCCGCCAGAGGCGCTGGTGACGAAAAGCTGCGCACCGTTTGGAGTGACGGCCAGGTAGGTGGAATCAACATCGAGGCTGGAGAGAGTTTGTGTGAGTGTGCCGTTGAGAGCGGACAGGGTGCCCGTGGACGGATCATAGGTCTGGAGGAGGCCATTCTGTTCCCCTATATAGAGGAGGCCGTCCGCGGGATTGAAAGCCAAATAGTCGGCGCTTTCATTTACGTTTGACGACGAGTTCAGGGCAACTGTCGCCAGCACGGCGTAGGTTGCTGTGGAGATCACCGAAAGAGTGTTGTCGCAGAAATTGACGACGTAGGCCTGGCTGCTGTCGGAGTTGAAGGCAATCGAGCCAGGACTGATGGCGATCCCGACGGGGATGGTGGCGAGGATGGTGTTGTAGGTGGGGCTGTTCGGAGAGATGTCGATGACAAAGACGGTTTGTTGCGTACATTCGCTATCGTTTGCATAGGGCACACCAGATGCCGCGACATAGGCGAATTTGGAGTTTGGGGAGATGGCCACAGCGTTGGGGTAGGTGGCCAAGCCTGCGGCATTGGTGGTGGGAATCGGAATTGTAGTTATAAGCGTATTGGTGGAGGTGTCCACGACGGCGACGGCGCTCGAGGCCGGAATCGGTGAGTAGAGATGTCCCGGGTCCTGCGCGGCGGCTAGAACCGGAAGCAGAAGGATCATTGCCCCAAGTACAACCGGCCAAAAGGTGCGGAATTCAGCGGAGATGGGAAACGCGCGAGCAGCAAACGACCCGTAGCGCCGCCAGGCTATGGGCTGCGCTTGAATTCCCGGGTTTGGTGTTGCCGGCTTCATGATTCGCCTCGGCCGGGAGAGCGCACTGGCCGAGGCAGAATGAGAGTTCCTACGAGAAGGTGAGGGTTACCGTGACGGCGATGGTTTGGCCGGTGACGGCGCTGATTGTGGAGGACAGAGTTGTCCCAGTGAAGCCTGTGAAGGTTACGTATGCGGGGGGAGCCGAACATGAAGGATTACTGGGGGGGCAGG
>JASHRU010000113.1 GCA_030037225.1 Candidatus Acidiferrales bacterium | reverse complement strand
TCCGCAACCGGTATTTTCCCCGAGGCAGAATCCCGCTTGAGCCGCTGCAAGTCCGCCCGCATGTCCGCGGCGTTCTGGTAGCGCAGCTTTCGGTCCTTCTCGAGCGCCTTGTTGATCACGTCCTCGAGTTTCGGCGGCAGGTCCGGATTCATTCGCGCCGGCGGCGTCGGCACGCGGTTCAGAATGCCTTCCGTAATCACTCCCGAAGTCTCGCCGCGGAAGGGAAGTCGGCCGGTGGCCATTTCGTAGAGCACGGCACCGAAGCTGAACAAGTCAGTACGCCCGTCGAGTTCCTGCCCGCGAATCTGCTCCGGCGACATGTAGGCCACCGTTCCGACAGCCTGCCCAGGGCTGGTCAGGTGCTCCGGTTGCACATCTGCCGTCAACTGTCCGCCCAACGTCGCGCCATCTGGGCCGGTCGTCGTTACCTTGGCGAGTCCAAAATCAAGCACCTTCGCGTGTCCGCGTGACGTGACGAAAATGTTCGCCGGTTTGATGTCGCGATGCACGATTCCCTTCGCGTGCGCCGCCTCGAGTGCATCCGCGATTTCGATGCCCAACTCCAGCAGCAACTCCAGTTCCATCGACCGTCCGCCGATGCGGTGCTTTAGCGTCGAGCCTTCCAGGAACTCCATCACCAGGAAGGCCATGCCATGCTCTTCGCCGATGTCGTGGATCGTGCAGATGTTCGGATGGTTCAGCGCCGAAGCTGCCTGCGCCTCTCGCCGGAATCGTTCTAGCGCAACGGCGTCGCGCGCCATGCTTTCCGGAAGGAATTTCAGCGCTACTTGACGCTTCAGCCGTGTGTCTTCGGCCTTATAGACCACGCCCATGCCTCCGCCTCCTAGCTTTTCCAGGATGCGGTAATGGGAAATGGTTTGACCGAGGAGAGCATCGGGCGCGGGCATCGGTCGCTCATCTTAGTCTCCGCTCGCACACCCGTCAACGTAGAGGGACCAGCCCGCCGGACACTCGTGTTCGTCCGCAGTGGTATCATCCACACACTTTGAAGATTCAGGGGTCTGGCAATCTTGTCGGCGAAATTTGGGGCGGTCTTGCAGCGACGCTTGTCGCGTTGCCTTCTGCCATCGCCTTCGGCGTCACTGTACTTTCGCCCTTGGGCTCCAGCTACGCCGCGCAGGGCGCCATGGCCGGAATTCTCGGAACCATCGTTCTCGGCCTGATCGCTCCGACGTTTGGCGGAACAAATCGCCTGATCACCTCGCCCTCCGCTCCCGCCGCCGCTGTGATGGCCGCGTATTCCCTTGAGCTGATGCATGGAGGAATCGAGCCGGCTTCCGCGCTGCTCCTGCTCACACTGGTTGGCCTGCTGTGCGGCGTTCTGCAAGTGATTTTCGGCACGGCGCGTCTCGGCCGCCTGATCAAGTACATGCCCTATCCCGTGGTGAGCGGATTCATGAGCGGTGTCGGCCTGGTCATCATCGTGAGCCAGATACCAAAATTCCTCGGCACTCCGAAGGGTTTCGGCTTCGTTGCCTCTCTCGTTTCCGTTACGCAATGGAACTGGAAAGGGTTGGTTGTGGGCGTGGTCACCGTCGGAACCATGCTCATTGCGCCGAAAGTGACCAAGGCTGTTCCAGCAGCGATTCTGGGTCTGCTCGCCGGCGGCGTGGCCTACATCGCCCTGGGTTTTTCGCATCCTGCCATGTTCACTCTGACAGACAATAAAATGGTGATCGGGCCGCTCTCCGTCAGCGGCGGAATTCTGGCCTCGCTCCGCGCGCAAGTGAAGGCCATCTCGACCATCCAGCCGGCGCAACTACGATATCTGTTTACGCCGGCCCTCACCCTTGCCGTCCTGCTTTCGATCGACACACTCAAGACCAGCGTGATCCTCGACTCGCTCACGCGCACGCGCCACGATTCCAACCGCGAATTGATCGCGCAAGGACTCGGCAACATCGGAACGGCGCTCGTCGGAGGAATTCCGGGCTCCGGCCAGACGGGCGCCACGCTGGTGAACATGGCCAGCGGCGGCCAGACGCGGCTCTCGGGCGTTCTCGAAGGCGGCTTTTCGCTTGTCGTCTTTCTGCTACTGAGCAGGGGAATCGCCTGGCTTCCAGTGGGGGCGCTGGCCGGAATCCTTATCGTGGTCGGATTTCGCATGTGTGACCGGCACAGCCTGAGCCTGCTTCGCTCACGCTCCACCATTCTCGATTTCGGGGTCATTGTGATCGTAGTGGTCGTGGCCCAGAGCGTGAGCCTGATCGCGGCCTCGGCTGTGGGCATCGGGCTGGCCGTGCTGCTCTTCCTCCGCGAACAGATCGGCGGCTCGGTGGTCCATCGCCGGATTCTGGGCAACCAGTTGTTTTCGCGCCGCGTGCGCTTGCCCGAGGAGATCGCCGTTCTCGAGCGCTGCGGCGATTGTTCCGCGATCTTCGAGTTGCAAGGCAGCCTTTTTTTCGGCACCGCAAACCAACTCTACACGGCGCTCGAGCCCGACCTGAAAGTGCGCAAGTACATCGTTCTCGACATGCGGCGCGTGCAGGGCGTGGACGTAACCGCAGCGCGCGTCCTCGAGCAGGTGGAAGATATCCTTGCCGAGCGCGACGCCTATCTCGTCCTCTGCCACTTTGCGCTCCAGGTGCCCAGCGGCCAGGATCTGGAGCAATACTTCGAACGCGTTGGGATCGTGCGGCCAGAGCGGTTCGTTCGGGTGTTCGACACGCGCGACGACGCGCTGCTCTGGATCGAGGATCGCATCCTGGCTGAAAACCTTCCTGCGCGGCCCGCTGAGGACCTGCTCGACCTGCGCGAGATGGGCCTGTTTGCCGGCCGGAAGGAGGAAACGCTTCAGGCGCTGGAAGCGTGCATGGAAAAGCGCTCTTGCAAGGCCGGCGAGCAAGTCTTTGCGCGCAAGGATCTGGGCCAGGAATTGATCCTCATCCGCCGCGGAGCCGTCCGCGTGCAGATTCCTCTTGGTGAGAAGGTGATGTACCACGTGGCCACGTTCGGCCGCGGCGACTTCGTCGGCGAGCTTGCTTTCCTCGATCGGCAACCGCGCTCCGCGGAGGCCATCGCGGTTGTGGACACGGATCTTTATCTCCTCAGGCGCGACCGCTTCGACGCTCTGGCGGAAGAGCACAAACGCATCGCCATCCAGTTGCTGGAAGGTGTGGCCAGCGTTCTCGCCTCGCGCGTTCGAAGGACGGACAGACAGCTCCGCATGCTTCAGGAAGGGTAGGCTCGGACCAAATCGGCGGGCATCAGGACGGAAATCGCGAAGTACGCGGTGAGGAAACTGGTGGACCGCATGGGATTCGAACCCACGGCCTCCTCGTTGCGAACGAGGCGCTCTCCCAGCTGAGCTAGCGGCCCACGGAAATTTATTTTACGAGGGAATCCCGCGAACCTGCAAGCGCGGCGCGCGCGCGGTACCGCAAGAATCCAGGATCTACTGCCCCGGTGAGGAAACCGAACGCTGAGCGAGCAGCTTGCGCGTGTTGTCGTAAAGGGCGCGAGCCTGGGGGAGTTCATCGATAGCGCGCTGGAGCTGTATATCGTTCTCCAGCCCGACCTTATAGCTTTCCGCGGCCCCGAAAACGGAAAGGAAAATCTCCTGCTTGATTTCGTGGCGGAGGAAATCAGCGTTATCGGCCAGTTCGGCTTCGGTGTAATGAATCTGCTGCTTGGTGAGGAAACGGCGAAGCTCGTTCATCACCGCGTCGTCCACGGAGAAATCCTTGGTGACCGTGGGATTCTGCCCCAGGTAGTAGGTAACGAAATCGCCCACACTGGCGTTGTCAGGCAGCAGGACGCGGTGGCGAAACAACACGGTCTCGAACGGCGTGAATTTCGGCTCCGCAACGACCACGTCGGGCGTGATTCCCCCGCCGCCGGTCACCTGGCGGCCGCCGTCGGTGAGCTTGATTTCGGTGGGCTTGTCGGGCGTCTTGCGGTTGTAGTGGTAGTCCCACAGCGAAGTGGTCTTGTAGTCGCGCTGAATCAGCCGCCCGCTCGGCGTGTAGTACTTCGCGGTAGTCAGGAACAGCCCCGTGCCTTCGCTCAGCGAGAGGACGCTCTGCACCAGCCCCTTGCCGAAACTGGTTTCGCCGACGATGAGGCCGCGGTCGTGGTCCTGGATGGCGCCGGCGACGATTTCGGATGCGGAAGCGCTCTGCCCATTCATCAAGACCACGAGGGGAACGCGCACGCCGCCGTTGCCCTTCAGCGCGTAGTAGCGCCGCTCGGCGGAAGCCCGCCCGCGATGGGAAACGATGAGCTGATTCTTGTCTAAGAATATGTCGGCCACGCCGATGCCTTCGCTGAGCAGGCCGCCGGGATTGTTGCGCAGGTCGACGATCAAGCCCTTCAGGTTCGGATAATCGAGCTGCTGGAGCGCCTGGGCAAGTTCCTCGTCGGTGGTCTCGTTGAACTGGGCCACGCGCACGTAGCCGATCCCGGGCCGCACAATCAACGGATTATCCACGCCGTGCCGCGGAATCTCATCGCGCGTGACGGTGAATTCGAGCGGCTGGGAGTTGCCTTCGCGCCCGATGGTGATGTGAACGGTGGTGCCTTTCGGCCCTTTGAGCATGTCGGCGACTTCGGGCGTGGAAAGTCCCTCGCAATTCTTGCCGTCCACTTTGAGGATGATGTCGCCGGGACGGATTCCGGCGCGGTAGGCCGGGGAGCCGACGAACGGCGCCATGACTTCCGTGTGGTTGTCGCGCGGGGCCACCTGCATGCCGACGCCGTAATATTTGCCGCGCTGATCCTCTCGCTGGACGGCGAACTGGCGCGCGTCGAAAAACACGGTGTGCGGATCGAGCTCGCGCAGCGCCCCGGGGATGGCTCCGCCGTAAATGGCCTTATCGGTGTCGATGGGCTCGGCGTAGTTCTGCTGCACTACGGCCACTACGCGGGTGAAGGAGCGGATGGATTCCTGGAGGTCGGCCGAATCGCCACCGGTGGCGCGGGCGGAGGAGCCGTAGAGCCCGCCCAGCAGCGCCGAGGCGAACAGCACGCTGCAAACTACAACGAAGCTACGTCCAGTCCCGGCTTTCCGGGATGCGGCGGTCGTCATTCGTCCTCGCTGAAGAAGTATAGCATATGGGTTGCGGTGGGCACCCGAAGGTCTCGAAGGTTGGGGAGGGACGAGCTTCGAGAATCGAGACGCGAAATTCCCTCTCGAACAGACTCAGAGAATTTTGGGTTAGGCTTGCGCAGGAGGGGAAGTTTTCCCGCTACTCTGATCGCCTTCGGGGTGAAGTTGGGCGAACGGCCGAATGCAAACAGCTTGTTTCCAAACCATGCGCACAGACGGTCGGAAGCACGAGAGGTAGATGGGCGGGACGCTGCGCCGGTGATGGGAGATGCCCCCCACCCCCCAGGGAATGCGCAAACGGATGAAAGTAAAGGGGTTGGGCGAAATTGAGCTTGCAAGATGTTGAAAACAAAAGGGCGAATTTTGAAGGATTTCGGGCGGAGTGCGGAATCGCCAGATTTGGAGAGGGTTAGACGAGCTTTCGACCGTGAGGCGTCCGAGAGAACGGGTTCGAGAGACATGGGCATGCGAGCCAGCCTACTGAGAAACCTATGAAAAAAAAGCGACTTGCAGGTGATGCGAACCAAGCTTCGTAGCAGAGGGTGGCGCGCTTGCTATGCGGAGCTAGTCCCGTCCCCGGCCTGGATCGCTGTGACACGCGTCCTGAACATTTACCACTCAAATATTATAGCACACGGGTAAGGCAGAATGCAAGGGAAAAAATCGCAGTGAGAAATCGCGGACGGGCGGCGTATTCCAAGAGTCGTCGTTGTCTGTACGACACCCCCCTCGAATGTAGGAAAGCAGAGCACGCGAAAGTTGCGCAAGCGGAAGAACGTGACGTAACGTGGGCGAGAAAGATGGGGGCATAGAAACAAGGAGGCAAGGAGGCAAGGAGGCAAGGAGGCAGGGAAGCGAGACCCTTGGCGCTATGGCGACACTGATTCAGGATCTTCGACACGCCTTTCGCTTGCTTTGTAGAGCCCCGGGATTCGCGGCCATCGCCATCCTGACGCTGGGGTTGGGAATCGGCGCGACTACGGCGCTGTTTTCCGTGGTGAATGGAGTGCTGCTGAATCCGCTGGCGTACGCGGACCCGGGCCAGCTTGCGACAATTTACGGAAGGACGCCGGGCGTTTATCGCGGTCCTATCACCTACCTGAACTTTCTCGACTGGCAGCGCGAGACGCAGACGTTTTCGTCGATGGCGATGTACCGGAACGAGGACTACAACTACGTGGGAACCGACCGAGCGGAACGGCTGAGCGGGTACATGGTTTCGGCCGATTTCTTTTCGACACTGGGCGTGAAACCTGTGGCGGGCCGTCTGTTCCGCGCCGAGGACGACCGGCTGGGCGCCGAACCGGTGGTGATTCTGGGCGGGGGATTCTGGAAGCGGAGTTTCAAGGCGTTACCGGACGTGATCGGACAGGCGGTGACGCTGAACGGCGCGACGTACACGGTGGTGGGCGTAATTCCCGCAGAGTTCAGCTTCTACGGGCAGCAGCGCGACGTGTACACGCCTATCGGCCTGTGGAACGATCCCTCGTTCCGCGACCGGCGGATCGACATGAGCGCGCACGCCATTGGGCGGCTGAAGCCCGGCATCGGGCTGGCGCAGGCGCAGGCGGACATGGACGGCGTGGCAGGCGATCTTGCCGCGGCCTATCCGGAAGCCGATAAGGACGTGGGGATTACGCTGGTGTCGATGAAGGAAGACCTGGTGGGCAACGTGAGGCCGTTCCTGCTGATGCTGCTGAGTGCGGTGGGCTTTCTGCTGCTGATCGCGTGCGCCAACGTAGCCAATCTGCTGCTGGCCAGGTCGATGGGCAGGACGCAAGAGTTCGCGGTCCGGACGGCGCTGGGAGCGAGCCGGGAGCGCGTTCTGCGGCAACTACTGACGGAAAGCGCGCTCCTCGCGGGACTTGGCGGAGGGCTGGGTGTGTTGCTGGCGTTCTGGGGAACGCGGGCGGTGCTCCATGCTCTGCCGGCGACACTGCCGCGGGCCGAGGAAATTTCGCTCGACGGCCACGTGCTGCTGTTCGCGACGGCTGTATCGGCGCTGGCGGGGATTGTGTTCGGCGCGGTGCCGGCGTGGAGGACGTCGCGCGTAAACCTGCAAGAAATCCTGAATGAGAGGGGCAGGGGAGGGAGCGGCGCGCGCCACCGGGTACAAGGGACGTTTGTGGCGGTGGAAGTGGCGCTGGCGCTGGTGCTGCTGGTGGGCGCGGGGCTCATGGTGCGTAGCCTGGCGGCGCTGTGGCGGGTGGACCCGGGATTCAATCCGAGCCACGCGATCACGTTCAGCCTCTCGCTGCCGGGAGCGGCGACAACCACGCCGGCGGAAACGCGCGCGCGGCTGCGGCAATTCGACCAGAAAATGCGGCAGATTCCGGGCGTGGAGGCCGTGTCGGTGACGCTGGGATCGCGGCCGATGATTCACGACTCGTCGCTGCCGTTCTGGATCGAGGGCGAGCCGAAGCCGGCCACGGTTCAGGACATGCATCAGGCAATGTTCTATCTGGTGGAATCGGGATTCCAGCAGGCGATGGGAGTACGGCTCAAGCGCGGGAGGTTTGTGAGCGACCGGGACGATGAGAATTCGCCCATAGTGATCGACATCGACGAGGTGTTCGCGCGCACGTATTTCCCGAACGAAGATCCCGTCGGCAAGCGCATCAACCTGGCGATCTTCAACGTGCAGGCGGAAATCGTGGGCGTGGTGGGCCATGTGAAACAGTGGGGACTGGATGCGGATCCGAAATCGGCGATCGAGGCGCAGTTTGAATATCCATTCATGCAGCTTCCCGAGCAACTGATGCCGCTGGTGGCGAAGGCATCCGGGGTGGTACTGCGGACCAAGGGAGACCCCGCGGCCACGATGGTCGAGGTGCGCCGGGCGGTGACGGAGATTGATTTTCGAGAAGTAATTTACAACGTCCAGACGATGGATGAAGTGGTGGCGCGCTCGTTTGCGGCGCGGCGATTTTCGATGATTCTGCTGAGTGCGTTTGCGGTGCTGGCGCTCCTGCTGGCGTGCGGGGGAGTGTATGGAGTGATTTCGTACGTGGCGGGCCAGCGGACGCACGAGATCGGGGTGCGCGTGGCCCTGGGCGCGGGTCGCGGCGACGTGATGCGGCTGGTGGTCGGCGAGGGAGCGAGAATGGCGCTTATGGGAGTGGCCGCGGGGATCGTGGCGGCGCTGGGATTGACGCGGCTGATGGAGAATGAGTTGTTTGGAGTGACGGCGCACGATCCGCTGACGTTCGCGGCCGTGACGGTGGTGCTGACGGTGGTGGCGCTCGCGGCGTGCTATTTCCCGGCGCGACGGGCGATGAGGATCGATCCGATGATTGCGCTGAGATATGAATGAGGCCGAGGAACAAAAACCGATAAACGAAAATCGAATCCACCGGGGCGGACGAAAAGCGAAAAACGAGAATCCCGGGATCAAACTCCCGAAGCAGCTCGCTGCCGGGTGCGGAAGCGGCTCAGCTTGCCGCTGGTTGTGGCCCAAGCATTGGGAATGCCTCGCGTCCGATTGAAGCGACGGCCTCGGAGCGTTTGCACAGGCAGGTCCCGAGTCCCGAACCATCGGGATCGTGAGCCTGTGCTACCCAGCAAACTGAGCTACTCCCTCAGGTGCTACCGGTTTGACAGGTTTCCGGGCGAGCGCCTATCATCCTCGAAGGGTTCCCAAGGACACGACAGCGCGCCGTGCTGAGCTTTCCCCATCTCGTGGTTCTCTTCGTAATCGCCCTGCTTGTTTTTGGGCCGGAAAAACTGCCGGAAATCGCGCGGCAAATCGGCAAAGTGATGGGGGATTTTCGAAAGGCTTCGACCGATTTTCGCCGGGTAATCGAGCAGGAATTCTCGGAGATCGAACGGCAGACGCGCGAGAAAGAAGAGGCGGCACGGCGGAAGGCGCTCGAATCTGGAAATACGCCGAATGCGCCGGCCGCAGAGCCCGCCGCGGCGACCACAACAGAGGCGGCGGGTGCTCCGGCCGGCGCCATTGCGAATACCTCCGCGAAAGATTCCGGCTACAGCGCGTGGGGAGCACCGCCAAGCCCGAGCATTGAGGACGCGGCCGTAGCTCCGTCAGGGTCACCGCCAGGCACCGGCCCCAGGCCTGGCGAGGCCGCCTCCACGAACAGCGAGAATGCGGCCAGCTCCGCCGATGTCCACCCTGCCTGAAACCCCCGCGCGGCGCGAGGACGAGGACGACGGGACGGCGCGCATGAGCTTTTTCGAGCATCTGGTGGAACTGCGCACGCGCATCCTGCGCGCGCTGCTCTATGTGGGCTGCGGGATCGTGGCGGGACTGCTGGTTTCCGACAAGGCCTACCGGTTCCTGGCGCGGCCGATGGTAAAAGCGCTGGATGACGCGCACGTCTCGGACAAGCTCGTGTATACCAGCCCGATGGGGCCGCTGACTCTCTACATCACGGTGGGCATCTACCTGGGGCTGGTTCTGGCGCTGCCGTTTGTGCTGCACCAGATCTGGCTGTTCGTGGCGCCGGGGCTCTACCGGCACGAACGGCGGGCGGTGGCCAGTTTCATCGGATTCGGCACGGCGCTGTTTCTGGCGGGGGTGGCGTTCGGCTACTACATCGCGCTGCCGATGACGCTCCGATTCCTGCTGAGCATCCCGGGACCGTTTACGCCGATGATCTCGATCAACGAGTATTTCGACATGTCGATGGTGGTGCTGGCAGGGCTCGGACTGGTGTTCCAGTTGCCGATTTTGATTTTCGTGCTGGCGCTGTTCGGGATCGTGACGCCGCGGTTCCTGTGGCAGAACTTCCGGTACGCGATTCTGGTGATTGCGATCGTAGCCGCGGCGATCACGCCGACGACGGATGCGCTGACGATGCTGGTGTTCATGGCGCCGATGATTGTGCTGTACCTGCTGGGGATTGGAGTGGCGGCGCTGGTGGTGCGAGGGAAACGGAAGAGGGCGGAGCAATTGTCGGGGGCGGGAGCGGCGTGAAGATGAAGGAAGAAGCCGAGAAAAGTGGGAGGGGAGACCGATTGAGACGAGAAGACCAGCCGGCTTGGAGTCCGGGGACCGGGGCTAGCCAAGCAGGGGCACGATATATCGTGCCCCTACGATTCACAAAGGTGTTGATTGCCGGCATGGTGGTGATGTTCTCGCTGAGAATTGCGGGTGCGCAGAGGGTCGCTCCGGCCGATGCCGCGCCGCCGGCGGATCAGACCGGCGGGTTTGACGGGGCACGCGCCTTCGAGTTCCTGAAGGCGCAGGTGGCCTTCGGGCCGCGGCCTCCGGCCACGCCGGCCATTGCGAAAACGCAGGAATTCATCAAATCGCAGCTCGCGGGTTTCGGGTGCGCGGAGGAGGACGACGACTTCACGGCGCAGACACCGATCGGCGCGCTGAGGATGAAGAACATCGTGGCGAAGGTGCCGGGGACGGGCCGCGAGATCATCCTGCTCATCACGCATTACGACACGGTGCGGGTGACGAATTTCGTGGGGGCGAACGACTCGGCGTCGTCCACGGCGGTGATGCTGGAGATGGCGCGGCTCTACTGTGGGGCGCATCCCGCGCACAAACTGGCCGCGGCAAGCTTGTGGATCGCGTTTCTCGACGGGGAAGAGGCGCAGTCTGTGATTAACGGCGTGGCGCAGTGGAGCGATGCGGACAGCGTCTATGGCAGCCGGGAACTGGCGGCGCGGCTTGCCGTGTCGGGCGATTTGAAGCGAGTGAAAGCGGTGGTGCTGGCGGACATGATCGGCGACCGCGACCTGCGCATCCGGCGAGAACTGAATTCGGCGCGCTGGCTGGTGGACCTGGTGTGGGCGACGGCGAAGCGGCTGGGGTACGGAAAGATCTTTGTGGATGATACGCAGGGCCCGGTGGGTGACGATCACGACCCGTTCGTGCACCGGGGAGTGGCGGCGATAGACCTGATTGATTTCGAGTCGCAGGGCACGTTTTGGCACACGGCGCAGGACACGCTGGATAAGGTGACGCCGCGGAGCCTGGCGGTTGTAGGGCACGTGCTGGTGGAGTCGCTGCCGGAGATTGAGAAGCACCGTTAGAGCAGTGGTTAGTGGCGCAAAAAGAAGAGGCAAGGCGACCAGGAAGCTAGAAGCCGGGAGGCAAGGAAACAGAGAGGCAGGGAAGCAGGAAGGGAAAGAAGGAACCGCGAAAAGGCGCTAGCGCTTGCGGCACGGAGAGAGAAGCAGGGGGAGTGTAGTTATTGCGGCGCGGGGAGGCCTATGGTAGCGTCCACTGACTATACAGTTCCCGTGCGCGAAAGTAGTGGAGCGCGGGGCCGAGAGCGTGAAGGTTGACCGCAGAGATCGTCCGAGTCACATTGCAAAATCCTGAGCCGGAGCCGGTCGCGTACGCGGCAGGGTTTATCCGCAGGGGCCAGGTTGTCGGCATTCCCACGGATACGTTCTATGGCCTGGCAGCCGACCCGTTCAATCTGGCGGCGGTGGAACAAATATACCGTGTGAAGGGGCGGCCGGAAACGCGGGCGCTGCCGATTCTGGTGCGGTCGCTGGAACAGGCGGTGGAGCTGTCACGGGGGATTCCGGACGGGTTTGTGGCGCTGGCGGAGAAATTCTGGCCGGGGGCGCTAACCATCGTGGTGGAGGCTTCGCGGCGGCTGCCGCTGAAAGTCACGGGGAACACGGGACGCGTGGCGCTGCGCATGCCCAACGCGCCGCTGGTGTGGGCGCTCATCCAGGCGTTCGGCGGGCCGGTGACGGGGACGAGCGCGAATCTATCGGGCCAGCCATCGAGCACAAATGCGGAGCTGCTTTCGGCGCAATTGGGCGACCGGCTGCCGCTGATTCTGGACGGGGGCGAGACGGGGGCGGTGCTGGCCTCGACCATCGTGGATTTGCGCGATAGCGGCTGGCGGATTATCCGCGAAGGACGCGTTTCCGAGGCCGAGATTCGCGTTGTGATTGAAGGCGGCGCCGCGGCGCCCGGGAAACACTCCGCAGCAAACTAATCAGGGCTCCGGGACGTCCTCACCTGCAGAGTTTACCGAGGACGGCAGATTTTCGCGCGCCTGTAGCCCGGGGCAGATTCGAGGGCCGGCC
>JASHRU010000112.1 GCA_030037225.1 Candidatus Acidiferrales bacterium | reverse complement strand
ATACCGGCTGGAACGCCATGTATGTTTCTGCCTATCTCGAGGCAGGACGCGTGCTCGACCGCGGCGATTGCCGGACCTTCGCGCTCAAAACCGTCGACCGCCTGCTGGCCGAAGCCTGGGACCCGGCGCGCGGATTCGCCCATCGCGTCGGCGGCCCGCGTCTCGACGGCTCTCTCGACGATCAGGTTTATGCCGCTGCGGCGCTCCTCGACGCCTTTGAAGCCACACTCGACCGCAGCTACTTCGACGCCGCCGTCCGTGCCGCCGATCTCGCTCTCAATCTTTACGGCGATGCCGGGGCAGGCGCATTCTTCGACCGCTCGCGTCTGGCCGCGCCCATGGGCGGTCTCGAAGTGCGCCGGAAGCCCTTCCAGGATTCCCCCACGCCGTCGGGGAACTCCTGCGCATCCATTGTGCTCTCGCGCCTCTACGCCTATACCGGCGAGCAGCGCTATCGCGAGGGGGCCGCGGCCACCCTCGAATCCTTCGCCGGTGTTGCGCCGCAGTACGGCCTCTTCGCTACCAGCTACGCGCTCGCATTAGGTGTGCATCTCCATCCGCCCGCGCAGGTCGTTGTGCTGGGCCGCGCCGGCGACGAGCGCGCCGCAGAACTCGAACGGGCTGCGCTCGCCGTGTTTCGCTTCGCGAAGGCCGTCCTTCGTGTCACTCCCGAGCATCTCGCTGCAAATGTGCTGCCGCCCGCGCTCGCTGCCACGATTCCGCATATTTCCGCCGACGCGCCGCAGGCCCTCGTGTGTGCCAGCGGTGTCTGCCAGCCTCCCACCTCCGATCCCTCGGTGCTGCAGAGACTCCTGGTGCCCTCCCGGTCTTCGTAGCGATTCTAGGCTCGTTCCCTCACTCGCGTTTTTCCTCCGCGTATTTCCTGCGAACTCAGCCTCCGTGCTGTATCCTATTTGTTTCTCTCTGCCCTGTTCAGGAGTCTCGATGCTGAAAGCTCGCGACGCTGTCCTCTCGGTTCCCCAGATTCCGCAACTCACCGCCGGCCGCTCCGGCATTTTCCTCGATCTGAACGAAAACACCTCCGGCTGCTCCCCGCGAGTTCTCGCCAGGCTGCGCAGCCTCACCGCCTCCGACATTTCCCTTTATCCGGAACGCGAAGCCGCAGAGGCCGCGATCGCGGCCCATCTGCGTGTGCAGCCCGCCGAACTGTTGCTCACGAACGGCGTGGACGAGGCCATACTTCTCCTGTTTTCCGCCTTCCTTGGCACTGGCGACGAAGCCCTCTACCCTGTTCCCACGTTTCCCATGTACCCCATCTGCGCACGCGCCACCGGAGCCGCGACCGTGGAAATCCCGGCCGACCGCGATTTTCGTCATCCCGCGGCTGCGCTCCGCGCGGCGATCACGCCGCGCACGCGCCTCATCGCCATCGCCAATCCCAATAACCCCACGGGCGCTCTCGCTCCTCGAAAAGATCTCCAAGCGCTGTTGGAAGCCGCTCCGGATGCTGCCGTTCTGATTGACGAGGCGTATTTCGAATATTGCGGCGAGACGATGCTGGGCGAACTGCCTCGCTTCTCGAATCTATTTGTCGCTCGCACCTTCTCCAAGGCCTACGGCCTCGCCGCACTGCGCGTCGGTTGCCTCCTCGGACGCGCGGAGCACCTCGATGCGATCCGCCGCCTCGCTCCGCCCTTCAACCTCAACGGCATCGCGCTCGCCTGCCTTCCGGAAGCGCTCGCGGATCAGGACCACGTCGCCGCGCACGTCACTGCAGTCAAACGCGAACGTGCCCGGCTGGAAGCCGCCTTTTCGAAATACGGTATCCGCACGTGGCCCAGTCACGGCAATTTCCTGCTCGCCGATCTCGGCAAATGGCACTCGGATTTCACCGCTCAACTCGCAACAGACGGCATCCACGTCCGCGACCGCGGCGCCGACTCGGCTTGCTCCGGCTGCGTCCGCATCACCATCGGCACGTCAGCGGAAATGGACCGGTTCCACGCCGCGCTCCCTGGCGCGCTCCAGCGCTGCGGGTGGCACGTGGCCGTCTAGGTGCAACCAGGTGGCACGGACACTCCTGTCCGCGCGCTTTCGGGCTCGCTGCAAGACGCCTCGGGATTCATTGATTTATGAGTTGGCGATTTAACGATTCATCAATCCTCATCCGGCCCGTCGTTCCCCCGGATGCTCGCGTTTGGCAGGCCCTTCGCACCGCCCATTGGCCCGACGGCGCCGCAGACCACGCTTCGGAAATTGCGTGCTTTTTTGCGGGCACTCTGCCGGAGCCGCAAGCGGTGCTCGTAGCCGTGATTCCCTCCGGCGAAATCGTCGCATTTACGGAGTTGTCCGTCCGCACGGACCTGCCCGGCGCAGAGAGCAAACGCGCCGGCTACGTCGAGGGCCTCTACATACGCCCGGAGTTTCGCGGCCGAGGCTTGGCACGCAAACTCCTCGTCGCCGCCCGCAATTGGGCGCGCGAACAAAACTGTGCGGCGTTTGCCAGCGACCGCGCAGGCCGCATCATCGCCCATCAGAGCTTTTGACGCTCCGTTTCCACCAGCCTTCCGAGGCTCGACTCCCCCTGCTGGTTGCTAGGCTTTCTCCCGGGTGCCATAATGCAATCGCGGTTCCGCGATCTCCGTTCACTGCTTTCGGGGGAACTCATGGCACTTCGGGATAGCTGGATTGAACATCGTTTGGCTGCGTCTGCCGCTGCAAACGGCGGCCGGAACGTCAGCCAGATGCACTACGCCCGCCAGGGCACGATCACCGGCGAAATGGATTACGTCGCGCGGCGCGAAAAGCTTTCGCCTGAATTCGTTCGCAGCGAGGTGGCGCGCGGTCGCGCCATCATTCCCGCAAACATCCATCACAAAAGCCTCGAGCCCATGGGCATCGGCATCGCCTTCAAGTGCAAAATCAACGCCAATATCGGGAACTCCGCGGTCACTTCGAAAGTGGACGACGAGCTGAAGAAGCTTGCCAATGCCGTCCGCCTGGGCAGCGACACCGTGATGGACCTCTCCACCGGCGGCGATATCCCGCACATTCGCCGCGCCATCATTGAAGCCTCGCCCGTTCCCGTCGGCACCGTGCCCATCTACGAAGCGCTCTCCCGCGTCAAGCGCGCCGAGGACCTGACCATCAGCCTCATGCTCGAAGTCATCGAGGAACAAGCGGAGCAGGGCGTGGACTACATGACCATCCATGCCGGCGTGCTCCGCGAATTCCTGCCCTTGGTGCGCAACCGCATCACCGGAATCGTAAGCCGCGGCGGCTCGCTCCTTGCCGTGTGGATGAGCCACCACCAGAAGCAGAACTTCCTCTACGAGAATTTCGACGCCATCTGCAAGATCTTCCGCAAGCACGACGTCAGCTTTTCGCTTGGCGACGGCCTGCGTCCCGGCTCCATCGCCGACGCCAGCGACGAAGCCCAATTCGCTGAGCTCAAAGTTCTCGGCGAGCTCACCAAAAAGGCCTGGGAATATGATGTGCAGGTGATGATCGAGGGCCCCGGCCACATTCCTATGGACCAGATCGAGCTCCAGGTGAAAAAGGAAATCGAGCTGTGCCACGAAGCGCCCTTCTACACCCTTGGACCGCTGGTCACCGACATCGCTCCCGGATACGACCACATCACCAGCGCCATCGGCGCGGCTATGATCGGCTGGTACGGCGCTTCCATGCTCTGCTACGTCACCCCGAAAGAGCACCTCGGCCTGCCTAACGCGGAAGACGTCAAGCAGGGTGTCATCGCCTACAAAATTGCCGCGCACGCTGCCGACGTCGCGCGCCACCGCCCCGGCGCGCGCGACCGCGACGACGCGCTCAGCTATGCCCGCTTCCTGTTTGATTGGGAGAAGCAGTTCGCTCTTTCGCTCGATCCCGAAACCGCTCGCGCCATGCACGACGAAACGCTGCCCGATGATTTCTACAAAGAAGCCAAGTTTTGCTCCATGTGCGGCCCCAAATTCTGCTCCATGAATCTCACCCAGGTGGCCGATGCCAACGACGGCCTCACCCAGGCCCAGCGCGAGCAGAAATTCGTCGAGCTCCTCGCCAAGGTCGAAAAGTAGAGGCAACCGCGGTGGGAAGTTTCCAGGCCAAAGTTCGGATTGCAAATCTGGAGAAGCCCGAACGCTCCGCCGCACTCTCCCTCGTGGTGGATACCGGCGCGACGCTGTCCTGGATTTCCCGGGAAATTCTCGAAGGTCTCGACATCGAGCCGCTCTCTCACCTGCCGTTCACGCTGGCCGATGGGCGCGTTCTGGAACGCGACATTGGCGGATTGCTCCTAACCATCGACGGTCACAGGGGACCCGTTCCGGTCGCGTTCGCCGAGCCGGGCGAGCACTCCATTCTCGGCGCGACCGCTCTCGAGACGCTCGGACTGGTTGTGGATCCTGTCGGAAAACACCTAATCCAGCGCAATCTACTCCTTCTATTGGTGCGAACGTCGCCACAGTTGCACTGACTCTCACGGAAACCCATTCCCCGCTGCCGAATCTAATGCCAGGTGCGTTTTCCTGAGCCCCCCCTTGACATAAGGCGAACAGAAAGCGAAGATACCAAGCTTCTACCCCAAAGGAGACCTGCCATGCCCATCAATCAGTCCGTTCTCCCTGAATACGACCATGAAATGGCCACCACGCGCAGATTCCTGGAGCGCGTGCCGGAAGACAAGTTCGACTGGGCGCCCCATCCCAAATCCATGAAGCTCGGCGATCTGGCCTCCCATCTCACCCACATGCCCGGATGGCTGGAATTCACCTTCGCGCAGGACGAGCTGGATGTCGCTCCCGGCGGCAAATCAATGCCTATGCCCAAGGGCAAGAACCGTCAGGAGCTGCTGGCCATGTTCGACAAGAGCGTCGCTACGGGTCGCGCCGCACTCGCCGCCGCAACAAACGACGCCGCCTGGATGAAGCCGTGGACGCTCAAGGCCAATGGACAGACGATGTTCAGTTTGCCGCGCGCTGCTGTGGTGCGCACATTCGTGCTGAGTCACGTGATTCATCACCGCGCGCAGCTCGGCGTCTATCTGCGCCTGAACGATGTTCCTGTGCCGTCCACCTACGGCCCGTCCGCCGACGAACAGAAGTTCTAACCGCCGCGCTGGATTAAAATAGAAAGTGGAGCGGGCCGGCGCCACCGCGCGCTGGTCCGCCGTCCCCAATGGCTCAGACCACCGGAAATCAGCAGCTTCGCGAAGAGTTCAATCGCTGGGCCGAATCCGGCCGTGGCGAAGGGATGGAACAGGACCACCTGCCCATCACGTTGCCCACGCTCGAGCGCATGCAGCTCTCGCCTGGGGAAAGTGTGCTCGACGTCGGCTGCGGCGCCGGATGGCTTCTTCGCCTCCTCGCTGAGCGCGTCACCGAAGGCCGGGTCGTGGGCATGGACGTTTCCGACGAAATGGTCCGCCACGCCCGCCGCAACTGCTCGGATCTGCCTCAGGTCATGGCCGTCCCCGGCGCGGTGGACGAAATTCCCTGGGAGAACGATTTCTTCACAAGAATGATTTCCGTCGAGTCCGCCTACTACTGGCCCGATCCCGCCGCAGGACTGCGCGAAATCTTCCGGGTCCTCCGTCCCGGCGGAAGCGCATGGATTCTGATCAACTATTACCGCGACAATCCGCACTGCCATCAGTGGGGCGCACTGCTCACCATTCCTACACATCTCATCTCCGCCGACGAATGGGCCGGCCTGTTTCGGGGCGCGGGGTTTGCCGCCGTCGAGCACGCGTCCATCCCGGATCCCACCGCCGGGCCCACCGAATACACCGGACGCTGGTTTCGCGACGCCGCGCAGCTCGCCGCCTTCCGCGCCATCGGCGCCCTTCTCGTCCACGGGACGAAACCAGCGCAGTCCGATACGCGCTGAGCTTTGCTGGAAGACTTGAAGGAATGAGAGTTTAGCGGAGCGGACTCTACACCCCTCCCCACTAGCTCGTAAGCAATCGTCCTTCTGAAGCCGTGCTTCGTGGTTTTCCATACGCCGCTTGTGGACCATGACGGGCGCTTGTGGACCTATCAGTTGGGCGATACTCTCAGGGTTGTGCCATGACATTGAACCCTCACTGTCTGACCCTCGTGGCCATGATCACACTCATTGGCTCGCTGGCGGGCCGCTCCCAGCCTCACCCTGAGGCCACCGCCAAGCCCGCGCAAAACACCACGGCAATCCCTGCACAGAAGCCCGCCTTAAGGCCGGGAGAAATCTGGGAGAACGCCAAAGACGGGCTCAAGTATGTATGGATTCCACCCGGCACCTTCACCATGGGCTGCTCGCCCGGAGACAGCGAATGCGATGCTGCTGAAAAACCTTCGCACCAAGTGGAGCTCACCAAGGGTTTTTGGATGGGCCAGACGGAAGTGACCGCACGGGCCTACCAGCGTTTTGCAGCCGCGACGGGCCGCCAAATGCCGTCCGCCCCGGCATTCAACGCTGGTTGGAGAAAGCAGAACATGCCCATCGGCAACGTCACCTGGGATGAAGCCCAGGCCTATTGCGAATGGTCCGGAGGCCGTCTGCCAACCGAAGCAGAATGGGAATATGCGGCGCGAGCCGGCAGCACGGAGGCTCGCTATGGGCCGCTCGATCAAGTCGCCTGGTTCGCCGACAGGAGGGGCCCCAGGGCGCATGACGCGGCGCAGAAGCAAGCCAACGCGTTCGGCCTTTACGACATGCTCGGCAACGTGTGGGAATGGGTGAATGACCGGTACGACGCAAACTATTACCAGAACAGCCCGTCGCAGGATCCCCCGGGGCCAAGCACCGGTCGGGACCGCGTTCTGCGGGGCGGGTCCTGGGTCTACGGTCCCAGATTCATCCGTGTCTCGTACCGCAGGAGCGACCCTCCCCGGACTTACGACGACAGCGTCGGGCTTCGTTGCGTCGGGCAAGCCAATTCGCCTTGACACTTTCTCCTTTTTCCTTAGCAGCGCTGGGAGAGCGCTCGGCAGTTCATCCCTGCACTTGTCCAACGTCTCTCTGATTTCTTAATTGCGACAGCAGAACTCCCGAACTCCCCGCAAGTCGCGTTATGGAAAGTTTCGGTGGCCTGGCTGTTTCCCAATTTGACTCGCCAGGAGTGCATCGCTATACTCACCGTTTTTCCGAGGTACAATAATCGCGTATGGGAATTATCGACAATCGCTTCGAGAAAAATTTCCTCATCTCCTCCGTCGATTACGTCTTCAACTGGGCGCGCCGCAGCGCCATCTGGCCGCTCACCTTCGGCCTGGCCTGCTGCGCCATCGAAATGATCGCCTCCACCACCTCGCGTTTCGATATCGCCCGCTTTGGCGCTGAAGTTTTTCGCCCGTCGCCGCGCCAGGCCGACCTCATGATTGTCGCCGGCACCGTCACCCTCAAGATGGGCCCCGTCATCCAGCGCATCTGGTCGCAGATGCCCGACCCTAAGTGGTGCATTTCCATGGGCGCCTGCTCCGGCGTGGGCGGGCCGTTCAACGTTTATTCCGTCCTCCAAGGCGTGGACAAAATCGTGCCCGTGGACGTCTACATCATCGGCTGCCCGCCGCGGCCCGAGGCGCTCTTTTACGGCCTGCTCAAGCTGCAGGACAAAATCGACCAGATGTCCCTCGCCAAGCGTCCCACCGAAGTGCGGCTGAGCCCGGCCATGGTGGACAATTTCAAGCAGGGCGTCATGGTCGCCCAGACGCCCCAGCCGCGGTAGGCGGTAGTACAGGCTTTCAGCCTGTGCAATGGAGGAGACACCACAAGATGCCGTTACTTCGCGCCACCAAGACCAGCGAGATCCCGCCCGGCCAGATCCGCGAGTTCCAGCTCGACGGCCATACGGTGGCCATCGCCAACCTCGGCGGCACCTTCTATGCTATTGATAACACGTGCCTTCACCGCGGTGGCCCGCTTGGACAGGGAGTGCTCGATGGACAGAAAGTCACCTGCCCCTGGCACGGCTGGCAATTCGACGTGACCAACGGGATGGCCGCCTTGAACCCCGCCGTGGGCGTGGGCTGCTACCGCACCGAGGTCCATGGCGACGACCTGTTCGTCGAGTTTCAGTAGCCAGCCACATTTTTTCGCGCCGACCCCAAAAACCGTTCTCGCCAGCGCGCGGTTTTGTGTATAGTCCCCGGCCGGGGTGCGCCCTTTTTGAAGATAACGCCGCCTGTCAGCCATCGCCGCTATTGGCTCTTTTCCGCCGACCCGCATCACTACCATTGGGACACCCTCTTCGTGAAAGGCAAGGAGATGTACCGCACTCCCCGCGCGCGCCCCGAGACGCAACGGATGCTCAAGCAAACTCGCCGCGGCGATCGCGTCCTGTGCTACCACGCCGCTCCCGAGCGCGCTCTCTACGCCATCGCTGAGGTCGCACGCGATCCCTATCCCGATCCGCACGATCCCAGCAGCAAGAACGTGGTCATCGATCTTCGTGCCGTCGAACGCCTGCCCCAGCAGGTTGCGCTCAACGACTTCCGCAGCAACTCCGCTCTCCGCCGCGTCAAGTTCCTGAAAAATGTCCGGCTGGTCATTTCGCCGATCACGGAAACCGACTATACGGAAATGCTCCGTATGGCTGGACTCGTCGCCCAGCCCGGAATCCCGCTGCCTTAGCAACCTCCTCTAGTCGTGTCATTCCGCCTGCCCTGAACCCGGTGTGAAGGGAATTCCTGCGTCTCGCCGGGATGAGGAATCTGCTGTTGATTCGAGTATTCAGTCTCGCGCAGCAACCTGCCTTCCCGGGTTATCCTAGCTCCCGCATTTTGGAGTTCCGGGAGATGCTGATGACTCGTCTGAACCGCGTTGCAGTCTGGGCCGCACTGCTATCCATCGTCCTCGCCACAGGCCTGCTGGCCGGCGCGCTGCATGTTAGGGGCGCATCGCCCGCGGCGTCTGCAGCCGGGGAACCGTTCGACATCGTGATCTCCGGTGGCCGAGTGATCGACGGTACTGGCAATCCCTGGTTTCTCGCCGACGTGGGCATACGCGATGGACGCATCGCCGCCATCGGCCAGCTCTGTCCACCCGCTGGCGACACGTGCCCTGCCCGCCGCCGCATCGACGCCACGGGCCTCTACGTCACTCCCGGATTCATTGACATGCTCGGCCAATCGGAATTCACCGTCCTCGTGGACGGCCGCGCCGAAAGCAAGATCCGCCAGGGCATCACCTCGGAAATCACCGGCGAGGGCGAAAGCGTCGCGCCGCAGAACGAAAAAACCTTGCCCGAGGCGCAGGAAGGCGTCGCGCCCTTCGGCATCCAGATCGATTGGCGCTCGCTCACCCAGTATTTCGCCCGCTTCGAGCGTCAGGGCAGCGCCATCAATCTGGGCACCAACGTCGGGGCGGCCCTGGCGAGAAAATCCGTCCTCGGCAGCGAAAACCGCCCGCCCTCTCCCGCCGAACTCGACCAGATGCGCGCCATCGTCGCAGAAGCTATGCAGCAGGGCGCTCTCGGAATTTCCAGCGCGCTCATTTACACCCCCGGCACCTATGCCAAAACGGACGAGCTCATCGAACTGGCCAAAGTTGCCGCGCGCTACGGCGGCGTCTATTCCACGCACATGCGCAACGAAGGCAAGGACATTTTCCCCGCGCTCGACGAGGCCCTGCGCATTGGCCGCGAAGCCGGCCTGCCCGTTCACATCTACCACCTGAAAGTTTCCGGCTCGACCGTATGGGGAAAAATGGACCAGGTGGTCGCGCGCATCGACCAGGCCCGCGCCGCCGGCCAGGAAGTCACCGCCAATATCTACGGCTATCGCGCCGGCGCCAACGGCCTCTCCGCCAATCTTCCCTCCTGGGCCCTCGAAGGCGGCACCGAGAAATCCATCGAACGCCTCCGCGATCCCGCCACACGCGCCAGGATCAAAGCCGCCATGGCCGGACGCTTCCGCGAATATATGGCCCACGACATTCTCATCAATTCTGTCTCCAACGAAAAACTGCGGGATCTTGAAGGCAAGCGCCTCGACGAAATCGCCCGCGAGCGCCAGAAAGACCCCGTGGACGTGATGTTCGATATCCTGATCGAAGATCGCATGCAGACCGGCCAGATCACTTTCATGATGCAGGAGCCGGATATCGAGCGCGCCTTCGTCCAGCCCTGGGTCGCCTTCGGCTGCGACTACGGCGCCGTCCGTCCCGATGGCGTGCTCGGCCGTGACCGCGCACATCCCCGCGCGTACGGCAACTTCCCCCGCCTGCTCGGCCATTACACCCGCGACCTGCGCCTGCTTCCGCTCGAACAGACCATCCGCAAGATGACCTCGCTCCCCGCGCAGATCATGCGCATCGAAGACCGCGGCGTGCTGCGTCCCGGCATGTGGGCGGATGTGACACTATTCGACTATGCCCGCGTGCGCGACGTTGCCACCTTCGAAGATCCCAACCGCTACTCGGAAGGGATTCGCTACGTAATCGTCAACGGCCAGCTCGTCCTCGACGATGGAAGAATCACCGACGCCCGGCCCGGCCGGCCCCTCCGCGGGCGCGCCTGGACTGGCGCGAATTGAGGGGCGCTATGGATAGAAGACGCCGGCTCGCGATCTTGACCGCGTTTCTTTGTGCCATCGTGGCCACCGGAACAATCTTCCGCATGCGCGAGCGCAGCGAAGCGCAAAAATCAGCATCCGCCGCGCCGCCCGCTGCCTTCTCGCGCATCGTGGACCTCGGCCACGCTCTCGGCCCAGACAATCCCGCCTGGCCCGGCGACGATAAGCCTTTCGAAGCTGTCGAGAACGCCTCGTTCGAGAAAGACGGCTACTTCACACGCAAATTCACCTCGCTCGAGCATTTCGGCACGCATCTCGACGCCCCGGCGCATTTCATCAAAGGCGCCTGGACCGTCGACCAGATTCCCACCGAGCGCCTCTATGGCCCCGCGGTCGTGCTCGATGTGCAAGTCGACAGCCGCGCGAATGCCGACTATCTCCTTTCGACTGAAAAAATCACCCAGTGGGAAGCCCGCCACGGGCGCATCCCGCACGGCTCCATCGTTGTGATGCGCACCGGTTGGGCCGAACGCTGGCCGGATACCGCCCGCTACCGCAACATGGACGCGGCCAAGCTCATGCATTTCCCCGGCTATTCTGTGGAAGCGGTGAAGGTGCTGATCGACCGCGGCGTCTATGGCCTGACCATCGACACGCTCAGCGTGGACTACGGCCCCTCAAAAGACTTCCCCGTGCATCACATCTCGCACGGAGCGGGCCTGTTCCACGTGGAAAATCTGGCCGATCTCTCTGCGCTGCCGGAATCGGGCGCGTATCTCGTGGTCGCGCCGATCAAGCTCGAAGGCGGCTCCGGCGGCCCTGCACGCGTCTTTGCGCTATTGCCTTAACGCCGCGCTCCTACCCCACCGGCTCCGACCCCGGCGCCGCGATGCCGATTACGTGACCGCCCGGCTCCTTCACCCAAATCTCCTCCATCCCGTAGTGCGTCGCGCGCTTCGGAACGATGATTTCGGCAGGGTTCAGCTTCGCCGCAATCTCTTCCAGGTTCGTCACGCCTAAATAGACCACGGCCGGCGATAGCGCCCCGATGCTCAACATCGGAAGGTCCTTTGCCAAGCTCTCGCGGCTTTGCATCATGATTTCCACGTGGCCTTTCGTCAGGATCACGAACCCGAGCGAATCGCCCTCCATCACTTCCGTCACTTTCTGGAATCCCAGCCGTTCCACCCAAAACGACAGCGAAGGCTCGATGCGCTCCACGCGGAGCAGCGCGGTGGCTTTCTGAATCATGGCCGTCTCCTCGGAAGGGGAATTTCGCGGTTGGCCCTGGTTTTCCGCCGGCCCCTTCGAGCATAGCACACGCGCGTTTTGGGGGTAGCGCGGCGCATAAGCCCCGCGGCTTCTTCCTCTGCCCTAACATGCTTTCCAGGACGACAACTCAAATTCCTATGCTAGTGTGAAATATCGGCGAATGCCCGAGCTTCCCGAGGTCGAAACCGTTGTCCGTGGCCTGCGCGCTGTCCTGCCAGGCCGCACCATTACGGGCCTGCGCCTCGGAAAAACCGACTTCATCGCCGACCCTCCACGCCTCGAAGCCGCGCTCCCCGGCGCAACAATCCAAGAAGTCCGCCGCTTCGGCAAATTTATCGGCCTTCGCCTCGCGGCATCGCACCGCGCAAACGGCAATCGCTCCGCGAATTGGCTCCTCGTCCACCTCGGCATGACCGGCCAGTTCATCGTATGCCGGCCCGATTCTCCCCTTCGCCCGCATACGCACGTGTGGCTCGCCCTCGACGACGCGCGCGAACTCCGCTACACCGATATCCGCCGCTTCGGAAAGATGCGGCTGGTGGACGCCGTCGAGTTGCCGTCATTCCTCGCCCGTCTCGGCTCAGAACCGCTCGAAGTGCCGTTCGAAGAC
Source organism: Candidatus Acidiferrales bacterium (assembly GCA_030037225.1). Classification (GTDB taxonomy): domain Bacteria; phylum Acidobacteriota; class Terriglobia; order Acidiferrales; family UBA7541; genus JOPF136. The sequence goes on along the minus strand of JASHRU010000112.1, from coordinate 1,720 downwards.
TTCTGCACAGCCCTCGCGCGCCGCGCCATGATCAAAGCCCTGTTTCTCGACCAGCACGTCTTCCGCGGCCTCGGCAATATCTACACCGACGAGAGCCTGTGGCGCGCCCGCATCCATCCCCGCCGCCTGGGCGCTCGCCTCAATCCCTCCGAGCGCCGCGCTCTCTATGCTGCCCTCCGCCGCGTTCTCTCCGACGCGATTCGCCTCCGTGGCAGCTCCATTTCCGACTTTGTGGATAGCGCCGGCTCCCCCGGCGATTACCAGCGTCGCCACCGCGCCTATGGCCGCGAAGGCGAGCCGTGTTTTCGTTGCCGCGCAAAAATTCGCCGGATCGTCGTCGCCGGCCGCAGCAGTTACTTCTGCCCGCGCTGCCAGCTCGCGCCCAAAGGTCGTTCGCGGCGCACTCCGCGCCGGCACTCGGGCTAGCCCCCGGCGTCGTCCCGCAAGCTGCAGCTTCCTTCGCCCTCGGGTTGTAATCCCCTCTCGCCGCGCTTAAAATCGCACATTCTTGCCGCGTTCCACCGGCAAAATCTGGGGAGGCATGCCACTCGGATGAAACCAATACGTCTGCCCGCAATCCTTCTATCGTTTGCTCTCGTCGCAGCAGGAGGGCTGCATGCGCTGCACGCCCAGCAGCCCGGACCTCCGCACAAAGACCCGAACGCCGATGCCGACGAGAAAATCATTGCCGAAGTTCATGACCACAACGAAATCATAGCCAATCTCGAATACCTCTCCGACATGATTGGCCAGAGGCTCACCGGCTCCGAGAACCTCAAGAAAGCCAACGACTGGACCCGCCAGCGTTTTGCCGACTACGGTCTGGCCAAAGCCCATCTCGAATCTTGGACCATCGGCCACGGCTGGACGCGCGGCACCGCATCCGGTCGCATCGTCAGCCCTGCCGAACATCCATTGACCCTCGCCTCCTACGGCTGGGGCCCGAACACAAACGGCAAGGTGCGCGGCCCTGTGGTGTACGTGAAGGCCTCAAACCAGCAGGAGCTCGACGCCTACAAGGGAAAGCTGAATGGCGCCATCATCATCACCGGCGAACCGCTGCTCCTCCCTCCGCCCGACGAGCCCGCTCCCAGCCCCCTCTCCATTGCCGAGGGCGACTCCATTCTGCTCGTCCGCCCGCAACGCCCCGCGGAGCGCAACCCGCTCGCTCCGGCCGGTCCCGGCGGCATGCGTTTCTTCCAGGCGCGCACGGAATTTTTCAAGGCGGAAGGCGTGGCCGCCACGCTCTCCGATTCCGGCAAACCCGACGGCCTTCTCAATATGACCGGCGTCGGGGGCCGCGATTTTCACATCGGCCCCATCCCTTCGGCCTTCATCACCTCCGAGAATTACAACCTCATCTGGCGCCTGCTCAAGCGCGGCCCCGTCGAAGTCGAACTCGAAATCACCAATGCCTTCACCGACCAGCCCGTCGAGGTTTACAACACCGTCGCCGAACTGCCCGGCGCCACCAAGCCCGACGAGGTGGTCGTCCTCGGTGCCCATCTTGATTCCTGGGACCTCGGCACCGGCACCACCGACAACGGCACCGGCTCGATGGTCGTTCTCGAAGCCGCCCGCGCGCTCCGGAAGTCCGGTCTGCGCCCCGCCCGCACCATCCGATTCATCCTCTTCTCCGGCGAGGAAGAGGGGCTGGTCGGCTCCCGCGCCTACGTCGCTGCGCACAAAGACGAGCTTCCGAAAATTTCCGCCGCCATCG
>JASHRU010000111.1 GCA_030037225.1 Candidatus Acidiferrales bacterium | reverse complement strand
GTCGCGGGTGGCGCGAGGCTGCTCGAAAATCTCTTTCTGCATGAAGTGCTTGAAGCCACCCTTCTCGGCCATGATGGGGTCCCAGGTGACGTGCTGAACGGGCCGTTGGAGCGGGCGACCTTCGAAATCCGTAACACGAACTCCGTGAGGAGTCAGGACGGCGATATCGCCATCGGCCAGAAAGAAAATGTCGCGGGTATGCTGCAAGAGGGCGGGAATGTCGCTGGCCACGAAGAATTCATCCTGCCCCAGTCCGATCACAGCGGGCGGGCCCCAGCGGGCAGCCACGATTTTGTTGGGATCCTTGGTGGAGAGAATGACGAGCGCGAATACGCCCGTCAATTCCTTGACCGCGCGTCGCACGGCCTCTTCCAGGGGCAGCCCGCCGAGATTCGCGTAATGCTCGACGAGATGAGCGACGATTTCGGTGTCCGTTTCGGTGACAAATCTGTGGCCTTCCGCGGCCAGGCGGTGCTTGAGTTCCACGTAGTTCTCGATGATCCCATTGTGGACGACCACGATTTCGCCCGAGCAATCGCGGTGCGGGTGCGCGTTTTCTTCAGTCGGCCGGCCGTGTGTAGCCCAGCGAGTGTGGCCGATGCCATAGATGCCGTCGATCGGCGAGAGCCGAAGCGTCTCCTCCAAATTTCGAAGCTTTCCAGACGCCCGGCGCACTTCGAGTTTCCCGTTCTGCGCCACGACCGCGATCCCCGCCGAGTCGTAGCCGCGGTATTCCAGGCGCTTCAGCCCGTCGATGATCAACGGCACAACTTTTTTGGGTCCAAGATAGCCGACTATCCCGCACATGGCTTACCTGCTCCTCGCAAGTACGGATTCCCCAGTACACTTCAGAGAAGACATTATTAGACTAACACAGCGGCGCCAGAGGCGTCGGCCCGGCGCTTTTGGCCCCGTTTCCACTGGACACCCGGCTCCGGACTTCCTATAAGGGTTCACGTTTCCAGGGAAGAGGATTGCGACGCATGAAGACGGGACAGCGCATCATCGCGAAAATCGAGCCTCGCTTCAGCCCGTTTTTGCTCCTGATCGGGCGATCCCCAATCGACCGCTACGGAGTCTTTGCGGGTGAAACTATTCCGCGCAACCAGAGGGTGATTGAGTACACAGGAGAGCGCATTACGAATCGCGCGGCGGTCCGGCGGTTTCGGCGGATTCTCCGCTCCGGGAGGCGGCGCCGGTTCTACTTTTCGGTCCTGAGCCGACGCTGGATCATAGACGGGTCGCTTGGAGGAACGGGCGCGGAACTCATCAATCATAGCTGCGATCCGAATCTTTTTCGCAGGCGCATTGCCGGCCACATTTTCTACTACAGCCGAAAGCGCATCCGCAGCGGGGAGGAATTGAGCGTTGATTACCGCTATTCGAAGGACACCGTCCGCTGCAAATGCCGTTGTGGCTCACCGAAATGCCGCGGGACGATCAACCTGAAGTAGAAAGAGGGCGAAGACCTCGCCGAGCCGCCGGGAACTCACTATTCCACGATTACGAACCGGAAATCTTCGATGACCAGATTGGCCAGAACATCGCGGCTAATGCGCTCGACCTGCTTCGCTGCCTCATCCCGGCTCATGCCGTCGAGGTCGAGCACAAAAAACTTTCCCTGGCGAACGTCCTTTACTGCGGCAAAGCCCAGCGACGCCAGAGCGTGTTGGATCGTTTTTCCCTGCGGGTCGAGAACGCTCTGTTTCGGCATGACCCACACATGCGCTTTCATCGCTCACTCCCGCTTAATTATATCAGTCCTTGCGGCTCTACGACTTCGCGAAATCGCACGACGAGGGCCTGCCTCTCCGCCTGCGGCAGAAATGCGGACTCGAAGCCTTGCTCGTTTACGCGAATCAATTCGGCCAAGTCCAAACCGGCGGAGGCAGCCGCTTCATATTCCTGCACCAAGTTGGTCTCGAACATCGCTGGATCGTCGGTGGAAAGCGTTAGTGGTACACCTGCGAAGAAAAGATCCGCGACTGGGTGTTCCGGCAGTCCGGCCAAAGAGTTACCGCTGACCTTTCCGAGTGCGCCGGTGCGAAGATTGCTCGTGGGACAGACTTCGAGAGGTATCCCGCGCGCACCGAGGAGCTCCATCACTTGCGGATCGCGAACGGAGGCGATGCCGTGTCCAATTCGTTCGGCCCCCAACACCTCGACCACCTGCCGCACTTCGTCCGGGGTGCCAATCTCGCCGGCATGGGCCAGCGCATGCAGTCCCTGGGAACGCACAAAATCATAAACGCCGCGGAATTGCTGAGCGGGCACGGCCAACTCATCACCACCCAGGCCGAAGGCGACGACTCCAGCGTCGCGCAACTCGACCGCACAGCGTGCGACCTCCATCGCCTTGTCAGGACCAAACTGACGCGTTGCGTCGAAAATCCATTGGATTTTGAGCGCCCCCGCCGCCGCGCGCTCCGCCGCAGTCCGCAGGGCCGCGAAATTTTTTGCTACATCCTGGTGACGGCGAAGCATGACGCCGGCCGAAATCGTGATTTCCGCATAAATTACATTTTGGCCGCAGAGGCTTTCTGCAAGTCGGCCGGCAATCAACGCATAATCCGCCGGCTCCCGAAGCAGGGAACTGACCCACTTGAATGCTTCCAAGAATCCGAGGAAATCCCTGTAGTGGTAGCGCGCAGCCACCTCCTCCGGAGCCACCTGCTCACCGTGGCGCGCGGCCAACTCCACCACTGTCGCGGGCTCAATCGCTCCCTCCAGGTGCAAGTGGAGCTCAGCCTTCGGCCATGCGTGGATGCGGTCGGCAAGCGAAGAATTACGGGTCACGAGGTCGTTTAGCGCTCCGGCGGCTCCGGCTTGTCGGCGTTGTTCCATGCCGTGAGCCAGTAAGACCCGATCTCGGTCGAAGCCTCCGAGAGCTGCCTAATCACAATCGCGCCGGCCGTGTTGTAAAAGCGGTCGTAGTAGTCGTCGGTGTAGTCCGTCAGTCCCGCGCGGGCCCGGCGGTCGGCGAGCAGGATGGCCTGAAGCCAGGAGTGCGAAGTCAGGCAGTCTTCAAATGCGTGATCCGTCGGATCGGAGATGAAAACAGCATCGTTCGGCCGGAGGTAGATGAAAAGTGCGAACCGGTCCACGAGGTTTGAATCAAAACGCACGTCCACGCCCGGCTGGCCGGAGACATGGCCGTCGAAGTTGTCCGTGGTGCTGAACGGGTCGTGGGCTTCGCCGACGTAGAAAGCCAGAAGGGCCGCATCGGTGCGGGCGTCGGTCCAGTTGCCCGCGCGCATGTCATTGGTCAAGCGCTCACTGTACAGGCCAATCTGCCAGGGCAGCAGGCCATTGGCATCGAGAGTGGATTTTCCGTACTTCTTCAGCGCCGCCTTATAATCGCGCGGCAGCAAATCGAAAGGGAAACGCCCATATTTTTCAAACTCGAGGCGCTGGAACCGAATTTCGGCGGCATTCTTAGCAGCGGCGCTCAATGGGTCGGTAACGTGCTGAGAAATAAAATTCCAGTTGGCCTCGAACCAGAGACGGAGTTTCGGTGGCAGCGTCTCAATGGCCTTATGGGTTACCAGCCTGTGGCCGTTCGCCCCCCAGGCGACTACGCGTGCCGGCACGAGACCAAGCAGCAAAGCCGCAAGGGTTGCCCGGAGGGCCCAACGCCGTACGCAGCCGCGCATCAAGAGTCCTTTCTCAGGTTTTTCTGACCGACAAACAGAAACGCGCCTCCGAGCGCTAGGAGAACGCCGGCCTCGGACAAGTGACCCGTGTCGGCGGCCAGGCTGCCGCGCACAATCGCAAAAGCCACGATCAAGCCCAGCACACCCAGGAAACCCGCCAGGCCAATCAGTGCGCGATCCGCTTTAGCCAATCCCCGCCGCCTGTCGTCAGCCACAAGTTCCGCGCCGCTCGAGCTGCGCCGCGCGCCGTAGGAGAGGTAGAGCAACATACCGATCACCAGCCAGACGACAAAGCGGATCCAGTTCTCGACCGGGAGCCCCATCATCAGAACCAGGCAGCAGATCACGGATCCAGGAGCCACGAACCAAACCAGCGGGACGCGAAACGACCGCGGGCGCTCCGGCTGGGTCCTGCGTAAGATCAGCACCGCTAGGGAAACCAGGACGAATGCGAACAGCGTCCCTATATTCGAAAGGTCAGCGAGCGTGCCGATATCAAAGATGCCCGATGGTATGCCCACAAAAAATCCAGCCACCCACGTGGCCACATGCGGAGTGCGGAAGCGCGGATGCACGGATGAGAAGGCGTCGGGCAGAAGCCGGTCACGCGACATGGCAAACCACACTCGAGCCTGTCCGAGCTGGAAGACGAGCAACGAGGAAATCATGCCAGTCAGTGCGCCGATGGTTACCCAACGGCGAAGCCCCTCGAGACCGATGTTGTGCAGTGCGGTGGCCACCGGCGCCGCATCGCCACGGAAGATTTGATAGGGTTGAATTCCTGTGAGGACGATGGCCACGGACACATAGAGGATCGTGCAAACCAGCAATGAGAGCAGAATTCCGAGCGGAAGGTCACGTTTCGGATTTCTACACTCTTCTGCCGCAGTGGAGACCGAATCGAATCCGATATACGTGAAGAAGACGATCGCGCCGCCCGTCATGACCCCCTGCCAGCCCGCGGGCATAAAGGGGTGCCACAGTTGGTGATGGATGTATTTAGAAGCGATGAACACGAACAGCAGGATCGCGGTTAGCTTGACGCCAACCATGAATGTATTCGCGCTGGCCGATTCTTTGATCCCCCGCACGAGGAGCACGGTCAAGACCATGACGACCACAAAGCCAACGACGTTGAAATGCAGCGTCCAGCCACCGTCAGGCGTATAGGCGGGCGTCCCCAACTCGATGGGGATTTTGAAACCGAAGCCTTCGAACAAATCCTTGATATAGGCCGAAAATCCAACAGCGACGGCCATATTCGACACGGCGTATTCCAGAATCAGGTCCCAGCCGATGATCCAGGCTACCAGTTCGCCCAGGGTCGCGTACGAATACGTGTAGGCGCTACCAGCGATGGGAATCATCGAGGCGAGTTCGGCATAACAGAGCCCGGCCAGCCCGCAGGCAACGGCCACTAAAAAAAAGGAAAGGGCGATGGCCGGTCCGGCTCCGGGGCGTCCTGTGAGCACCTCCTGTCCGCCGTGAAGAATCACAGTCAACAGTGGGGTCTTCAGGAGCGAGGCTTCCTGCGCCGCTTCGCCCGCCGCCGCAGTGCCGGTCAGAACGAAGATTCCGGTTCCGATGATGGCGCCGATGCCGAGGGCCGTCAGACTCAGCACGCCGAGAGTTTTACGCAGCCTGCGGTCCGGTTCGTCCGCGTCGGCCAGCAGTTTATCGATGCTCTTCCTGCGGAAGAATTGAGACTCCACGCCGCCCCCGCCCGTCGAATCGAGACTTTACATTGTAGCGGAGCAGAGAAGCAAGAAGAGCAAAATGGCTGGCGGCAGGAACTGTCCGGAGTGAAACAACCGGGGCGGTTGCTCCTAAACCCGTTCCAGATTCGCATAGCGCTCAACCAGCTTCTTTGTGCCGTGATCGAGAAAGCTAATAGTCAGGCGCCGCTCGTCTTCTTCGCCGTCAACGGCGATAATCGTTCCTATTCCGTATGTTTTATGGCGGACGCGAACGCCGAGCAGAGGATGGCTTGCGCCCGCCCGGGCACGCGGTTCCGCCGAACGTCTCGAACTCCAGCGCTCGCCCCTCAGGCGCTCCGTGGATTCGGCTTTCCTGCGTGCCTCGCCATGCATTGGATAGCGCCGCACGAGCCGACGCGTCTCCACCTCCGGGTCAGGGACGTAGCGCCGCTCCTCGCCGGCATCCGCGAGCGAGCCGGTCACCGTCTCGATTAACTCCTTGGGGATTTCGAAAAGAAACCGCGAAGGCTTGGGTTCACCCACCTGATCGTTCCAGTAGCCGGGCCGATAAACGGCGCGCGTCAGGGTGAGCGTATCTTTGGCGCGCGTCATGCCCACATAGCACAGCCGTCGCTCTTCCTCGATATCAGCTGGATTTTTCATGGAGCGCACATGCGGGAACAATCCTTCTTCGAGGCCGGCGAGAAACACATGATCGAATTCCAATCCTTTGGCACTGTGGACGGTCATCAGGGTTACCCGCGCCTGCTCCTGATAGGAATCGGCCTCACTTACCAGGGCGGCGCGGTCCAGGAATTGCTCGAGCGATTCTTCTGTCTGCTCTGCTTCTTGCAGCGCGTTCACCAATTCCTGGAGGTTTTCGCTTCGTTCTTGCGACTCGCTGGTGTTCTGCTGCTGGAGGTAATCGAGGTACCCGGTTCGACGCAGCACCTCCTCCAAGAACGCAGCGGAAGCCGGAGGTGCAACAGTATCGCGCGGGGCATCCGGCGCTGCGCCGCCGGAGACTTCTCCGCGAGCGGCCACAACCTGGAATTCCTCAGTCAGACCCGCGACCAGTGAACGAAACTCACGGAGCGGCGCGAGCGTCCGCCCTAGTCCGGATTCCACCATCGCGCCAATCGCGGCCCAGAGAGAGCACTTCCGCTCCTGTGCCATAGTCCGGAGCGATTCCAGAGTGGTCTTTCCAATTCCCCGAGGCGGAGTATTCAGGATGCGCAACAGCGCTACATCGTCTTCGGGATTGCGCGCGAGGCGAAGATAGGCCAGTGCGTCGCGCACCTCGGCGCGCTTATAAAAACTGAATCCACCCACCAGGCGATAGGCGATTCCCCTGCGCCGCAGAGCCTCTTCGAATGTGCGCGACACGGCATTCGTGCGGTAAAAAACGGCGAGATGCGCCGATGCGTCCTCCTGCATCAGCCGGGCGATCTCTCCGGTCACCCACTCCGCCTCACCGCTGGCGTCCTGCGCCTCGTAGAACCGCGCGGGCGACCCGGCACCACGGGTAGCCTGTAGCGTCTTGCCAATGCGCATCTGATTGTGCGCGACCACGGCGCCGGCGGCATCGAGGATGGGCTGTTTCGAGCGATAGTTCTTCTCGAGCCGAACGAGGCGCGCACCCGGAAAATCCTGTTCGAAGCGCAAAATGTGGCCAACATCAGCGCCGCGCCAGCTATAGATGGACTGGTCTTCGTCACCGACTACGCAGAGATTGCCCCTTTGTCCGGCAAGCAGACGCAAGATCTCGTATTGCTGCCGGTTGGTGTCCTGATATTCATCCACATGGATATAGCGGAAGCGCCCGGCCCAAGCGGCGCGCGCCTCCTCATTCTCGCGCAATACCTGCAAGGCGCGGAGAAGCAGATCGTCGAAATCGAGAGCCTGGGTCGCGCGCAGCCTTTCGTCGTAAGCTTGGTAAATCTGAGCAAAGGCTCGCTCGCGCGCGTCGCGCGCTTCTTCCGACGTCATCGTAGGTGTGACGCCGTGAGTTTTCGCACCACCAATGCGTTCGAGTGCCGCACGTGGAGCCACTATTTTTTCGTCCCCGCCGATTTGTGCGATGGCGAGTTTGACTGCTGCGAGCTGGTCTTCTTCATCGAAGATTGTGAAGTTACGAGGAAGTCCCAGCCGCGGTGCTTCCCGCCGAAGAAGGCGCGCGCAGAAGGAGTGAAACGTCGCAATCCACATATCCAATGGACCGAGCCCTGCTCCGGCCAGCAGGCGGCCCGCGCGGTCGCGCATCTGATCCGCGGCCTTATTCGTAAACGTGACGGCGAGGATTGCACCGGGGGGCGTACCCTGTTCGACCAGATAGGCGAGGCGGTGCGTGATCACCCGGGTCTTTCCACTGCCCGCACCTGCCAGCACCAGCAACGGGCCGGCCGTGGTAGTAACCGCTTCGCGTTGTTGTTCGTTCAGCGACTCCAGCAGATTCATGACTTGTGCGCCGGGCTCCCAAAGACGCGAAAAAATTGTAGTCGACGGTGCGAGACCGGGCAAATGGCCTCGTGTTGTGGCCGCTCAACGAGCTGCAGGCTTCAAGTCGATCTCGAAGAAAAACAGCTTATCGGCAGAGCCGAAGCGGCTCACATCCGGAATGTAGACGGTCGAGTTTTCGGTATCTTCGAAGTGTCGCGCGACGTCGAATATCACGAATCCGTGAATCGTATCGTGGGGGCCGACCACATCCGATTGCAGCATTAGAGAGCGAAGCGACTCTTCCATCTTGGCGATTTCTTTCGTTTTTCCCCCGGCAACTCCGGGGAGAGGACCGCGCCGTCCCCGGGGAGCCGGTCCGTTGGGCACCACGATGCGGTAGGCCACATCCTGGATCGTGAGTGACTCGAGGCGCTGCCGCTGCTGTCCCGGAACCGCGACTTGCAATTCGATGGTATCGAGATCGATCCGCAGGGGGGCTTCCGTATCGTTGCGGAGAAATAGGTCGATGGCCAGCAACCCTGCGCCATACGGATGCTTTTTCCCGAACCTCTGCTCGCTTCTATCGCTG
>JASHRU010000110.1 GCA_030037225.1 Candidatus Acidiferrales bacterium | reverse complement strand
GAATATGTCGCGAAAACGATAGGCGGCGTCGCGGGCCTCCGATTCCTTTTCTTCGGTGAGGGCTTCGGCGACCTCGCCGCGGAGGCAGGCGGATAGAGCGATGAGGCCGCGAGAATGCTGGGCGAGGAGGTCGTGATCCACGCGGGGATTGTAGTAGAAGCCGTCGAGGAAGCCGGTGGAGACGAGCTTGATGAGATTGCGATAGCCCTCCTGGGTTTCCGCGAGCAGAACGAGATGATTGGCGCGGCCGGCGCCGGGAGAGTCGGGGTCGGAGGTCTTGTCTTTGTGGCTGCCGCGGGAAACGTACATTTCGCAGCCGATGACGGGCTTGACGCCGCGGGTGGTGGCTTCCTGATAGAACTTGGCGGCGGCGAAAAGATTGCCGTGGTCGGTGACGGCAACGGCGGGCATTCCGCGGCGGGCGGCTTCGGAGACGAGATCGGAGATGCGGCAAGCGCCGTCGAGAAGAGAGTAATCCGTGTGGAGGTGAAGGTGAACGAAGGGCGGCGTCTGCATGCCGGAGAACATTGTAAGACGGAGAGAACGAAAACCGAATCCCGAAGTTTGCGGACGAGAAACGGAAAATCGGAGCGGTCAGGGCCTCAGGTCAGCTCCGGACAATGCGCCGGGCGGGGCCTGAGGTTGAGCGCGCGCAGTTTACGCCACAGGCGACGCGGGAGCGTCCGTGCGGCTAAGGGCGCATCACTGCTTGGGGGCGGCAGCGGCCTCGAGTTTGGCGAGGCGAGCGGCCAGGGCTTCGATCGCCACCTCCTGGCGGGCGATGGTGCGTTGCTGCTGCTCGATGGTGCTTTGCTGGTCGTTTAGAGTGCGGCGCTGCCTTTGGACTTCGTTCAGCGCCACGGCGATGTCTTGCTTGGCCGCCATGCTTCCGCAAATCACCACCGTTGTCGGGGTGCCCACGCTGGCGCAGAGTGGGTTGCCGGCGGCGGTGGTGAGGTTGGGGAGAATCAGTGAGCCACTGGCTACCGTTGGGCCGTAGACTGATAAATTGCCGCCCGTAGACGACCCGAAGCTCCCAACAGTGACGTTGTTGGCAGACACAGTTCCGGCAAAGCTCCCGTTCCCCTGGTAATCGATGCCAGTAAGCAGATTTTTATCGGCATTCGTAATTAGAAAGGGCATACCGCCGGTCGCCCCGGTTGCCTCTTGGACGACAAGCCCGTTGGCACCCGATGTAGCCGTCGTCGCTATGAACAAACCCGTCCCGCCTGAGCTCGCGCTATTGGTGATGTTCATCGTTGTCGAGCCCTCGCCGGAAGTAGAGCCCGTCAGACCGTAATTAACTCCAGAGTAGCTGATAGGATATCCAAACGTTGATGTATCATTTATTGCCAAGTCAGATCCGAAAACACCAGGGCCTGTGGTGTTGTTGATGAGAACGCCTGCTATGGTAGCAGTGGCGCCCTCGCCCGTGGTCCCCTGTAGATTCATGATAGCGGCAGTGGAGCCGGGGTTCGTGATCCAGCTCGCTGTGCTGCCGACTTTGAACATACTGCCGTCTGTGTCGGTGACCGTGAGCGTGGGATTCACCCCGTTGAGCGCAGTGAGCGCCAAGTTGCCCTGGAGGTTCTCCGTGCCGCTGAAAGTTTGAGTTACCGGACTTGCTGCCGTGCCGAGCTGTGCAAAGGCGCCGGGGGCCAGTCCGTCCAGCGTCGTGGCATTGGCGGCAGTTCCGCTGATGTTGATTCCTGCCGTGCCCGCGCTCAGGTTCGCAGGGCTCAGGGACGTCAGATTGGCGCCGCTGCCACTAAACGATGAGGCTGCGATGCTGCCCATGAACGTGTTGCTCATCGCGCCGAGCTGCGGAACCACGGTGGTGTCAATTCCCACCGTGCCCACGCCAGTGATGGGACTCGGGCTGGTGATAATTCCCAGGCTCGAACCCACGCTTGTTACGGTACCGCCGTTTGAGCCGCTAATAGGAAATGTCTGCCCCGTAGCAAACGTGAGTTGGCCGTTGGCGGCAATGGAGAATCCCGTCTCCGCGGGTGCGCTGGTCCCGTTTGCGTACAGAAGGTTCAGCGTGCCGCTTTGTTCCGCTTCCAGGAAGAAGTTCAGCTGCTGAGGGCCGGAGGAGTTCCCGGTATGGGTTTTTGAGGTATCCTCGGCGCTCGATACTGAGGCGCTGAATTCGAGCGCGCCGGAATTGAAGTTCCCGCCCTCGGCGGCAGTGCCGCTGGGCAGAAGCGCGAGTGTGCTCGGGCTGCCGGTGGCCGGATTCGGTCCGATTTGCACGTTTCCGTATGCATTGACAGCCCCATTCGTCGCGCCCGTGCCAGGGGTCAGGTTGATGTTTCCACCGGCCCCGCTGCTGCTCGAACCGCCGGCAAGACTCACGTCGTTGCCGTTCGGTCCGTTCATGGTCGGCCCGCTATTCCCCGATATACTCAGCGCGCCGCTTTGTCCGGCTGCATAGTCAATGGGAGAGAGCGTGCCGCCCGAGCCGTTGGCCGTCGCGAGGCTCTCGGAATCGGTGACCGTGAACAAGCTGCCGTTCATGTCGGTGACGGTAAAGGTGGGATTCACACCGTTCAGCGGCGCCATGCTGATATTGCCCTGCAGATTGACGGCGCCGGAGAGCGTCTGCGTCACCGGAGTTGCCGCACTCCCGACCTGTGCGAACGCGCTGGACGGCATTCCTCCCAGCAGCCCCGCGTTCAGGTTCGGCACCATCGTCGTGGAATTCACTGAAATCGGCGCCGTCCCCGTCGCCGCCGTCGAAATCAACTGCGTGTCCGTCTGGATCGAACCTCCCTTCACATCCAACTGCTGCCCCGGCGTCGTGTTGTTGATCCCCACGAAGCCGTTCGCCCCGTTGATCGTCATCCGTTCCGAGGTCACCGTCCCGTTCCCCGCGTAGAAGCTCACCTTCGTGAACAGCACGCCGGGCGCGAACACCGCGTTGCTCGTCCCAATCACTCCCATCGCGTTCGAGCCGTTCAGAAACAACGCATTCGTGTTGATCGCGTCCGGCGACGTGTTGCGAATGCCCGTCGCCAGCCCCGTGCCGCGGATTCCTCCGTTCACGTCCAGCGTTTGTGCCGGCGCTTCTCCAATTCCGATCGCGCTCCCACTCTGCTGGATCACCGAATTCCCCAGGTCACCGGTGGTGTCGATGAACATCGGGATGTAGCCCATCGTCTCCGTACCCGCGCTCGCCGGCTTCTTCCCCTTCGTCGTCGTCGTGCTAGTCGTGCTCGCTGTTGTGGACGTTGCGCTCGTCGTCGCCGTCGTCGCACTCGCCTCCGTCGGCGCCAGCGCGAAGGCCGAGGCCGGCTTCCCTCCCAGCGTGTCCGCATCCGAAGCCTTCAGCGCATACGGCACGCTCACCAGCAGGATGCGTGCCTGCTCCACTTCTCCCGGCAACTCCACCCTCACTCCCAGCCATCGCGGATCGCCCGAGGCGAACAGGTCCAAGGGAACCCCTTCGCTCTGCGTGCTGCCCAGCAGCACGGAGTAATGGCCCTCGCCGTCCAGTTCCACGTTCTGGGTCTCCATCCACAGCGTGGCTCCGCCTTCCTGCTCCTGATAGATCGAAAACGTGAGGCCGAGGGAGCCTGTGCGGGGAGCGCCTGCGGCGTCTTTCACCACGCCCGAGAATTTAACGAGGCGCGGAACGGGCAGGGCAGGGACCACCTGCGGCGCCGCAGCCAGCGGCTGGCCTCCG
>JASHRU010000109.1 GCA_030037225.1 Candidatus Acidiferrales bacterium | reverse complement strand
CTCAAAATTCGTGAGCGTGTAGAAATCGTGATTGTCCTGCGACTCGTTGATGCGCACACCCCACAGCACGATCGCGGGATGATGCCGGTCGCGCTGCACCATCCGCCGCACGTTGTCCACCGCCAGGTCTTGCCACGGCTTATCGCCGATGTGGTTCCAGCCCGGGATTTCTTCGAGCACGAGCAGACCCAGCTCGTCGCAGGCATCCAGAAAATGCCGCGACTGCGGATAATGCGACGTGCGCACGATGTTGCACTTCAATTCTTTCCGCAGGATGTACGCGTCGCGCCACTGCACGCGCGCCGGCATCGCTCCGCCCACCCACGGAAACGTCTGATGACGGTTCAGCCCGCGCAGCTTCACCACCTGCCCGTTCAGCTCGAATCCATGCTCCGTAAATCGCGCCTCGCGGAAGCCGGTGCGCCGTTCTTCCACATCCAGCGTCTCATCGCCCTTCAGAATGTATGCCCGCACGGTGTACAGATGCGGCGCGTCCAGACCCCACAACTGAATAGGCGCGATATTGGACAGGGTCAGTGTGTACACGCCGTCCTCGTGGCGCTTCTCACGCGAAGAAAGCGGCTGCCGCACGGTCTGCAGGATCCTGTCCCCTTCCCTCAGCTCGGCCACGAGCGTCATGCCGTTTGTCTGCGCCGGCAAATCGGCGATCTTGCAAATCACGTCGAGCTGCGGCTTCGGCGTCAGCACGTCGCTCGCGCGCGCCGCCATCTGCTCGATGTACGGCGTGTTCACGCAGCGGAGCTGCACCTCGCGATAAATCCCGCCAAACGTCAGGTAATCAATCTGCCCGCCGAACGGAGGCATATCGGCGCGTTCCGTCGAGTCCAGCTCCACCGCCAGCAGATTCTGGCCGTTCCAATTGATGTGCGGCGTCAGCTCGAATGAAAACGGCGTGTAGCCCCCGCGGTAATCGCCCAGCCTCTGCCCGTTGATCCACACCGTGGACGCCGTCATCGCCCCTTCAAAATCCACAAACACGCGCCGCCCTCGCGCCTCGGCCGGAAGCGTGAAGTGCTGCCGGTAAATCGACACGAACTGGTACGACTTCTCGTCGAAGCTGTGCCACGGCAGCGCGATATTTGCATGCGGCAGCGTGACGCGCTCGAAGTGGCTTTCATCGAAGCCGGGCTGCACGTCGTTCGCCGCCCGGTGCGCGCTGTAGAGCCACTCCTGATTGAGCGGAATCACAAGTCGTCCCGGCTTCGGCGCCGCCGTCTGCGCCCCAACTCTGCCCGGCATCGCGCCTTGCAGGCCCATCGCGGCCAGCGCCGCTCCGCCTGCTTCGATAAACTCTCTCCGCGAAAATCCAGCGGGCTGTTCCGATGTGTTTTTCGCTTTCGTCTTCTTCATTCCGCGCCCTCGATTCCTCCCCCTTATCCTTGCGCAGAACGACGATGTCAAGCGGGGCGCGACCCGGGGGAGGCGGCTCACGGTGCGCGAGTATGCGCTAGAGGAGTTCCTCGAGTTGCTCCACGGTCAGCTCTGCATCACGAAGGATGCTCCGCAGCACTTTGGGGTGAAGCGTCTTACCCGCATGAAACGGGACCGTCGCGCGCTTCCCGGCCGCGTTCTTGTAAATCATGTGGCTCCCGCTTTGCCGGGCAAGTGAGAATCAGCCTTTTCGAGCACGGCGATGATTTGGTGAGCTGTGAGGCGAGGGAGTTTCGGCATCAGACAGCAACTTCAACGGTCGAAAGACTGACGTTCACCTGTTCCGGAAGTTCCTCCCCGGCGGCCTTGCGATCTTCAATGTGCAGCCGGATAGCGTCTTTGATGTTCGCGATGGCCTCCTCGTAGCTCTCGCCCTGGCTGTAACACCCTTGCAGCGATAGGCAAGAAACGAAGTAGCCGTCCGCATCAGCCTCGATAACGACCGGGAGTGTCAAGACCCTCATAACCGAACTATACGCCGCGCGGTGCTTTCGTTCCAATCGCTTTGTGGCCATCGGTTGGCCATAAGCGCAGCTAAGTCCCGATTCCGAAACTCTGGGGCCACTCGCCACTTCCTCTGATGCGTTTCGAAAGACGCTCTCTAACTAGGTGCGGACCGGAAGCCACCGTAGCTCAGGTAAGCGCCGAGAACCAGGCAAATGCCGGCGTAGAGGTAGAAAAGCTGCTCGTAATGGAGCGCCGCGAAAACCCCTGCCGCCGCTTCCGGTGTAAGGAGCAGGAAGAGCAGTCCTTTGATCAGTGTGATCCAGCCGATCAGGGTGACAATCACGGGCACCGCGCCCCCTTTCCACACATTGTGACCGATCACAATCGCGAGGCCGGCGATCAGAGCGACCACTGCGGCGAAGAACATCACCGGCGGGTTGCGAACGATACCGTTCACCGCCTCCACGGTTGCCTGCTTGCGGCTGATCATCGCCAGCGCGGCGAGAAGATAGTAGAGACCTGCCAGCTTCGAGAGAAACACGGTGCGTGGCGACATGGCATCCTCCGATCTAACCCAAAGCCTGGTGCACAAACTGTTGGCGACCTGTATGGGTAAGTACGCGTGTCAAGGCGCGCTCTCATGGACGCTCGGTAGCACGCACCAGCAGAAAATGCGGTGCCGAAGGACACTTGCCCGCGTGCTCTGCGACACACGGATGGACCAGTGGCACAGGCACTCCTGCCTGTGCCATCGTTAGCGCGTGCCCGCCGGCTTTTTGGCGGGCCTGCCCGCCGGTATCATGGCGGGGCGAAAGGAGCCGCTATGGGCTTCGACAGCGAACACACTCTCCAGGACATGACGGAAGCGATCTTCACGCGGCTCCGCACGCAGTGGGAGGCGTGGAAAAACCAGGATGCGGCGTCCAACGACGCGGTTATCGCCGACCAGTTCGACTCCTTCTCGCCCGACGGCTCCCGCCACACGGGCAAACCCACGGCGGCGGAGATGGCCGCACAGCCCATCGCAGGCTACAAACTGTCGCAATTCCGCGCCGTGCCCGTGGGAGCGGACGCGGCGCTGGTCACCTATTTCTCCGAGGTCACCATTCCCGGCGACAGGGCCGTGTATCCCATGGCGGTCGGAGAGTTCTGGGTAAAGCGTGCGGGCGAATGGTTTATCCGCGGCTTTTCGGGCACAGCCGTAGATCCGCATTTCCGTTCGCCGTACAAATAAAGGATGCCTCCCTGCTCGATGTGCAATTCGAGATAGGAGTGAAGCGTCCCCGGTTTAGCCCGGGCTCCGCCCGCCGCGGCGGGCGGAGCAAAGTGGACGCATTAAAGTGGGTTGTGCGCCCGGCGCACACCCCCTAATTTCGACGAAAATCTTGGGTACGTGGGTATGGGCTGGGCGAGGCACCGTGTCGCCTGGCGAGGTGCCCTCCTGTTTTCCGCGAGTTCAGCTTCCCGAGCGCAGCCGAGGGGCCAAGCCCAGTCGCACGGGTGCGGGCTCGACCTGGAAACCGAGCACTGGCAAAACGAATTACCCTTTCTTCTGAACTATGCCCATGCGGATCATGTTCCGCACGGCGCGGAACCAGGTTGCGGGGCTGGGGAAGATCATTTTGCGTCTGGCGCTGGCTCCTGCATCTTGCTGCGACACGCGCCGGAGAATTTCGGCCGCCGGGACGCGCGACTCAACCTCATCCACGGAGACAAAACGCACGAAGCGCCCGGGCGCAAGAATGAATACCGCCGGCTTCGCGATTCCCCCTTTTTCGCGTGCATTAAGGATGCCCCACTCTCGCACCACGCGCCGCTCCGTGTCCGACAGAATGGGGAAAGGCAGGCCTAGCCCGCGCCGCACCACCTCCGACTTCTCCGGCGCATCCACCGATACCGCCGCCACGCTCGCGCCTGCCGCGCGCAGGCCGGGGTAAACATCCCGGTAGTCCGCCAACTGGCGGAGACAAAACGGTCACCAGTGCCCGCGGTAGAACAGGACAACAAGCGGCCCCGCGGCCGCAAGTTCGGAAAGGCGCTGCCGCGCCCCGGTGGAATCGGGAAGCTCGAACTCGGGAGCCTGTTGCCCCGCTTGCAGCGTGTCCGTTCCGTGGTTCGCAGCATTCATATCCGCTTCAATTCTTCGTGGACCCGAAAACTGCCGGGCGGCACGGCCGTCCTGCTATTCGCCTTACGCCAAAGGCTCTAAAAGCAAAACCCAGCTTCCGTTTGCGAGCTTCGCGAATAAATACGAACACCGGACGGCTTCGGCGGATTCTGGAAAGAACTCGGAATGGGCAGGCTGGCCGCATTCAAACGATGCGCCGCGCAAAGCCAGGTCCCGAATGGTGTCTTGTCCGCCGGAATCGAGAGACAGAGAGATCCTTTCTTCTGCGAGTGAACAGGCCAGGATTCGTCCCCACCCTCGACCGCCAGCATCTCCGAGAACCTGCGCGCCGAAGCTTCCGCTCAGATGGATGCCCGCCTGTGCGCCCGGGCTCATCAGGTTGATGTGCAATTGCGACTTGTTGTCCCGCCATTTCCCGAGTATTGAGAACGCCTCTGCCGGTGAGATCCGTGTCATACGGCGCGCCTCAGCCTTTGCCCCATCACGCCCGATAGAATACCTCATCGCGAATTTCGTCGGCGCCGATGGTTTCGTTCCCATAACCTTGGGGCGTCGGCTGGCCAGGAACGCAGGCTGCGGCGGCGGGCTGGTCAAAGTGGACGCATTAAAGTGGGGTGTGCGCCCGGCGCACAGGGTCTAATTTCGACGAAAATTTCGGGTGCGCGGGTAAAGGAGGCTGCAGGGGG
>JASHRU010000108.1 GCA_030037225.1 Candidatus Acidiferrales bacterium | reverse complement strand
CCACTTTGGGCACTCTCGACCACGTCCGTGTCTCAGGCCTGGAGCAAGCTCGCTCTTGGCTCGCCGCCGCTCGCTCGATTGCCGTCCTCACCGGCGCTGGCATCTCTGCCGAGAGCGGCATCCCCACTTTCCGCGGCCCCGGTGGCCTCTGGAACAACCATCGTCCCGAGGATCTCGCCACACCGCAGGCCTTCGCGCGAAATCCCAAACTCTCTTGGGAGTGGTACGACTGGCGCCGTCAGCGCGTCTCCGCGGCCAGGCCCAATCCCGGACACTGCGCACTGGCGACCCTCGAATCGCAGGCCGCCGAACTCACGCTCATCACGCAGAATGTTGACGGCCTCCATCGCGCCGCCGGGAGTCGCAATCTCATCGAACTGCACGGCAGTATCTGGCGCATTCGCTGCCTCGACTGCGGCCGCGAAATAGAAAATCGCGCGGTCCCTCTCTCCCCGCTCCCTCCGCTCTGCGCCTGTGGCGGCCTGATGCGTCCCGCCGTCGTCTGGTTCGGCGAGGCGCTGCCCGCCGATGCCATTCACCTCGCCGCCCAAGCCGCCAGGAGCTGCGATTTGTTCCTCGTCTGTGGGACCTCCGCCGTCGTCTATCCCGCCGCCGCTCTACCGGATCAGGCTGTCTCCGCCGGCGCGCGCGTTATTGAAATCAATATCGAGCCCACTCCCTTCACCAATTACGCCCACCTCTCGCTGCGCGGCAAATGCGGAGAAATCCTGCCTCAGCTCATCGTCCCCACTCCCGCCTCGGAATCGCACCCATGAAAATCGCCTACTTCGACTGCTTCTCCGGCGCCAGTGGCGACATGCTTCTCGGCGCTCTGGTGGACTCCGGCCTCGACCTCCCCCGCCTCGAAGCCGCGCTGCGCAAGTTGGCCCTTTCTGACTGGTCCATCAGCGCCGAAAAAACAAAAAAGAAGGGCATTGCCGCCACTCACGTCCGCGTCCACACCCACGAGCACCCTCCCCACCGCGGCCTGCCCGAGATTCTTCGCATCCTCGGCGTAGGCCGTTCTGCCGGGCTCTCCGCGCGCGTAGCAGACCGCGCCGCGTTCCAAAAACTCGCCGGGAACGATACACTGTAATTCGCGAGTGGATGGCGCGGCCTGACGGACTGTCACTCCGAACCTCGATGATTTCTGTCCGGGTGAGGAATCTGCTGTCGCACTTTGAACCCTGCGGCCCGGCGCGCAGGGTTGCTCGCGGTCTCACGGGGGGATTTCGTTTTGGCGAAGTATTACCTCACCACGCCGATTTATTACGTCAACGCGCGGCCCCACATCGGCCACACCTACACCACCATCGTGGCCGATACGATCGCGCGCTACCGCCGTATGCGCGGCGACGACGCGGTGTTCCTCACCGGCACCGACGAGCACGGCCAGAAGGTCGAACGCGCCGCCAAAGCTGCCGGTGTCACTCCCCTCCAGTACGCCGACCGCATCTCCGCCGAATACCGGCGTCTCTGGGACCAGCTCGACCTCCGATACGACCGCTTCATTCGCACCACCGAATGGCGCCACGAGCGTGCCGTCCACAATCTGCTCCTCAAGGCGCGCGACGCCGGCCACATCTACAAGGGCTTCTACGAAGGCCTCTATTGCGTCTCCGACGAATTCTACGTGGACGAACCCACTCCGGAAGGCAACTGTCCGATCTGCGGCCGTGCCCTCGAAAAAATCCGCGAGGAAAACTACTACTTCAAGCTTTCCGCTTTCACCGGCCGCCTTCTCAAACACTACGAAGATCATCCCGAATTCATCCAGCCCGAAGCTCGCCGCAACGAAGTCCTCAGTTTCGTCCGCAGCGGCCTTCGCGACCTGTCCGTCAGCCGCACTTCCATCAAGTGGGGCATTCCCTGGCCCGACGACGAAAAACACGTGATTTACGTCTGGTACGACGCCCTCACCAGCTACATGAGCGGCGTCGGCTACGGCGACGACGAAGTTCAGTACGAAAAAGTCTGGCCCGCCGATCTGCACCTCATCGGCAAAGAAATCATCCGCTTCCACGCCGTCTATTGGCCCGCCTTCCTCATGGCCGCCGACGAGCCTCTCCCGCGGCAGGTCGTCGCCCATGGCTGGTGGACCTTCGAAGGCGAGAAAATGTCCAAATCGCGCGGAAATATTCGCCTCGCCCAACCCGCCGCCTCCGTCCTTGGCGTGGACGCGCTCCGCTATTTCCTCCTGCGCGAAATGGTCTTTGGCCAGGACGGCAGCTTCAGCCTTGAGGCGCTCGTCGCACGTTACAACAGCGACCTCGCCAACGGGCTGGGCAATCTTTCCAGTCGTGTCCTGACCATGATCCAGCAGTACTGCGATTCCATGGTTCCCAATACACCTCCTTGGACGCCCCCACCCGAAGCCTGGCGGCCTGTCCGGGAAATGAGAGTCATGGACTGCGCGTCCCGAGTCATGAAAGAGGCCATCGGTTTCTACGACACTTTTCAGTTTTCTCGGGCGCTCGAATCGGTTTGGAGCTTGATCGGAGAA
>JASHRU010000107.1 GCA_030037225.1 Candidatus Acidiferrales bacterium | reverse complement strand
CCGCTGCACCGATCCTGCATTTGCTGGATTCCGCGCGACGCTCATCAATTGGTTTCCGCCATGAGACAGTTCGCCGCAAGTGAATACGCGCGCGTAACTCCCAACGCATAGCCGCGACCGCTCACGATCTCCCTCGGCCATTTTGGCGCTGGAGCTAGTCCGAACGCGGAGGCCAGAATCAGCAGTCGTGAGCCCGCAAGCGGTGCGCGATTCCCTCCCGGCAACCATCCGCCGCGCCGTCGCGCGCCACGAGGCCCGGATCCGCGCGTTCACTGCGGCACTCATCGCTGTGCCCACGGAGAATCCCCCCGGCACCAAATACCGGGAGTGCGCACGGCTGATTGCGAACCAACTCAAAGCTCTCAGCCTGCCCGCCGAAGTCCTCCGCGTCCCGCAGAGCTATTCTGCGAGCGCCGGCCCATCCGAGCCTCGCTGGTGCGTGCTCTCCTCGCTCGGCAAGGGCCGTCACACCCTCTATTTCCACGGCCACTATGACGTCGTTCCCGCAGCCCACCCTCGGCAATTCCATCCAGTAGTGAAGAATGGCGTGCTCGCCGGCCGCGGCTCTGCCGACATGAAGGGCGGCATCGCGGTCATGATCTTCGCCATGGCGGTGATCAAAGAGCTGCGGCTGCCGCTCGACGGCCACATCGGCCTCGTGCTCGTACCGGATGAGGAGACGGGCGGCGCCGGCGGCTCGCGCTATCTGCTCGAAACCGGCCGGTTGGGGCGCGACGGCATCGCCATGTTCACTCCCGAGCCGACCAGCGGCCTGATCTGGAACGCGTGCCGCGGGGCGATTTCCATGCGCGTCGCCGTCCGCGGCAAGCCCGCGCACGTGGGGCTGCACTTTCGCGGGGTGAATGCCTTCGAGCGCGCCATCGAGGTGGTACAGGCGTTCGAGATGCTGAAGCGGCGCGTCGCTCGCCGCCAAACCCGGTTCGCACTCGCTCCCGCGGCCGCGCGCCGGTCAGTGCTGCTCGTCGGAGGCCAGGCGGCGGGCGGGACGAACTTCAACGCGGTGCCTGCGGAATTTTCCTTCACCGTGGACCGCCGCATCAATCCCGAAGAGTCGCTGGCCCGGGAGAAGGACGCGCTGCTCGCCGTGGTCGAGCGTTTTCGTAGGCGCGGCTTCCGCGTCCACGCTGAGATATTTCAGGAAGAACCCGCGGCAGGATTTTCGGCGAACGAACCAGTGGCGCTCGCGATGGCGGAAAGCGCGCGGGCGATCACCGGTCGCGCGCCGCGAATCGAGATGTGTCCCGGCCTCCTAGAGATTCGCTATTACGCCGAGCGCGGTGTGCCCGCATTCGCTTTCGGCCCCGGAAAATTGGAGGTTGCGCACGGGCCGAGCGAGTCGATTGTGCTGGAAAACGTGTACGAATTCGCCGCGATTTACGCGCTCGCAGCCGCGCGAATTCTCGCCCCCAAGTCAGGCGCGTAGACGCAACACCGCATAGCGTAACTGATTGAAAATACGATTGTTATATGGACACCAGGCGCTGAATCCCGCTTGTCCCACACGACAATTTCGCGTAGAATTATGGGGTTGATTTGCTCCATATCCGGGGGCCATCAGCAGGCCTGTCGCAAGCGGGCCAGCATGCCTTTGGCGGGCAAGCCTGCCTCAGGTAGGCAAGCGCCAGAAGCCCGGGATTGATCGAGTTCCGTGGTGCGGGACGCATCGCACCGCGGGCACCACCGGGCCAGCAGCAAGCAGCCAGGAAGGCTTCGCCGCGTCCGCCTGTGGCGGACGGGATGGAGCGCGCGCCCTCCGAATCCGCTGCGGCGGACCACAGAGCGCGATGGCTCAAGTCCTCCCCCGAGGCTTCGGGAGACCAGCCTTCCCCGCTAGGACCGAACGTCAACACGCAGGAGCGCGACGATGGGGGATCGTGAATCGGCAGGCACGCCCGCCCAGGGGCACAAGTACGACGCAAAGTCCATCAAAGTCCTCGGCGGGCTTGAGGCCGTGCGCAAGCGTCCAGCCATGTACATCGGCTCGACGGGCGAGTCGGGGCTGCACCACCTTGTCTGGGAAGTCGTGGACAACTCGGTGGACGAGGCGCTGGCCGGGTTCTGCGACGAAATCAACGTGATCGTCCACGAGGACGATTCCGTGACCGTGGTGGACAACGGCCGCGGCATCCCCGTGGACATGCACGACACAGAAAAGCGCCCCGCGGCCGAAGTCGTGATGACCGTTCTTCACGCCGGCGGCAAATTTGACAGCGAATCGTACAAAGTGTCGGGAGGGCTGCACGGCGTGGGCGTCTCCGTGGTCAACGCGCTCGCCGACTGGCTGGACCTGGAAATCTGCCGCGACGGGCATGTGTACGAGCAGTCCTACAAGCGCGGGAACCCCACGGGAAAACTCAAGGAAACGGGCAAGACGCGCCGGACGGGCACCAAGCTCACCTTCCACCCGGACGAAGAGATTTTCGACACCACCAAGTTCAGCTACGACGTGCTGGCGCAGCGCCTGCGCGAACTGGCCTTCCTGAACAAGGGCCTGAAGATCACCCTCGAGGACGAGCGCACCGACAAGAAGACCGAATTCCGCTTCACCGGTGGCATCAGCGAATTCGTCAAGCACCTGAACCGCGGCAAGACCACGCTGCACGATTCCCCCATCTATATGGAAGGCAAGCGCGACAACGTGGATATGGAAATCGCCGTCCAGTACAACGACGGCTACACGGAAAACGTCTTCTCGTTCGCCAACACGATCAACACCGTGGACGGGGGCACACACCTCGCCGGGTTCCGCACCGGCCTGTCGCGCACCATCATCTCGTACGCCAATTCGTTCGGAATGATGAAGGGCGATAAGGAAGACATCAGCATCACCGGCGACGACGTGCGCGAAGGCCTGGTCGCGGTCGTCTCTGTCAAGCTGCCTCAGCCGCAGTTCGAAGGCCAGACCAAGGGCAAGCTCAATAGCGACATCAAGGGGAAAGTCGAGCAGCTCGTCAACGAAAAGCTCGGCGAGTACTTCGACAAGCACTCCACCGTCGGGCGGCGCATCATTTCCAAATGCATCGACGCGGCTCGCGCGCGCGAGGCGGCGCGGAAGGCGCGCGAGCTCACTCGCCGCA
>JASHRU010000106.1 GCA_030037225.1 Candidatus Acidiferrales bacterium | reverse complement strand
GAACCCGCTACGTGTCGAAAGAGCGCCTGATGGCGATGCTGGATCACGAGTATGAGCAACTGGTGTCGTGCCTGGACGCGGAACGGGGAGCGAAGACGCGTTTCTTTGTGTTCGCCGATACCGTGGCGACGCGAAATTATCAGGGGACAAACCAACAGCACGGCTGGCTGGGGATGCGGTTCCAGACGGAGCCGGGTGGGGCGCCCAACCACATCCTATTGCACATCAATCTGGGTGACCCGCACGCTGACTTACAGCAGCAGGCCATCGGGATTCTGGGCGTGAATCTGATTTTTGCCGCGTATCACAGCCGGGAATCCTCGGAGATATTTCTCGCCGGGCTGATAGAAGGCTTGTCGCGGGAGCGGATCGACATTGACGTGCTGGAAGTGAACGGCCCCGCATTCCGGGGAGCGGATTCGCGGCTGTGGTCGCTCGAACTGTTGCTGCGAGGAATGACGGAAGCTGTCGTTTTCGACAGCCAGGCGCAGGTGGTGGAACCGTCCGCGCCGCTCCATAAACGCCCGCTGGTCGTGCAGCGAACGCTTCATGACGCGCCGGGGATGTTTTCGGGCGAATCGTTTGCGGCAGCGCAGCGGCAATTGCACGCCGAAGGAAAACAAATGAGCCGCGAGCCCGCCATTGTGATTGAACTGACGACGCGAAGTATCGACGCCGATGTGGAGCCCGCCGCTGCGGAACTGCTGGCGCAAATCCAGCGACTGGCGGCGTATGGCACCGTGGCGGTGACGCGGTATCTGGAAGGCTACTGGATCGTGGATTACTTGCGGAGACACACGCCGGAACCGATCCGGGTCCTGGTGGGAATCGCGGGGCTGTTCCGCCTTTGGGAAGACGGGATATACAAGCGGTCAGCGGGCGCGCTGCTGGAGAATTTCGGGCGGTTGTTCTATTCCGATGTGAATATCTACGTGATGCCGATGAAGATGGAGCCCTTCGTCGCCGCCCTGGGCGGATTGCCGGGCGGTTTCGTGATGGAGTCGGCGGAAAGCGGGGAGATGACGCTTGAAGATTTCATGCCCAAGCCGCCCCTCGACCATCTCTTCCGCTACCTGCGCGGCGCGGGACGTCTGGTGCCGCTGAATCTGGCAGCGAGAGGATGAAAGGCGGCGCGCTACTTCACGAACTCGCCCTGCCCGCCCTTTGACCACGGATCATAGGTGAGAGCGAACCGCACGCGGTCCGGCATGGGCGGGTGGCTGGCAAACAGAAAGACGGCCACGGGATTGGGGTCCGGATCCGCAAGGTCCACCTCGCCGAGGATCTGGAATGCCTGGGCGGCAACCTGCCCTGAATCCGGCGTCAGTCCATGCGTGGCCTCCAGGCCGAACTGGTCCGCTTGATGTTCGAGATAGCGGCTGAAGGCGCTGCCCACCGGATTTGTGACGAACGAGAAGAGGGAAAGCAGCAGCAGCAAAGCGGGCAAGGAGGCCCAGTCGTCGAGTCCGCGGAGGGACCAGCGCGGGCCCCAGCGTGCGAGCGTCCAGCCGATTGTCCGGTAGCCGAGATAGAAAAAGAGAAGCAGAAGCGAGCCGAAAAAGACGATTCCTTTGCGAACGTGCTCGAGGACGTAGTGGCCCGTCTCGTGGCCGACGACGAATACGATTTGCCGCGTGTTCATTTTCGCGATCGTGGTATCCCAGACCACGATTCGTTTGGAGGCGCCAATGCCGGTCACGTAGGCGTCGAGACCCGTGGTTTTCTCGCCGGCTCCCATCCAGAACATTCGCTCCGGAGGAATGTCCACTCCTAGCCGCTGCTCCAACTGTTCCAGGCTGGCGGTGAGCGCCGGATCCTTTTGCTGCAAAGGCTCGAATTTGTGAAACATGGGATCAATTACCCAGGGGGCGATGAGCACGATAAAAATGCCGATGGGCAGAGCCACCAGCCAGAAATAGAACCACCAGCGGCGCGGGCTGCGGCGAATCACGGCGTAGAGCAGCCAGATCAGGATCGTGCCGATCACGAGGCCGATAATCTGGGCTTTGACCCAATCCCAGCTCCACGACCCCCAGCTCTGCACGGAGATGCCGAATCCTTTTTCCAGCCACTCGTCGTAGATATCCAGCGGCAGAGTGAACACGGCGGTCGTAACCAGGAACAGGGGCGAGAAGACCAGACTCTGCAGGAAGCGCCTGGCCGAGAATTTTTCGGCCCAGTCGCGGAATCGAACAGAGATTTTCCAATGCAGCACGAGCCAGTACACCAGGAGCCCATAAGCGAAACCAATCAGAGCCAGCCGGAAATGAATGCGGGCTCGGTCGTGCGCCTTTTTGTAGAGCTCGGGAGGAAGAGAGTATTCCGTCATTTTCCGCTCTGCGGGGGGAGACACCGCGGGCTGCGCAGCAGCCGCCGGCTGGGATTGCGCGGCGGGCGCGGCCTGCGCGGGTGGCTCCTGGGCCGCTCGCAGAGGAGGCGTCAGCAGGAGGATGGAGAGCAGGAGAAGCGTTGCGCGGGGCACGTGGAGAATCGGCAGAAAACCGCCAATCGTCCATTGGGGCTGGTGCGCTCTGGCCGGCGTGTTGGTCATCGGCGGGGCTGTCCGGCGAAATGCGAGTTCTAATGTAGGGCCTTGAGAAAGTCAAGGAGCGCGCGGAGAAACTCTTGCGGCTGCTCGAGATGGGGAATGTGACCGGCCTCCTGGATCACCACGTAGCGGGCGCGCGGGATGTCGCGGGCCGCAGCTTTGGCAAGCTCGACGAAGTTGCCCATCTTGGCGCGCGCCTCAGGCGTCGCGTAGCTGGAAAGCGGCACGGTGTGGTCGTGGTCGCCGACGATGAGCAGAGTAGGCGGGGCGAGCAGGTGATATTCGCCGCGAACGGGCTGCTTGTAAATCATCTGATAGGCGAGCGCCGAAGCCTTGGCCCAGCGGGGATATTCTCCGCTGTGCGTGACGCGAATCTGCACGTCCGCAAGTGGGTCGGAGATTTCCGGATGCGGACGGGCGAAGTAGCGGGCGTAGAAGGCCCGGATTTTCGCGGGGTCGGTGTTGGCCAGTTCGGCCTGATACAGGGTGTCGTCGGATTGAGGCGGAATATTGACGCGATAGTCTTCGAGCCCGATGGGATCTTCCAGGATCAGGCGGGTGACGCGGGCGGGATACAGGAGCGCGAAGCGCACAGCGAGCATGCCGCCAGTGGAATGGCCGAGGACGGCCACCTTCTGGATGTCGAGCGAGTCGAGAAGATGCGCCGTGTTTGCGGCGAGAAGCTCGAAGCTGTAGTGAATGTCGGGCTTGGAGGATTTACCCCAGCCGATTTGGTCCGGAATCACGACGCGATAGCCGGCGGCGGCGAGGGCGCGGGCCGTCGAGACCCAGTAGTAGCCGCCGAAATTTTTTCCGTGGAGAAGCACGACGGCGCGGCCGTTCGCCGCGCGCGCGGGCGGGACGTCCATGTAGGCCATGCGCACGTCCTGGCCTTCGATGGTGAGCGGGAAAAAGTGGACGGGCCAGGGATAGGGATAGCTTTCCAGCGCGATGCCGAGGGGCACGGGCTCGGTGGCAGTCCGCGCGGACGCGGACTGCGCGCGGGCGGGTGGTGATAGGGCAAGAAGTCCGGCTAGCGCGGCGAGCAGGGCAGTTCGATTGCGCATCCTGTTTCCTCGAATCATTCTGGCGGCACTGGCGGCGACCGGCGAATCACGCGCCACCGAGAGATAAGTGTATCGCGGCGCGCGTATAATTCCGTTCACCGAAAGGCCCATGGCATTCTCCCCCAAAACAAAAACTGTGCTGGCCTACATCGTATGCACGCTGGTGTGGGGCACAACGTGGTTTTCCATCCGCGTGACCATCGCGCCGGGAGGGTATCCGACGTTCGAAGCGGCAGCCCTGCGGTTTTCGATCGCGGTGGTGGTAATCGCGCTGTGCGTGCCGGGGGAACTCGCGCGCGTTCGGGAGCGCGCCGGGGTGGCGCTTCCTTGGCTCTGCGCCGCGGGGCTGACCAATTCCGTGAGCTACGCGCTGCTCTACAAGGCCGAAGAAAGCGTTCCGGGGAGCGTGGCCGCGGTGATCTGCGGCGCGCTGCCGCTGCTGACGGCGCTCGGTGCAGCGGCGACGCGATCCGAACGCATCTCCGCGGGGCAAGTGATGGGCGGAGCGATTGCGCTAGGAGGAATCACCACGATTTTCTGGGACCGTCTGCACGTATCGCGCGAACAGGCGGTGGGCGTGGCGCTGGTGATCATCTCGATGTTGGCGAATGCCGCGTATCTCCTGCTGCTCAAGCGCAAGGTGCACAGCGAGCCTTCGATGGCCACGACCGGCGTGTTCCTGGCGGCGACGAGCGCGGGCCTGTGGTGCTTCGCGCTGGCGCTGGGTCGGCAGGGGATTCCCTGGCCGCTGCCGGTGAGGGCCACGTTGGCGCTTGTCTATCTTGGCGTGGCCGGTACGGTGCTGACGTTTGCTTGTTATCTGTATTTGATACGGCATGTGGGAGTGGCCACGTCGAGCACGCTCATCATTGCCGAGTCGGTGCTGGCGCTGGGAGTGGACCGGATGTGGGAGCGGCAGGGCAGGCTGGCGGCGCTGAGTTACGTGGGCGCCGCGATTGCGCTGGCTGGGTCGGCCGTGAGCATTGCGCTGAAGCCGGAAGAA
>JASHRU010000105.1 GCA_030037225.1 Candidatus Acidiferrales bacterium | reverse complement strand
CGACGGAGTGGACATCGGCGAGCTGCGCTGGAGCGCGGACGCGCAGTGGCTGGTGTACACGCGCGGGGCGGACCTGGAGACCGGCGGATCGGACCCGAACCCTTCGAGCAATCCCGCCGGGCCGTCGCACGCGCTGTGGGTGATTCCGACTACGGGCACTGCCGATCCCGCCACGGCGGACGGGCCGAAGAAAGTGGCGGAAGGGACGGCCGCGGAAATCTCGCCGAAGGGAAAGCTGGTGGCGTACCTGAAGGAAGGGCAAGTGTGGACCGCGACGCTCGACGGCTCGGCGCAGCCGGCGCAGCTCATCCACATGCGCGGGCGGGCGAATACGCTGCGGTGGTCGCCGGACGGCTCGCGGCTGGCGTTTGTAAGCGTGCGGGACCAGCACAGTTTTATCGTTGTGTACACGCTGGCCGAGAAATCGGTACGGTACATGGACCCGAGCGTGGATCGCGACCGGAGCCCGGTGTGGTCGGCGGACGGGCAGCGCATCGCGTTCATTCGCATTCCAGCCTCCACGCTGGCGTTCGAGTTCGGGCCGCGGCGGGAAGGCGAGCCGTGGTCGATTCGCGTGGCGGACGCGGCGACGGGCAGCGGCCAAGAGATCTGGCGCGCGACGAAGGGGCGGGGCAGCGTGTTCCGAGCGGTGGTGGCGGAGGACCAGCTCGTGTGGGCCGGGGACGAGCGCATCGTGTTCCCGTGGGAGGGCGACGGATGGACGCATCTCTACGCGGTGGCGGCGCAAGGAGGGACGGCGAAGCTGCTGACGCCGGGCGAGTTCGAGGTGGAGCACGTGACCTCGGCCCCGGGCGGCCGGGAGATCGTTTATTCTTCGAACCAGGACGATATTGACCGACGGCACTTGTGGCGTGTGCGGGCGGACAGGGGAAAACCGGAGCCGGTGACGCGCGGAGCGGGAATCGAATGGTCACCGGTGGTGGCGAGCGATGGGAAGACGATTGCACTGCTGCGTTCGGATGCGCGGAAGCCGGCGCGCGCGGCAATCGTCGCGGCGGCCGGCGATGTGCGCGACCTGGCGGCGGAGACATTGCCCGCCGATTTTCCGGCGGCGGCGCTGGTCGAGCCGCAGCAGGTGATTTTTTCGGCAGCGGACGGGATGGCCATCCACGGGCAGCTGTTCCTTCCCTCCGGAATTCAGCCGGGCGAGCGGCGGCCGGCGCTCGTGTTTTTCCACGGCGGGTCGCGGCGGGAAATGCTGCTGGGCTGGCATTACATGGACTACTACCACAACGCCTACGCCATGAATCAATACCTGGCCAGCCGGGGATACGTGGTGCTGGCAGTGAACTATCGCAGCGGAATCGGGTACGGGATGGAATTCCGCGAGGCGCTGAACTACGGCGCGACGGGAGCGAGCGAGTTCAATGACGTGATGGGGGCGGGGGTGTATCTGCGCGGCCGACCGGACGTGGACGGAAAACGGATCGGTCTGTGGGGCGGCTCGTATGGCGGATACCTGACGGCGCTGGGACTGGCGCGCGCGTCGGACCTGTTTGCGGCGGGAGTGGACATGCACGGCGTGCACAACTGGAATATCGAGATCCACCACTTTGTGCCGGGGTACGATCCGGACGCCAATCCGGACGCGGCACGGGTAGCGCTGGAATCGTCGCCGATCGCCGCGATCAAGACGTGGCGGTCGCCGGTGCTATTGATCCAGGGCGATGATGACCGGAACGTGCCGTTCAACGAGACGCTGCTCATGATGGAAGCGCTGAGGAAGCAGGGAGTGGAGGCGGAGCTGCTGGTGTTCCCCGACGAAATCCATGGATTTCTGCGGCACGAGAGCTGGCTGCGGGCGTATCACGCGGCGGCTGCGTTTTTCGACAAACACCTGAGCGCAAGCCACTAGACCAAATGCTTAAAAACTGAACTTTGCCGCCAGTTGGACGAGCCGTGGTGAATCCGCGCTCACGACTCTTCCAAAATCGGGACTGCTGATGTTGCCGTCGACAGCCGCAGGTCCGTAGAACTGCGCGTGATTGAAGGCATTAAAAGCCTCAGCACGGAATTGCAGCGACTTGGATTCGGTCAGCGGGACTCGCTTCTCGAGGGTCAGATCGAAGTTGCACATTCCCGGGCCGTAGAAAAACCGTCTCGCCGCTGTTCCGAGCTGGCCGAGCTCCGGCAGGCTGAACAGTGCGGTGTTGAAAGCCGGCTTCCCATTGCGCGGGTTGGTGTTGACCTCGAGATTCCCCCGGGCGAAGTCCGGCGTGTCCACGCCGTCGTTGTTGATGCCGTTGGGAATGCTGCCGAGCAGGGAGGTATCTTGATTGTTGTAGAGTGTGACGGGCAGCCCGGTGGTGAACCGCGTAATCCCGGAAACCGACCATCCTTCGGTCCAACGATTCCGGCGGCGGAACAACTGCGCAACGGGCAGAGTGTACCGATAGCTGGCCACAAAATTGTGCCGCATGTCGAAGGCGGAGAGTGCGCGGCTCAGGCCGGGATTCACAGGGTTTACGGGCTCCGCCAGGCTGGACGAATCGTCGAGCACCTTGCTGTAGGTATAGCCGAGCAGAAATTCCGAAGGGCCGTGGTCATGGCGGAGACTTAATTGAAGCGCGTTGTAGTTCGAACTCCCGATGGTCTTTTGGTAGGTGACTGCCGCGAAATCGGGGCCGAACGGTCCTCGAGTACCTTGAATGATTTGCCCGGAAGGGGTGGTGTACACGCCGCTTTCGCCGAATGGGCCACAGGTGGGCGTTCCGGCCATCAGGTCGCTGGGCTGGCTGAGACTCAGGCAGAGGGCGGGGTTGCCGGGATTCGCCGATACCAGCACCAGAAGATGATGAGCTTGTGTGCCGACATATCCGGCGCTGAACAAGGTGTCTTTCCCGAATTGCCGCTCGAATGAAAGCGAATAGCTCTCCGAATAAGGCGGCACATTATTCCGGTAAAAGGATGGAACGCCCGTGATCGGCAGATACTGGGCCCAGTCGATCTTCGAATCCGGCTCGCCAGCGGAAGCTCCGAACGAAGGGAACGAGAGAGGAAATCGCTGGCCGATGTCCTGCCCGCTGGCAGCCATGACGAAGGGAGTAGCAAAGAGGACCGGAGCAAAGCTGGTGTAATCGTATCCATAGGGCGGGTTGGCGCTCATGATGGAGGCCGACAACCCTTCGAAAGCCGTATAGAACATGCCAAAACCGGCGCGGATGCTGCTGTTGCCCGGTCCGCCGAAAATCCCGCCGAGCAGCCCGGTGGAAACATGGGGCGAGTAGGCGATGCCGAAACGTGGCGCGAAGTCGTCGTACTTTGTCGGCGCGAGCGTCCTGGGAATTCCAGGATCGCCCGGAAACACAAGGCCGGTCGGCGCGCCGGGATAGACGCGGGACTGTTCGCCCAGAACGAGGGTCTGGAGCTGGTTGTACTTCTCGTGCCAAGGCGGGATCACATCCCAGCGCAGGCCATAATTGAGCGTGAGATTCGTCCCGACCCTCCACGAATCCTCGCCATAAAGCCCGAGGTAGTGGTTCCGGTTGTAGAAGGCCTGGGTATCAGCCTGGCTGTAGCTCGTGGCAATTCCGAGCAAGAAATCCGCGAAATCTACGCCCGTTTCCGAGCCCAGAAAGGCAAAGGAGCCGTTGAAGTCGGCGTCGGGGTTGACGTTCACCTGGTCGAGGTGAAATTCGCCACCAATTTTCAAGGTGTGGCTGCCGATTGCCCTGGAGAAGTCATCGCTCCAACGAAATGTGTTGTTCACCTGTTTGAGGCCGGTGGTGTCGACGCCGAAGGTGAAATCGTTGAAGGACACGTTCTCGACACCTTCCAGTTGAGGAGCCAGCGGCACGATCCCAGGGGTACCCGCGCCGGTAACGAAGCCCTGCGAGGCCAAGCTCGATCCCACGCCGCCAATCGGTTGGCCAACAATATTTGCATCGCGCATGTAGCTGAAATGAAATTCGTTGACCGCGTCGGCCCCGAAGGATTTGGTATCCGCGAGACTCACCAATTGCGCGCGGCCAAGCGTCTGGGCATTGAATCCAGGCACATTGGCCCCTCCCTGCGCCGTAGGGTACGGATTATCCAGCGCATAGTCGTCCAGAAAGTAGTAGGCGGAGAGGACGCCAGCGCGGGTGTCGGCGTCAAGTCTCCACGCTCCCTTGTCGTCGCGAAGCGTTTGGTTGTAGGCGGACGTGGAAAACAGATTTCCGGTTTGATTGGGCGTGGGAATGTAGCGTAACAATGCTTGCGCCGGAGCGGACCACGCAGTCGGGGGGATCTGTGCGTTGGGCAAGACGCACTGCGCGGCGCTCACACAGCCAGGCGTGTAGTAGGGTTCGCCGGGCAGCACTGCATAGCCGAGCTTCTGCGACAGCAAAGCAGCCCAGTACTGCCCGTTCACGACCCCTTTGAGCGAGCCGGCCACATCGGAGAGATCGCCAGAGCGATCCGGAAGGGACGGTACAGGGATCAGCCCCGTATCTATGCCCTGGGTGGTGCGGGTGCCCTGATAATCCGCGAAGAAAAAGACCTTGCCCTTGCTGAGGGGTCCGCCGAGGGTCCCTCCAAATTGATTACCGTCAAACGTCGCGCGCTGGGGGGAGAAAAAGTTCCGCGCATCCAGATCCGTGTTGCGCAGGAATTCAAACAAGCTCCCATGGAATTGGCCGGTTCCCGATTTCGTAGTGACCAAAATCAGTCCGCCACTGTAATTGCCATATTGCGCGTCGAAGTTTCCGGTGAGCACGTCCATGGTTGCAATCGAGTCGAGATTGGGCACGATGGCAATGCCCATGTTCACGTCCTCCTCCACATCACCGCCATTGATGCGGAAACCATTGGCGGTCTCACGCTGTCCGTGCACGGAGAGGTTACCCGCGTCGAGGTCGCCGGAGGGCGGCGTGCTGGCTACACCGGTCATCTCCACGGCGTTAGGCTGCTCGGAACTGAATGGAATAATGCCGGGCTGAATCGACAGCAAGCCGGTGAGACTCCGACCGTTGAGAGGAACTTCCGAGATTTTTGATTGGGCGAGCGTGCCACCCATCTGAGTCGAGGAAGGATCGGTGTGCGCATCCGCAGCGGAGACCTCGACGGTCGTGCTCGCGGAGCTAAGAGTCATCTGAGCGTTTACGACCAATGAGTTTTTTCCGTCCCAATCGAGCTCGCGCAGGTAGGAGCGGAATCCCGGAGCGTCGAACTGAATCCGGTAGCGGCCGGGCAGCGGAGGAGACAAGATATAAGAACCGTCGCCTTCGGTGAGGCATGTCAGCTCGCGTCCATTGTCCAAGTTTCTCGCAGTGACCACAGCTGCGGGGATCACTCCGCCGCTCGGGTCGATAACTGTGCCGGAAATCGAGGCGCCTGGAGCGGCCCACGCGGAAAAAGAGGAAGCGAGGAGAAGGAAGAGCAAGAGGAGGGAGAGTTGAACTCGCGGAGAGAGGCGAGCCGCGAGTGGCGCCTTGGGAAACGACGGATGGAATATCCGCCCGCCCTTTGGACGGGTGGCGAGGGAGCGGCAACCGTTGGGAATTGCGGCCCCCTGCGGTCCCTGCATGAAGCCTACTGGGCGGTGCGTGCGAATGTTCATGTAGCCTTCCAGATGCAACTGACTTGCAACTGGTGCTGATTCTGAGGCTTTGGGCGATCGCATGACGGTGATCGAAGTCACGCGCTCATGTGACGAACTGCCAGGGGTGAAAGTGCGATTTCGGTGATCCGGAGGTGAATTTCAGCGCTCCGGCCGAGCGACGACGGCGCACCGCGCGGAGTGCCGCGAATCGAAGCCATGCGCCAACCGCTTGTGCTAGCATGAAATGAGGAATCAGGCCCGTAGCTCAGTTGGTTAGAGCGCTACCTTGACACGGTAGAGGTCTGGGGTTCGAGCCCCCACGGGCCTACCATCACCTAGATGGCAACTCTTTACATCTTGCAGAGCGAAACCTCGGGCCGGTATCACGTAGGTTCTACTGACAATTGGCCAAGCCGGCTGGCGGAACATCAGCGGGGTCATGCTCGGTCAAATCGCGGGAGAGGGCCGTGGAATCTCGTCCATCAGGAGCAATTCTCCTCGCTACTCGAAGGGCGGCGGCGAGAATTGGAGATCAAGCGCCGGAAATCCGCCCGACTGGTTCGAGCGTTAATCGAGTCAATTGGTTAGAGCGGGCCGACCGGGTCGGCCAGGTCTGGAGTTCCCTTCGCCCGCTGCAGTGGGCTCAGGGCAGGCAAGCCCCCACGGGCCTACCACCAGCGGCCCACTTTCTTTTCCACTACAGAAGAAAGGCAACTCGTTGACAGGGCGGGCACAAATAGGCAAGATGATGGCCGGGGGTAGGGTAAGTGTCTGCGGTCGCTTACACGCTGGAAGCGCTGGCTGAGCACGCGCGCTCGCTGGAAGAGGTGCGCAAGGCCGACCTGCGCTGCGGTGATCGCGTGGTGGTGACTACGCGCAATT
>JASHRU010000104.1 GCA_030037225.1 Candidatus Acidiferrales bacterium | reverse complement strand
GGCTGTGCTGCCGAAGGAAGACGGAGCGGCCGGGGGCGCAGCACGGACAGGAGACGCGTGGGGGCGGCTGCTCGCAGCCGCGCCTGGCGGCGTGCCGGAAGACGACCCGCTGCTGCGAGGCCTGCTCGAGCCGCACACGGGCACACTCGCCACTCTGTTCCTGGGGGCACGGCTGCTGCGGGCGCTGGGAAGGGTGGTCTTCGGGCTGCGCATCACGGGAGCGGCAAATTTCCCGCGGGAGGGCGCGTTTCTGCTTTCGCCGAATCACCAGGGATTCCTGGACATTTTCTTGCTGTTCGGCGCGCTGCCCTGGCATGTGTTCCGCCGCATGTTTTTCGTGGGCGCAAGCGAATACTACGCTACGCCGCTGCGCCGGCGGGTGGCGCGCGCGGTGCACGTGATTCCGGTGGATCCGGACGCGAATCTGGTGCGCGCCATGCAGGCCGGGGCGTTTGGCCTGCGCAACGGCAGAGTGCTCGTACTGTTCCCCGAGGGAGAACGCACGGTGGACGGCGAAATCAAAACCTTCAAGAAGGGCGCGGCGATCCTTTCGCTGCACCTGCGCACGCCGGTTGTGCCCGTGGCCATTCGGGGCTCGTTCGAATTCTGGCCGCGCGCCCGGGGATTCCAGTGGCGGCGGTGCCTGCCCGGACAGGGACGAATCCGGATCGCCATTGGCCGGCCGCTGGCGCCACCCGAACCGCTGGCCGTGGGCGCAGACGCGCGCGACGCGGAGTCGCGGTATGCCGCCGCGACCGATACGCTGCGCGGCGCGGTAGAAGCAATGTGGCAGGGGTTATAGGGGCATACCCCACGGAGGGTCGTGCCCCTAGAGGCAAGAAAGCTGCGGGAAATCTTCGCGGAAGGGAATTTAGCCGATGTTTGAAAAGACTCTGCTGGCGGGACGCGCGATTCTGGTGACCGGAGGAGGTACGGGCCTGGGCCGGTCGATGGCGCTGCGGTTCGCGGAGTTGGGGGCGAAGCTGCACTTGGCCGGGCGGCGTGAGGACCCGCTGCGCGAAGTGTGCGACGCGATTCGCGCGGCAGGAGGCGCAGCGTCGTACTCTTGCTGCGACGTGCGGGATTTTTCGGCTGTGGAACGCATGGTGGGGGAGGCGGACGCGGCGACCGGAGGGATCGATACGCTGGTGAACAACGCCGCGGGCAACTTCATTGCGCGGACCGAGCGAATTTCTCCTAATGCGTTCAATGCGGTAGTGGGAATCGTGCTGCACGGGACATTCCACGCCACACTCGCGCTCGGGCGCAAATGGATCGCGGCTGGGCGCGGCGGCAACGTGCTGAGCATCGTCACCACCTACGCTTCGTCGGGAGCCGGTTCGGGTTACGTAGTGCCGTCGGCGTGCGCGAAGGCGGGAGTGTTGGCCATGACGCGATCGCTGGCCGTCGAGTGGGCGAAATACCATATCCGGCTGAACGCCATCGCGCCGGGGCCGTTTCCGACGGAGGGAGCCTGGTCGCGGCTGATGCCATCGCCCGAGTTCGAGAAGCACGCGAAGGATTCGCATCCCATGAAGCGCTTCGGACGCCACGAGGAACTCGCCAATCTCGCCGCTTACCTGCTTGCGCCTCAGTCCGAATACGTCAACGGCGAATGCGTGGTGATCGACGGCGGCCTGTGGCTTCGCGGCGCGGGCGAATTCAACAATCTTGCCGAGCTGCCCGAATCCGTCTGGCAACAACTCGAAGCGGCGCGCAAGAAATAGGAGACCTAATGGCCAACACGTTTGGCACAGACATTTTGATCCAGGCGAAGGACCCGAAGCGCGCCGCGAAGTTCTACGTGGACGAACTGGGATTCGAACTAACGGGGACGCTGCCCAACATGCTGTGCCTCCATGGAAAGCACATAAACCTGTTCATCGAGCGGGGACCGAAGCTGGGGCCGGTGCTGGAAGTCACCGTGAAGGACGTGAGAGAGGCGAAGCGCCGGCTGGTCAAGAGGGGATGCAAGATCGTGAAAGACGAGCCGCATTTTCCCCGCTGCTACGTGAAAGATCCGAACGGATTGATCTATAACCTCACGACGTAGAGGCACCGGCGACGATGGCGCGGGGCCATGCATCGGCATGGTGGATGTGACCGATATGTGAGAACGGAGCCACAAGAAACGAATTGGGCTCAGGTGGAGAAAGACCGGTCTTGACGCGATTCAGGGACTTCAGCCTTCGGGCACTCTATGAGGCGCTCGATGCGCAGCGGCAAGCGCGCGGTCTCTCCTGGTCCCAGGCGACTCGTGAGATGAATGGTGCGGCGGGGAACGCCTCCGGCCACCGCCTCAGCGCCTCCACGGTCAAAGGTACAGGCACCCGGAGGATTATGGAGGGCGACGGCATTTTGCAGATGCTCCGCTGGCTCAATCGAACTCCGGAAAGCTTCCTTCCCGGCCACTCAGAGACCGAAGCTGCTCGCGAACGATTGCCGGACGCCGGCCCGCAGCAGTTGCTGCGATTCGATACGAGGAAGATTCATGCGGCACTCGACGCTGAACGAGGCGAGAGAAACCTCACCTGGGCACAGGTCGCCAGGGAGATCAGAGTGGGGGTCTCGAGCCTGACTCATCTGTCGAAAGGCGGACGGACCGGTTTCCCTCAAGTGATGAGGATTGTCGGATGGCTGGGCCTGCCTGCCGCGCATTTCACCAAGGCGTCCAATTCGTGAGGCTAGGCCGTTCCGTCAGGTCCAACCGAAAAACACCGCTCGCCTTGACCCTTCTGCAAACGGTCTGATAGTTTTGAGAATTCCCTGTCCAGGCGGGAAGAACGCATGGAAACCATCGCCATTACATTGCCGGACGGCGCGAAGCGCGAGGTGCCCAAGGGCACCACGCCGGCACAGATCGCGCAGCAAATCTCGTCGTCGCTGGCGAAGAGCGCACTGGTGGCGCGCGTGGATGGCGGGCTGGTGGACCTCTCGCGCCCCTTGCTCGACAACGCAAAGCTCGAAATCCTGACCGCGAAAGATCCCGACGCGCTGTTCGTATTCCGGCATTCGGCGGCGCACCTGCTGGCCGCGGCTGTGTTGGAGCTGTTTCCCGACGTGAAACTGGGAATCGGCCCGCCGATCGACACCGGATTCTTTTATGAATTTCTGCGCAATGAGCCGTTCAGCGCGGACGACCTGGGGCGCATCGAGAAGAAGATGCACGAGCTCGCGGCGCAGGACATCCCCAACGAGCGCAAGCTGATTCCCAAGCCCGAGGCGCTCGAGCTCTACAAGAAGTGGGATCAGGGCTTCAAGTGCGAGCTGGTGGAAGAGAAAGCCACCGAGCCGATGGTCTCGTTCTACACCACAGGCAAATTCATCGACTTCTGCCTCGGGCCGCACATCCCCTCGACCGGACGCATCCAGGCATTCAAGCTGATGAACGTGGCGGGCGCCTACTGGAAAGGGATGGAAACCAACCCGCAGATGCAGCGGATTTACGGCGCGTGCTTTTTCACCGAGCAGGAACTGAAGGACTACCTGCACCGGCTAGAAGAGGCGAAACGGCGGGATCACCGCGTGCTGGGCCCGCAATTAGGCCTGTTCACCATTGAAGAGGAGGCCGGGCCTGGGCTCATCTTCTGGCATCCCAAGGGCGGACTAGTGCGCAAGATCATGGAAGACTGGTCGCGCGAGGAACACCTGCGGCGCGGTTATAACCTCGTCTTCACTCCGCACGTGATGCGGCTGGACCTGTGGAACACGAGCGGCCACACGAACTTCTACCGCGAAAACATGTTCGGCCCGATGGAAGTGGAAAAAGCCGAATATCAGCTCAAGCCCATGAACTGCCCGGGGCACATCCTGATTTACAAATCGCGGCTGCGCAGCTACCGCGAGCTGCCTCTGCGGCTGGCGGAACTGGGCACGGTGTACCGCTACGAGCGTTCCGGCGTGCTGCATGGCCTGTTGCGCGTCCGCGGATTCACGCAGGACGACGCGCACATTTTTTGCACGCGCGACCAGCTCGAGAAGGAAATCGAAGGCTGCGTGGATTTCGCGCTCGCCGTGCTGCGCACGTTCGGCTTCGAGCAATACATCATCGAGCTTTCCGCGCGCGACCCCGCGCACCCGGAGCACTACGCCGGCACCGTGGAGGAATGGGAGCACGCCGAGGGCGCTCTGAAGAACGCGCTCGGCCGCATGAACATCCCTTACAAATACATGCCGGGCGAAGCGGTCTTTTACGGCCCCAAGATCGATTTCAAATTGCTGGACGCCATCGGGCGGCCGTGGCAACTCTCGACCGTCCAGTTCGATTTCAATCTGCCGCAGCGCTTTGGCCTCGAGTACGTGGGCGAAGACGGGGCGCGCCACCAGCCGGTGATGGTCCATCGCGCGCTGTGGGGGGCCGTCGAGCGCTTCTTCGGCGTACTCATCGAGCATTACGCCGGTGCCTTTCCCGCATGGCTGGCGCCTGTGCAGGTCTCCATCCTTCCGGTGAGCGGAAAATTCGAAGCCTACGCACGCGGCGTGGCCGACAAGCTACGCAATGCCGGCTTCCGCGTGCACCTGGACGACCGGAACGAAAAGCTGCAAGCCAAAATCCGCGACGCCCAGCTCGAGAAAATCCCCTACATGCTCGTAGTGGGCGGAAAAGAAGAGGAAGCCGGAAGCGTCTCCGTGCGGCACCGCGCCAAGGGCGACCAGGGCGCGCGCCCGCTGGCGGAGTTCGTCACAGCGTTGCTCGAAGAAGTCGAAAACCGTGTTGCCCAGTAACGGCATCCCATTCGGGCAGCGGTTTTCATGCTATACTCTCCGATTGCGCGTCAGTAACCCGCCGGTCCGGAACCGCCCAGGGGTGGGTTTTCCAGGAGTTCGGTGATAGCGGGGGGAGCTGTCTCCCCGGGAGCTGAGGCGAAGGAGGCATTGGTATCAGCAGCGACCGTAAATACCGGGTGAATGAACGCATCCGTGAACGCGAGATCCGGGTGATTGACGAGAACGGCGGCCAGCTCGGCGTCATGGCGCCGTTTGAAGCCATGCGGAAGGCAAGGGAAGTGGGTCTCGACCTGGTGGAAATCTCGCCGACCGCCGTGCCTCCGGTCTGCAAGATTATGGATTTCGGCAAGTTTCGTTACGAAGAGAACAAGCGGGATCACGAGCAGCGCAAACACCACCGCGGCGGCCACATCAAGGAAGTGAAGTTCCGGCCTTCGACCGCCGAGCACGACTACCAGGTGCGGAAAGACCGCATCATCGAGTTCCTGACCGACGGATACAAAGTGAAGGCCATGATCTTCCATCGCGGACGCGAAATGGCCCACCCCGAAGTCGGACGGCAGAAAATGACGCGCCTGCTGGCGGAGAAAGACATACAGGCGCTGGGACAGATCGAAAGCCCGCCACGCATGGAAGCGAACATCCTGCTCGCCGTGCTCGCGCCCAAGAAGGGCGCCGCGGTGCCCGCAACGCGGCCACAGCAACCCGGCGGCGCGGAATAACGCGCGCGAAACGCCGGCGAATTGGAGAATGGAATGGCGAAGAAGGCAAAATTGAAGACGCATCGCGGCGCCGCCAAGCGGTTCCGCGTGACCGCGACCGGCAAGATTATGCGCATGCATTCCGGAAAGCGCCACCTGCTGGGGACCAAGCCCGCCCGGCGCATGCGCCGGCTGAAGAAGCTGACCGAGGTGCATCCCGCGGACGCCCCAAAGGTCCGCCGCATGCTCCCGTACGCATAGAGCTTTTGTTCCGGCCAACCGGAACGAATTACCGTGCCAGGCAGCGCAATTCCCGCCACGGCGGGCCTGCCGGCCGGGAGGTAGGACAGGCTTTCCGCCTGTCCGCAGTTGCCTCTATGAAAAGCGCACAGGCAAGAATGCCTGTGCTACCTGAACACGCCGTGGAGATGCCGCCCTGCGAGTGCGGGCACGCGTCTCCGCGCCAAGGAGTAAGCCGTCATGGCACGAGTCAAGCGAGGCACCAAGCGCCGCGCGCGCCGCAAGAAGTACCTGCGCCGCACGAAAGGTTTTTTCCTCACCAAGAGCAAGCTGTTCCAGGCCGCACAGGAAGCCGCGAACCGAGCTGACCGCTACGCCTTCCGCGACCGGCGCAACCGCAAACGCGACTTTCGGCGCCTGTGGATTCAACGCATCGGCGCCGCGGCGCGAAATAACGGGATGACCTACAGCACGCTCATCAACGGCCTGAAAAAGGCCGGCGTGGCGATCGACCGAAAAATCCTGGCGGATCTCGCAGTGGCTGACGCAGCAGGCTTCACGCAGCTCGCCGAGCAGGCCAAAGCCGCCCTGGCCTGATCCGTGACGCGGCCCGCCACGGCCGCCAGCAACATTGGATTTTGCACTACATCGGGAAGGCTAAGGGGCGCAACCGGGAGTGGCTGCGGCGCCAGTGGTTAGCAGCGCGGCTAGTGGATCCCTTCCTCAAGGTAAAGATCGGAAAGATACCGCCGGTAACCGTACACGTACGACTTTCCGTCTGGTGCCACGCAGATGGGCCAGATGATCTCAACTCCGGCGGGATCGAGAGGCATCAGCTTCTTCCAAAGCTTTCTCTGACCGGTGGCAATTTCCAAGCGGAAGACCTGCGCCGGAATTTCTCCTCGCCTGTATACGTATAGCCCGCGGCCATCCGCGTCCCAGGCGATTGGCGCATCGTTCCCTTCCAGTCCCGCAAGCCGCCGGGGCTCTCCTCCTTCTACCGGAAAAAGATAGCCCTTCTGGTCGGGACCAACCGCCGCGACCAGTCTGCCATCCGGAGAGAGTGGATACGCGAGAGGGCTGATCCCTTCCGGGGTGATGGGCTGCGGCTTTCCACCGTCGAGGTCCTGAACGTACAGCCGGACTCCGTGCCCCGGTTCATTCCCCGAAAAGAGAATTCGCTTCCCATCGGGAAACCAGCGCGCTTGATAGTGATTGATTCCGCTCGGGGCCAGTTGCTTCGGCTCTCCCGCCTTAGTCGGCAGGAGGATGAGCTGTTCCGGCGATTGGAGCGGTGTGGAGAGGGCCCATTTCTGATCGGGCGAGAGTGCCAGCGCTACACCGTCGCCCAATCGAACCGCCGGTGATCCGTCCGTCTGCCTCAAATAGATGGAGTAGCCGGGACCGGAACCTTCGCCCGCCTCATCAATCAGAAGCGTCTTGCCGTCCGGCGACAAGTCCGAGGGTATGGACCAGTCGAGCCACGTGAGGTCGCGCTCGCCGCTCTCTCCCGCCACCAGGGCGTTCAGTTCCCGCCGGATGTTGTTCCGCGACAACAAAACGCGCCCATCCCGCCAGACGTCGTGCAGTTGCAAGGCGCCGGGCACGCTCGCCAGCAACCGCTGCTCCCCCTCGGGCGTCACCGCGTACAGCCCGCGAATATTGCCGACTACTGCGGCTGTGAACCAGATTTCTTTCCCATCGGCCGACCAGGCAAGACCCTGTGCAGTCGTCCAGCTTCCAGTCAGAGTCTTCTTGTTGCCGGCCAGATCCACCACCGCAATGGAGCCGGCATCATCGCCGGGAATCGGATGCTCGACAAAAGCGATCCG
Source organism: Candidatus Acidiferrales bacterium (assembly GCA_030037225.1). Lineage (GTDB taxonomy): Bacteria > Acidobacteriota > Terriglobia > Acidiferrales > UBA7541 > JOPF136. Next base: position 456 of record JASHRU010000104.1, on the reverse strand, counting down.
GTCGCCCTTGGGTGATATGCGCGGATGGCTAACCCAACCGACGGTCTCATAGAGCACCTTGCCGATTGGGTACTCCAGGCGGTTCCTGCCGCCCACATCGCGCACCACCGCGAGATCCTCGCCGTTCGGCGACCAGTCCGCCCATTGAACCTCTTCGAGAATTTCACGCGGCGCCCCGCCCGACAGCGAGACGCGTGCCAGCGTGCCCGTGTAAACCCATGACCGGACTTCGTGGCTGCCGAGCAACACAGCCATCTCTCCCGAGGGCGAGACCGCCAGAATCTCTGCACCGGTGAGCCCGAGAGAACGCGAAGCCACACTCCCAAAACGCGTCGAAAAGACCTCGGTAGGATCCGCCTCCCATGTCGCGCTATAAAGAATCGTCTGGCCGTCGGGTGCAAACCGCGCCTGACGCACCATCCCGCGCCTGAAAGTGAGCTGGTGGTAGGCCGCGGG